>JAJRWY010000024.1 GCA_024276575.1 Candidatus Binatota bacterium
AAGCGCCCGTGAGATCGGCCCAAGCGCAGCGATGAGGCCCGCAGGCGTACTAACAGTACGTCGAGGGTCGAAAAGCGAGCACGGGCCGAGATTGCGGGCGATTGAGGCTCGTAGCAGAGGTTTCATGAATAATGCGGGCTAGGTTCAGCAGCGATTCGCGACAATGGGAGCTAGCCCCGTTTTCTTCCAATTGTCGGGAAACTTCGGCCAAAATTCCCAGCCATGATAATAAAAGCACTGCTGATGAAGCCGATTCGGGCAGATTGGGAGTAGTAGCCGGAGGCCTTGGCGGTTCGCCCGCAGGACTTCGCGCCGGCTCTCCGCTGGCGTTGCATGATGGAACATGCGGGGTTAATGACGAACATATATGGCAACAGTTTCGGGCCTGCCGCCGGGCATGAAGACTTAGCGGGCATTATTCTTGAAGGCTCGTGGTAGAGCTTCCATTGATAATGCAGGTTAGGGCGGCTGTGCTGCTTTACTCAGTCCGGCCAAGCGTTTCCAAGGGGGATGCGACGATGAAGAGATTCAAGATAATTCTTGCGGCTACCGATCTTTCTCCTGAAGCCGGGGCGGCTGTAGCATATGCCGGACACTTGGCGAGGGCCGAGGGCGCCAAGCTCGTGGTGGTCAACGTCCCGCATAGCACGACGTTGCTGTTTACCGACTTCTCCCCGCCCATCGACATGCTGGATCTCGACACTCAGATCGAGGACGCGGCGCGGGGCGCTCTGACGAAATGGGTGAGCCGGCATCTCAAGAAAGTAACGAATGTCGAGATCGTGGTGCGCCAAGGCATTACTCACGAGGTGATCTGCGACTTGGCCGAGGAGATCGGAGCAAGCGTGATCGTGATGGCGACCCATGGGCGCAAGGGTCTGTCCCATGTTCTGCTCGGCAGCGTTACCGAGCGGGTATTGCGACAGGCACCCTGTCCGGTGTTGGTGGTCAAGCCGCCGGTGCCCGCAAAGTCGGCCAAGAAGACCTCGAAAAAGAAAGCGCGTACGGCCAAAACCTCGGCGGATAAGTGAGCTTTCCGTCCCGGGGCCGGTGGCGAAGCGCCGCTTCCGTTTAGTCGCTTTGCGGTCTCCAGCTCAGTAGGGTTTCCACATACTGGGCCCGCTCGTAGGCTCGCGGATCAGGACACTTGTCCAGCCCCATGCTTCCGCGCATTTGAGCCAGTGAGTCATATTCGTGTTGTTCCAGCCATTGTGCCAGCTCGCGTAGCAAGGTGCCGATGTGGTCCGGGCCGCGCAGCAGAAGACACGACACCAACTGCACCGCGTCGGCTCCGGCCATGATCGCCTTGACCACGTCTTGCACCGTATGTACGCCACCGCTTACCGCCAACGAGGTCGCAACCCTGCCCGACAGTATCGCCAGCCAGCGCAGGCGTAGCGGTAGTTCGGCCGACGATGAAAGCTGTAGCTTATGTAGGACCTCGAGTTCTTCGATGTCGATGTCGGGTTGGTAGAAGCGGTTGAACAACACCAAGCCGTCGGCGCCTGCGCCTGATAGGCGCTTGGCTAGGTTTGCGATCGAAGTGTGGAAGTACGAGAGCTTGACGGCGACCGGGATTTTCACCTCGGATTTAAGCGCGCGCAGCATTTCGGTAATGCGAATCTCGATATCGGCTGCTTCTTGATCGGGGTCGGTTTCCAACTCGTAGACGTTTAGTTCCAGGGCGTCGGCGCCTCCCTGCTCGAGCTGCGAAGCGTAGCCGAGCCAGCCTCCCCGGGTGGTGCCGTTGAGCGAGGCCACGACCGGTACCGCTACGGCTTCCTTTATGCGTGCGAGTTGCCCCAAGTACTCGTCGGGGCCTAGCGCGAAACGATCCGCCGCGGGGAAATACGACGACGCTTCCCCGTGTGCGAATGTGTGGGCTTCCATGTGCGCTGCCGCCCCGCTTTCTTCATGGCGAATCTGCTCCTCGAACAAAGAATGCATCACGATTGCCGCAGCGCCCGCATCCTCGAGCCGGCGAACCGTATCGAGATCGTCCACCATCGGTGAGGCCCCCGGCATGAGGGGGTGGTCGAGATCAAGTCCCAGGTATCGGGTCGAAAGATCCATACTTACTCCTCTTGGCTACTGCGGGTCCGCTTTCGAGACCACGATGCCGGCCAATTGTTGATATATTGAAAACCTTTCCGCGGCTTGGCGCTCGGCTGCCGCCTGTAGCTGTTTGAAACGTTCCGGGTTGCGTTTCTCCACCATCCTGAAGCGTGCTTCGTTTTTCATGTAGTCCCGGACGCTTCCCTTTGGTGCGGGTGAGTCGAGCTGCAGCGGCGGCAGGTTTTCGGCATTTCTGCGCGGATCGAAGCGGTACAGGGGCCACATTCCGGTCGAAACCGCGAGTTTCTGTTGCTCCAGCCCGAAGGCCAGATCGTAGCCGTGGGCGATACAGTGGCTGTAGGCGATTATGATCGAAGGACCCGGATACGACTCGGCTTCGAGAAACGCCTGTACGGTTTGCGTGGGGCGTGCGCCGTAAGCGATCCTGGCGACGTATACGTGGCCGTAACTCATCATCTCCAAGCCGAGGTCTTTCTTCGCACTCGCTTTACCCGCGCTCGCGAACTTTGCCGCCGCGCCCAACGGAGTCGCCTTCGACTGCTGCCCGCCGGTGTTTGAGTAAACTTCGGTGTCGAGCACCAGCGCGTTCAAGTTGCGGTGGCAGCTCATGACATGGTCTAGGCCCCCGAAGCCGATGTCGTAGGCCCAGCCGTCGCCACCGACCGACCAGACGCTCTTCGGCGCCAGATAGTCGATCAATGTCTCCAACCTGCGTGCGTCCGCGTCCTGGATGCCGGCCAACTTATCCTTGACGTGGGCAATCCAATCACGTGCGGCTGCAAGGCCTTCTGCGCTGGACTTGTCGCTGTCCAGCAAGCCGCGCACCGCAGCGTCTCCGATGTGTGCCGAAAAGCGAGTGAGCAAATCGCGGGCCTGCTTGTCGTTCATGTCCACTGCGAGGCGGAACCCGAAACCGAATTCGCCCGCGTCTTCGAACAGCGAATTGGACCAAGCCGGGCCGCGTCCCTGGGCGTTGGGTCCGTAAGGCGTGGTCGGAAGGTTGCCACCGTAGATTGATGAACACCCGGTGGCGTTGGCTATCAACAGCCGGTCACCGAACAATTGGCTGAGCAGTTTTAGATACGGAGTCTCTCCGCAGCCGGAACACGCGCCCGAGTGCGTGAACAGAGGCTCGAGCAACTGCGAAGTGCGTGGGTCGATACGCGTCAACTCGGCCGGATCGAACTCCGGAAGCTTGGTGAAGAAAGCGAAGTTCTCGCGGCCGGCTTCGCGGATAGGAGCCGAGGGCGCCATGTCCACAGCTTTGTGCTTGGGATTGGATTTGTCTTTGGCCGGACAGATCTGTACGCACAAAGTGCAGCCCGTACAGTCGTCGGGCGAGACCTGCAAGGTGTACTTGAGCCCCTTTAAGTCGGATTGGCGCGCGTCGGCCCACTCGAAGCCTGCGGGTGCGCCGGCTGCCGCCTCGGGCTTATATACCTTCGCCCGGATAGCCGCGTGCGGGCAGGTCAGCGCGCACAAGTTACACTGTACGCAAAGTGCCACGTCCCACACCGGGACGTCGTTTTCCGCCAGCCGCCGCTCCCATTTTGAAGTTCCTGCCGGCCAGGTTCCGTCGATCGGGAAGGCACTTACCGGCAACAGGTCGCCCTTGCCTGCGATCATCAGCGCAGTTACTCGTTTGACGAAGTCGGGTGAGTCATCCAGGACCGGTGGCGGTAGGCAGCGGGTTGCGCTGGCGGTTTCGGGCACGCTGATCTCGACCAAGTTGGCAAGGCTGGAGTCTACTGCGGCATGATTGCGGCGCACCACTTCTTCGCCCATCTTTCCGTAACTGTAAGAGATCGCCTCCTTGATCCGTCGCAACGCGGTTTCGGAGTCGAGAACGGCGGAAATATCGAAGAAACACGTCTGCATTATGGTGTTGATGCGCCCGCCCAATCCGGCCTCTTTGGCCACCTTGTAGGCGTCTATCGCGAACACCCGGAGCTTCTTGTCGATTATGCTTTGCTGTAGCTCTTTGGGTAGCTCGTCCCATACCTGGCCGCTTTCGAACGGTGCGTTGAGCAGCAAAGTTCCACCGGGCTTGGCGTGCGCGAGCACGTCATGTTGGTCGAGTATTGGGAAACTGTGACAGGCGACGAAGTCGGCACTGTCGATGAGGTAAGGCGCACGGATTTGTGTGTCCGATAGGCGCAAGTGCGAGGCGGTGACCGCACCCGACTTTTTCGAATCATAGACGAAATAGCCCTGTACGAAGCGATCGCTTTCATCGCCGATGATCTTCAGAGAGTTCTTATTGGCGCCCACGGTGCCGTCGGATCCCAAACCGTAAAAGACCGCCCGGAATACTTCATCCGGTTCTATGTTGAAGTCGGGATCGACGGTCAGGGACAACCCGGTCACGTCGTCGACGATGCCGACCGTGAAATGCTGTTTGGGTTTATCGGCTGCCGCCTCGTCGAAAACCGCCTTGACCATGGCCGGGGTAAACTCTTTCGACGACAAACCGTAACGGCCGCCGATCACGCGGGGGCTTTGCTTGAAATGAGACAGATCCCGCACGGCTCCTTCCGAAAGGGCGGTTACGACGTCTTGGTACAGGGGCTCGCCCAGGGCTCCGGGCTCCTTGGTGCGGTCCAGCACCGCCAGATTGCGTATCGAGGCGGGAAGGGCGGCGAAAAATCGCTCGATCGCGAAAGGGCGGAACAGGCGGACCTTGAGTAGTCCCACTTTGGCCCCGTGGCGGTTCATCCATTCCACGGTTTGATGGGCGGTTTCCTGCCCCGAACCCATCATGATGATGACACTTTCAGCCTCAGGGTCTCCGACATAGTCGAACAGCCCGTACTCGCGCCCGACTCGCGAGCCTAGACGTTTCATGGCTCGTTCCACGATTTCCGGGCAAGCGTCGTAGATACCGTTGATGCCTTCGCGCGCTTGGAAAAAGGCGTCCGGGTTTTGCGCCGTTCCGCGAATCACCGGGCGGTCCGGGGTGAGCGCCCGCGTCCGGTGCTCCGCCACCAAGGCGTCGTCGATCATGAAACGGAGGTCGTCATCGAGCAATTCTTCGATCTTCGATATTTCGTGAGAGGTACGGAAGCCGTCGAAGAAATGGATAAAGGGGATCCGGCTTTCTAAGGTCGCCGCATGGGCGATCAGCGCGAGGTCGTGTGCTTCTTGCACCGACCCCGACGCCAGTAGCGCGAACCCGGTTTGGCGGCACGACATCACATCGGAATGATCGCCGAATATCGACAAGGCGTGAGTGGCGAGCGTGCGGGCGGCGACGTGGAGGCAGAACGGGGTGAGTTCTCCCGCGATCTTGTACAGAGTCGGGATCATCAGCAGCAGGCCTTGCGAGGCCGTAAAGGTAGTAGCCAGCGCACCCGCTTGCAGCGCTCCGTGTACGGCTGCAGCGGCACCGGCCTCCGATTGCATTTCAACGACATCGGGGACCGCTCCCCAGATATTGCCCTTGCCCTCGGCTGCCCAGTCGTCGGCGTATTCCCCCATTGGGGAAGCCGGCGTGATCGGGTATATGGCGCAGACTTCGCTGCTGCGATAAGCCACGGACGCTACGGCTTCGTTGCCTTCCATCGGAGTCTTGGGTCTGATCGTCATTGATATGAACCTCTCAATAATGAGTAGCAATTCCAGGCAGTTCGCACGAGCAGGCCGGGTTTCCCGGCCTCGCGGGGCAAGGGCAAAGCATATTACGCGAAGCATCGTGACAAGGGAACGCTGCCGGTAACACGCTGCCGGCCGCCAGGTATCGTGACCTGATAATCGAGGGGTAACCGTGGCCGGATCATCGTGGCCGGATCATCGTGGCCGGGTAACCGTGGCCAGAGCATCGTGACCGATTATCCGTGACCTGATAATCGAGGGGTATCCGTGGCCGGATCGTCGTGGCCGGGTAACCGTGGCCAGAACATCGTGACCGATTATCCGTGACCTGATAATCGAGGGGTAACCGTGGCCGGATCATCGTGACGGGGTATCCATGGCCGAGTAATCGCGGTTAGGATGATCGTGACCGGGCAATCGCGACTAGATCCTTGCGAGCGGGTAGTCGCGCCAGGGGGCGCTATTCGCGCTACATCCAGGACATGCGCATTTGCATGGGTTGTTTGAGCAACCACAGGCTCATACTGCTAAACAGTATCATCGCGGCCAGCATGGGAAGCTGGCTCAGGAGGGCGCCTCGTTCTTTGCTGAACAATTCGGCGGCGGCCTTTCGCGCTGCCCATAGGCTGTAGACATGCCCGATGACGATCAGCACTATTTGCACCGCCCACAGAGCCTCTACGCTGGTTAGTGGCTGCGGTGTCCAAGCCGAGGTTCCGAACAGATTCCACTCGAATCCGAAAGGATCGGAAACCATGGCCAGTAATCTTTGTCCTTCCATCAGCAGATGTTCGCTGTTGTGTGCTAGGTGGTAGAACAGCGCGATCGGCAACAAGGCATAGGCATAGCGGATGAAGTGGTCGCGGTAGGCGGCTCCCGGCTCGCCGGAACTCCAGCGCGACAGGGCCACCAACAAAGCGTAGGCGGCCAACGGGCCGAGCATGACCAGCGCCATTCCGAAACTGAATGCGAGGCTCTCGCTCAGCCCTAAACTGAGCCGCATCCACTCCACCAAGCGGCCCCAGGACGGGGTCATCGTCAGCCCGTGAAAGCCGGTGAGCGAGAGCATGAGTAGTGCCAGGTAGGCTTCATCCGATCGCGGTTTGTGGTGGGTAAGAAGGTCTTCACCCCAAGGCCGGAGTTGAAGAGCTACGTTCTCGGCTTCGCAAGTTTTCACGCACTCCATGCACGCGATGCAGTAAGTGTTCTGCTCCATGGTGCCGAGGAACTGGAATGTAGGGCAGGGATCGCCGTTTTCGTTTCCTTTATAGCAAGAGTGCGTGCCGCAACTTCTACAGACTTCACGATCCCGCGCTCGAATTTCGATGGGCGAAAACAATGCGTAGAGCCCCGATACTCTCCCGACTAGGCAGCCGTAGCGGCAGAAGGACTTTCTGTCGAAAATAAAAGCGCTGGCAAAGGCCAGCCCCAGCATGGTCAGAGCCAGCCACGCTGTTGCGCGTGGTTTGCCGGTCACGCCGAAGCCTAGTTCTATCCAGGTAAGCCCGATGAAGAAGATGGTGGCAGGCCAGATGTTGCGTAGCGGGCGCGGCCAGGGTAGCCCCAACGAAAGGCCCTCACGTCTCACACCCCACAGCCGCAGGCCTTCGGCCCAGCCGGAGATCGCGTCCCAGGGGCAGACGTAACACCAAGCCTTGCCCAGGTACATCACCAGTAAGACCAGTCCACACCACCAAATGGTCCAGGTTACCAGCGGCGCGACGTTTTTGGTCGGAAGTTGATTACCGAATAGTACGGCCGCGATGATGATCAGGAAGCAGGCGACGAATAAAGACTGCGCGACGAATCGTGTAAGAGGATGTACCAGCAAGGCGCGCAGGCGTTTCGACGCGAGTAGATCTTTGCGGGGCCGTCCGGGGCCGGGGTGCCGGCCACTACGGTTGCGAACCTCGATGACGAAAAACGACAGAAGCAGAATGAATGCTACCGAGCCGTAGTACAGTGAATCCGGGATGCCTTTCATCCCCACGGCAGCTCCAGTAGCCGCGGCCTCATGGCAACTCATCTGCGGTGTTGCGCCGGCCTGCGGGCCAACATGATCCATCGCAAATACGAGAGCCAGAATCGCTGCCGCACACAGATATGGGAAGGCCAGGGCGAGTTTGGCTTTCACCGGCTCAGTGCCTTGCTCAGGCGGAGGTCGGAAGCACGCCGCATCTTGATGCGAATTGCGCGGATGACCACCAGGAAAACCAGCACTCCCACCGCGATCCCAGCCACTACGGTGACCGGAGACCCAGGGTCCCCCGCTACCATCGGCAGTTCTATGGTCCACGGGGTCGAGTCGCCGGAGAACTCTATGCGTACGTTATAGTTGGCCTCGTCGTCGAAGCGCGGGAAGAACTTGTACACCGAGTCCTCGAGTTTGGCGCGGACCGGGCCGTAGATTACGGGGTCTTCACCGATCATACGGTCGCGCGTGATGGTCATGGTCACGCCGCCGGGGAAAGGCCGGACGGTGGATATCCTTTTTATGTAGACATGAAGCGACGACGGTTCGCCCGGCTGCGGAACTCCCGGGTAGCCGGTCATCTTTACCTCGAAGTCGTCGCGCTGCACTAGGTAGGTGAGTACCGGGGTCTGCGGGTACTGATCCTCGTAAGCGTAGTGGGGAATCCCGAGGATGTGATGAGCCTGCGCCGGCACCGCGAGGCCCAACAGCAGCAATAGTCCGCCGGCCGCTTTGCCCAACATCATCGAGACTCGTCCAGCCGGCTCTCGCATGCCCGGGTTCGTTTCACTGCGACTGCGGCAGGGGGCGTTCGTGCGGCCACTCGCCGAGGTTTTTGCCTCAGCTTTCATGCCCGGGTTTGCTTTGCTGCGACTGCGGCAGGGGTTGCTCGCGCGGTTGCCCAGCGATGAGTATACCTCAGCTTTCATGCCCGGGTTTGCCTCGCTGCGACTGCGACAGGGGTTGCTCGCGTGGCTGTCCAGCGATGAGTATGCCTCAGCTTTCATGCCCGGGTTTGCCTCGCTGCGACTGCGACAAGGGCTGTTTGCGTGGCCGCTCGTCGAGGTTTTTACCTCAGCTTTCATGCCCGGGTTCCTTGGGACTGTGGCAGGGGCTGAGTCTCCGGGCTCGTTGGCATTGCAAAACCGTAGTCGAGCGCATCGTCACCGCAGGCCGTTATGCAGACTCCACAATTATCGCATTCGATGCCCATTTGTCCCTTCATCGGGTTGAGTCCCATCGGGCAGGCGGCGGTACAAGCGGCGCAGTCCGTACACGCTTCGCGTTTGAGTTTGACACGCAACGGCCGGCTCCAACCAAGCAATGCGTAGAGCGCTCCGCCGGGACATACGTAGCGGCACCACCAGCGTCTCGATAGCAACACTTCAAACAGCGCGATGGCGGCCAGCAGCATCGCCATCCAACTCAAGCCGCCCAGCCACAGCCCCGGTTTCCCGTTCTCGGCGCGATCGAACATCGCGAAGACCAAGTCGTGCAACTCACGGTTGAAGACTGCGGGAGGGTATACATAGGCAAGCACCGGCGTCGCCGAGAGCGCAGTCAGTAGCAGCCCGACGGCCAGCAGGCTGTACTTCATGCCAAAAGAGAAGCGCAAGTTGCGAGGCTTGATCTCTAGAAAACGCAGCACGCCCCGGAGTTTATCGCTCAGCTCCAGCAGGAAACCGACCGGGCATATCCACGAGCAGAAGATCCGGCCCAACAACAAGGTGGCCAGCAGGGGAATCGCCAAGCCGGCGGCGAGCACCCAGGGCAGCTTACGGCTGGCGGCCACACTTTCTGCGGCGGCCAGGGGATCAGTGAGGGAAACCGGCCCCAGTTGCGCGGACCACACGCCGCCTTGCATGGACTGCGCGTAGCTTCTGGCGACGTCGCGCTTTCGTTGCATGCGGCCGGCCCGCTCGATCTCTGCACCGGGAAGCGTTCTGATCACCGTATCGATCGAGGCGAGGGTCACGCCTTGAACCGTTCCCACCCATTTTTCTATCTTGCGGTCGAGTTCGTAAGCGGCCAGATAGTTGTTGTAACGGGCAAGTGCAGGAATCGCCAGTATCAGCACGATGACGCCCAACTGTACGACTCTTCGCGATATGCCCAGCAAGCTCGGCCTCCTCCTCTTGCCCATGCCGCCTGCGGTGCTCAAGCTGCGGCCTCCTGCACGGGGCTGGATATCGATGCTCTCGGTGCCGTCTTACCACCGCGTCGATTGCTTACTACCCTGATCGCGCGCCTTTCGCGGACGATGCATATCTCTTCGCAGAGTCCGCATCCTGCGCACTTGTCGTCGTGAACGACCGGTGCGTTCCGGAAATTCTGAGTGATTGCCCGGTTCTTCAAAGGACAAGCTGTGTGACAGGCTCCGCACACTCCGCTGCCGTTGTGAGAAACGCAAAGACGCTCGTCGACCACCGCGACGCCCATCTTGGCTTTGGTCATGTCCTCGAGCTCTCGTATTGCCCCCGTCGGGCAAGCCTTTCCGCACTCCAGGCAAATAGTGCAAGCTCTGTCTGCGCTGAGAATATAGGGGGTTCCTTCGAGTTCGCCTGCACCGGGTGGGAATAACCGGATGCATTGGGCTTCACAGGCGTCTGAACAGCAAGTGCAGCGCACGCAAGAGGACAGGAACTCGATCTCGTCGAGGGCTCCCGGGGGACGCAGGATGCCGAGTCCCCGGCGCAGTCCTGCCGGAACCTCACGGCTCGAGCGCATGGCGGCAAAAGCGCCCAACAGTCCGGCTCCAGCAGCCAAGCGTATACCGCGAGCCCCTAGTTGCAGCATGAAGTTGCGCCGGCTCGGCAACGGCGGAGAAGCAGATGCGCCGCCTGGAGCGGGTGTCTCATCTTCAGCTCGCCGGCCTTGTGTTTCGCCGTGTAGAGTCATGTGCGCGAGTTGCTCGGTTTTACCCGGATTGCTTGCGGGTATCTTATGCAGGCACGTTCACAGAGCCCGCAGCCTACGCATTCTTCACTATCGATCAGCGGTTTTTCCCATAGTCCGGCTCGTAACGCCTTGCCTTCCAGCGGGCAGGCACGGACACAGGCGCCGCACGAGGCGCCGTTGTAGGAGTAGCAAAGATTACGGTCCACTTCGGCGACGCCCATGCGGACGTGCTCGCGGATGTGCTCCGTATCTTTGGACGTCAGTTGCAGCGCGCCGCTCGGACAGGCTTCCGTGCACAATAGATTCTCGCCGGGAGCCCCGTTGCACAGTATGCAAGCTTGGCGGCGGGGGAAGATTACGGGGGTGCCGCGCTGGCGTCTTCCCGGTGCGACGGAGTTTTCCCGGGCGTTGTCAGGCGTGAATGCGACTATGCTGCGATTAGGGCACGCGTCGGCGCAACGGCCGCAGCGAATACAACTTGACAGGAAGTCGTTTTCGGCTTGTGCGCCGGGCGGCCGTAGACATGCCGCCTCGGCATCTTCGCCGGACAAGGCAAGCATCCAAGCGCCCCCTGCGAGGCTTGCCACGGTCACCACACCACTACCGAAGTGACCGAGTACGCGGCGGCGAGTAAGTAGTTTAGGTGCGCCGCTGCCGTTGTTCATGGTTCTTATAATTCCGTCATTAGCTCCGAAGCGTCAGAAGTTTCCAAGCGGCGGCGAACGGCTTCAAGACGCCGCCGCCGCTTTCAAAAGGCCGTCGCATTATATCCGCTCTATGCGGGCGGCCAACTTTTTGTAGTCGGCTTGTCCGGAGACCGGATCCCAAGCCCTGTGGCTCACTGCGTTTACCATCCAGCGGTTCTTGGCCGGGTCGGCGCTGTCGGCTACCGAGAGGTTCCAGGGGCTGAACACGTAGCCCGCCGGTACTTCGTTACGCGCAGGACGCACTATCGAGTTGTTTCCCACCGAGACCCGCGCTTCGTAGCTCGAGCGCCGGGTCACGATTCTCACCCTCTCGCCATCTTCCAAGCCGAAACGCTCGGCGTCTTCCTCGTTCACTTCCACGTACTGCTCGGGCACCAGCTTGAGCGTTGTCGCTCCGCGGATGGTCTTGGCAGTGTGGAAATGCTCGTAGACGATGCCGAGGCCGAGCCACAAGGGGTACTTGTTCTCTTTGGTAGCGTCCTCGAGCGTCTTCGCCTTGTCGTGGTAGAAGTCGAGGTCCGGAAGCTCAGGAACCAGGGCGTTGTCGCGCGCGCGAATCAGCAGGTCCTGGTTCTTGTAGAGCCAAGGCCCTTCTCCCACCCTGGCCCCGTACTTGGTGAACTCCTGGGTGATTTGTTTTACCAGGGAGCCGTTGGTGCCGTAGTTCTGCTCGCACAGTTTGAACTTTGCCTTGCCGTCGGCGTGGCGGAAGTTCGAATAGGGGGAATCGCTCCATCCTTCCTGGTGCAAGTAACGCCTTTTGGTTCCGCCTTGCTTGGCGATGTCGAAAGTAGGCGCCGGCCACTGCACGCCGCGCAATTTGCGCAGTTGATCGTAGAGCCCGATCCCTTCTTTCTCACGCACCTCGAGCATGCCGGACAAGTCGGCGTCGGATCCCTTGGACGCGATGACGATGTCCTCGAACACCTCCTCGGGATCGTAGAACTTCTGCCCGTAGGCGTTTTCGATCTTCTTCTTGTAGGGGATGATGGCGTCGGCGTCGAGGCCGAGCTTCTTGGCCAGCGATTTGCACTTGTCGATGGCCAAGTCCATGTCCGGTAGTGCTTCGGTAAGAGGCTGGTCCTTTTCGTTCCTGGCTACTCCGATACCATCGCAGACGTAAACACGGCGCTCTGATTGTATGTAGGTGCCTCCGGTCCACTCACCCCAGGTCATGGCGGGGAATATGATGTCGCCGTAGAGCATGTTGGGCGCGTGCCGGTAGATCTCCTGAACGACGCAGAACATCTTGGTAAGCGCGGGACGCACCAGGGTGTGGACGTCGGGGAGGTGGATGTGCGTGGTGTACATCCAGAACATCGCCTTGAGGTCTCCCTCGAGTCCACGCTCCATCATCCCGATGGCCATCGGGTTCTTGAGCGAAGCGGTCAGTTTCAAACGCTCGCGCGGGACACGCCAGCGGTCGGCGATCCAGTTGCGCCACTTTTCGTTGCTCAAAGGTTGGTTGAAAGGCAGGCGCCCGGTGAGGCCGCCCATCAAGCGTTCGCTAATCGCATTGGGCTGGCCCGTTTGCGAATGAGTTCCCGCTCCCGGTCTTCCCAAGTTGCCGGTAAGCAGGTGAAGGTTGATGATGGAGATGGTGTTGTGCTGCCCGTGCAGCATCTGGTTGTAGCCGATGCCCCAGTAGGTCAGTACGCCGCCTTTGCCGCGCTTGCGGCCCTTGATCGAGGCCTCGGCCCAGTTCTTGGCCACTTCCTCGATGACTTCCACCGTCACGCGCCCGTTCTCGATGAAATCGAGACGCTCGACGACTTGCCGTGGCGAGTAACGTTCCTTGACCCCTTTGACGTATTCGCGCCAGCCGTTGGTGTTCTTGTCGAGCCAGGACTCGGGCATCACCGCTTCCGGATACTTCGTCAGGATCACATGGGCGACTGCGTTCAAATAGGAGATGTCACCGTTCAGCGTCGGGAAGTGGAAAGAGTTGCGCGGGTTGATGCTCTCCAAGCCCTGCACCGTGCCGGTGCGGCGAGGATCCGATACCAGGGTAGGGATGTCGGCCTGTTTCTTGTGGTCGGCGACCCGCCAGAACAGTACCGGATGTGCTTCGCGCGCGTTATGACCCCAGAAGGTGATCATGTCGGCGTCTTCGAGGTCGACGTAACTGGTCGGCGGTGCGTCGGATCCGTAAGAGGCGAAGTATCCGGTCACGGCTGAGGTCATGCACATGCGCGCATTGGCCTCGATCGAATTGGATCCGATGATGCCTTTGAGCAACAGATTCTCGATCCATTGGGTTTCCATGGTGAGCTGCCCGGAGCCCGAAAGACCGACCGAATTGCCGCCGAACTTCTTTACGATCGCGGCCATCTTTTCGGCGACCATCTCTTCGGCTTCCTCGTAGGGAACCTTGTCGAACAGTTCTTCGTCGAAGCGTCCCTTGGTAGCCGAGACGTGCCCGGTCAGGGGATCGGACATGTCTTTGCGCACCAGTATATGGGTGAGACGATCTTTATAGATCGGCTCGTGGGCGTTGAGGCCCTTGATACACTGCACGCCCCTGTTGGTCGGGTGCTGCTTGTCGGGGACGATGCCGGTGATGCGGTCGCCTTCGGTGGTTATCAGGGTGCCGCAGCCCACTCCGCAGTAAGGGCAGGCGGCCAGCAGCGTACGCCGGGCACCGACTCCGACTCCGGCTTTCTCGAGATCGTCGGCGTGGGCAAACTCACCGGGGAAGCCTTCGAACGTCGCCGCGGCCGCAGCGACGCCGCCCGACCATTTGAGGAAATCCCTACGGTTGATCAGCGGGAGATCGTGTTTCTTCATTTATGCTCCTCCAGTTTCACCTTTTCGCATTATCCCGGCGTCGCTGTGCGGCGCCTTGTCCCGTCTCGCGGCACGCCTGTGCTGGGACTCGTGCCTCATTTTTGCCAGGTACGCACATAGGCGACGATGTTTCCGATCTCATCGCCGTCGAGCGATACGATGCCCCCTCCGCCCCGGCCGAAGGGCCGCATGGGCGTGCCCGCTCGACCACGTGCGATGGTTGCCAGCAGGAAGCCGTCCGAGGCGGCATCGAGAAATTCTTGATTGTTCAGTGCGGGGGCGTGATATCCCTCGCCGTCGAGTCCGCCGCGGCCGTTGGTGCCGTGGCAGCCTGCACAGTAGCGCGAGAAAGCGTCGCGGCCGGCCTCGATCGACCAATCGCTTACTTCCTCTATGCGCCGTTCGACTTTCCATTCCGGCGAGGATTCCCATTGCCGGATGTAGGCGACGACGTCTTCGACGTTCTTCGGATCCAACTGGCCGAGCCCTTCAACGACACCGTGGACCATGGGGTGCATGGCGGTTCCGGTCCTGCCGAGTACGATAGTGGCGGCCAGAAAACCGTCAGACACGTTTTCGAGGAAGGTCTTGTTGTTCAGTTGCGGACCCGAAGCACCCTCTCCCTTGCGGCCATGACAGGCGACGCAGGTGCCGGCGTAGAGATCTTCGCCGATGCGGGCGTTGCCGGCGCCGGTTCTCGCGATGCCGACGTCGTTGCGGCCCTGCAAGTGGCGCAGGTAAGCGATGATGTCGCCGATGTGTTCGGGTTTAAGTTGCGTAGGACCTTGCTCTTCGACCAGGAAGCCCTTCATGGCGGTGCCCGCACGGCCGTGGGCGATCCACTTGTACAGAGCTTGGTCGGAAACCGATGACAAGAAGACCGGGTTGGCAAGTTGCGGTCCCACCGAGCCCACGCCCTGCTCGCCGTGGCAGCGCTGGCACGAGACTTCGTAACGTACCCGTCCCACTTCCCAATCGCCGGCCGGTACCGAGACCGGCGATGCGTAGCGGGACGCAGCGTCTTCGAAGCTACGCAGATAAACGATCAGGGCGGAAACGTCGGCGGCGGAAAAACGCCTCCATGCCGGCATCGCGGTTCCCGGCCGGCCTTCGGTTACGGCCCTGAACAGGTACTCGTCGTCTACCTCCGCGAGAAACTCGTTACTGCCCAACGACGGCCCTATGCGGCCTTCCAAGTTCGAACCGTGGCATGTCGAGCAGTAGCGCCCGTAGAGGAGCTTTCCGACCCGGCGGTTTTCCGCCAACAACTTGGTGGAGCCGGCGAAAGCGACCAGGTCGGCATTGACCGCGTCGAAGGAGGCCGGAAACGGGCTCCAGGAGCGGATATAGGCGAGAATGTCGTTGATGGCGCCGGCTTTCAGTTGCTTCCACGCAGGCATGGCCGTTCCCGGCCGTCCGTATACGATGGTTCTAGCAAGGAAACCGTCGTCGGCGATCGACTGGAAAGTCGGAGAGGACAGCGCGGTTCCGATGCCGCCTTCGCCGCGCAAACCGTGGCATCCGGCGCAAAGCCCGTTGTAGTAGGCTCGTCCGCGCCGTGCGACGCCCGTGCGTGAGCTGATGTCGGAGATCAGCGCGCCGGGACCTTGCCAGCCGCGCACGAAGCCAACGATGCGGTCGATCTCATCGCGTGAGAGATTGCCGTGCCCTGTTCCCCAGGACGGCATGAGACTGCCCGACCGCCCGTTTTCGATGATCAAGCGGTAGTAGTCGTCGGCTGCGACGGCCAGTGTGTCCGGATTGTTCAACGCCGGAGTATTGATGCCCTTAAGCCCGGTGCTTTTGCCGTCGGCGCCGTGGCAGGCCGAGCAATAGCTCAGGTAGAGTTGTCCGCCGGGGATCTCTTCCGCTTCGCCCGCGGAGCGATAGGCGTAGGCGTTTTGCTTGCCTCGCAGCGAAAGCGAGTAAGCGGTCAGGTCTTTGGCGTCCTGTTCGGAGGCGACCGCAGGCATCAGCGAGCCTGGCGAAACGGTCTGCGGATCCATGAAATGTTCGGTCAGCCACGTCACCGTGCTGCGTTCGCCATGGGTCTCGAGGTGTTTGAAGCTGAACTGGTGGGCGGTCTTGTCGCCGACGCGGCTCAGATCGGGGCCGAGCTTCCCGCCTTTGTCTTGCCTGGCATGGCAGCCCATGCACCCGCTGTTGTTAAATAGCTTTCGTCCCCGGCTGATCGTAGCTGCGCCTTCCCCGGACGCTGTAGCTGGCGATGCCGGCGAGGAATCCGCTTTTTCGAACAAGCCGCCCTTGCCGTAAAGATCGCCTTCTTCGTGGCACTTGGTACAGGTTGCGCGTACCAGTGGCCCTTCCAGCATGGGATAGTCCCAAAACGATGCGCGGCCGTGCGCGTCCAGGGTCTCGGTGGCGCGGCCCTGGCCCTGATGGCAAACGCTACAGCCGAATTTCTCCGGATCGTGGAACTCCAGATACTTGCCGGGATGGCTGGTGTAGGGTTGCTCTTCCTCCGCCATGCGCGGGTCTTCCACTCCGGCGTGGCAGGTGGTGCAACGATCGGCCGTGCCGAGTTGTGGCAGGTAGTTCTGTACGATGCGCACCTCGAACTGATCGGCAGCGGCGCGGCCGCGCTCGTCGACCGCTTTCGATTGGAGAATCTCCGAGTAGCCCTGTCGCAACTGATACCATTCGCTCAGTACGGTTTCGCGCAACGCCGCGGCGGCAAGAAAGCCGATGGTTACCACGCTGACCAGCAGAAGTCCGATCTTCGCTGCGGTTTCCGATCTAGAGAAGTCGTCGTTTTTCATCGCCGCCACCCTAGTGAACCGGCCATTGCGCCGGACTCCAGTAGAAATCCCAGTTGGGGCCGCGGAAGTAGGTGCCCACCCAGGTCAGAATTATGAAACCGATTACGAAGCAAGAGAACAGCGCGATCGCTGCCATGCGTGTCGAGCCGCTGCGCTTCAATACGATGATCGACCATGCCGCGTACACCGCAGTCAGAAGCGATCCCGGATTGATCGCGATGATCACGAGTTGGTCGATGTCGGGGAACCAGTTCCGAAGCCAGCCGAAATTCACCGGCACGGCTACGGCGGTTACCGCTCCTACCGCCCCGATGAACAAGCTCCAGGCCGCGACGCGTTTTGCTCCCGGTGCGCTCAAATAGCTGCCGACGTCCTCGGGTTCACGGTCGAGATAGGGGATCAGCGTGAGACCGAACACCACTATCGCCGGGATGATCAAGCCGCCCATGAAGGCCGAGTAAGAGACCATCTCTTGCAGCCCCAGGAAGTACCACGGCGCTTTGGCCGGGTTTTCCGGGATTGCAGGGTTGGCCATCTCTTTTAGCGGAGCGTCGAGCCATAGACCGAGCACCACGCTCAACAGCATCGTGATCATGAAGATCAGCAACTCGGCGCGCATCAGATGCGGCCAACTTGGCACCGTATCCTCTACGGTCTGATTGGTTGCCGGGCTGCGGTCGCGTACGACGCACATCAAGCCGAAGCTCTTGGTAGGGCTGTCCTCGGGTGCCGCCGCGGCCGCCGTAACCGAAGCGCCTTTTCCGGCCGCCGTTTGTTGAACTCCAGGTTTGGCTAGGCCGCCGTCTTTCCTGATTCTCCAGAAATGCACTCCTGCCAAGGCCGCCAGCGCAAGGGGCAGCACGATTACGTGCAGAAGGTAGAAACGAATCAGCGCGTCTTGCCCGACTTCGCTGGCTCCAAGTAACAGTTGCTTTTGGATCCCACCGGGGTCGAAGACCTGGGTGATGCCCAGTGCGTCGGTGAGTTCACGGGGAGAAGCGGCGATGTTGGCCCCGATGGTGATGGCCCAGTAGGCCAGCTGGTCCCAAGGAAGCAGGTAGCCGGTGAACGACAGCGCCAGCGTGAGCACGAACAGCGCCATTCCCAGCATCCAGTTGAATTCGCGCGGCGCCTTGTAGGCCGAGGTGTAGAAAACCCGGCACATGTGCAGTAGCACGGCGATCACCATCAGATGGGCTGCCCAACGATGGATGTTGCGGATCAGGCGGCCGGTGGGCACCACGAAGTGGATGTCCTTGATACTGTTGTAGGCGAGGCTGGTGGACGGCGCGTAATAGACCATCAACAAGATGCCGGTGACCAGCAGGATCAAGAACAAGGAGAAGGACGCGACCCCGAGACCCAAAGTAGTGCTGAAGCGCAGGCTTCTGACATTGGATCGAGTCGCATGAATGTGGAGGAATAAGTTGGAGAATACCGCCAGTGAGCGCCCCCGGTCGGAGACCGGACGCCCGTGCCGGAGCACCGATTCCCGCAAGTTGCGCGGTAAGTTTCTGAGATTCTCCCAGAAGGCGCCAAGTCCCGTACTGCTCATGCCGCCTCCCTCAGACCTTGAAATAACTGCCGCTTTCTACTTGGCGGCCGCCGTTTACGACTAATCTTCCGTCTATCGCTTGGCTGACTTCCAGCCATTTCAGCCCGCTCGGAGCCGGTCCGCCGATGACGCGGCCGTCGTTGGCAAATACCGACCCGTGGCAAGGGCAAGCGAAGCCGTTCTCGGTTCTAGCCACGATGCATCCGAGATGAGTGCAGACCAAGGAGATCGCCGCGATTCCCTCGGGGGTGGAACTGAGCAGCACCTTTTGCTCGGGCAGGACCTGTTCGGTTCCGGCCGGCAACTCCTCGGGACGGCCGACGCGAAAACGGTGTCCGCCCTCCGGCAGAACCGACGGCATCGGCAGTCGCATCATTCCGGCGATCGAACCCACTACGGCCACAGCCGCGGCCCAGAGGCCGGCGAGTCCGAGAAAATCACGACGGGGGAGAGCTTCTTCTTCTAAACGGCCCGGCACAGCGGTCCCTCCTCGAAACTGAAACGTTCCATTGTTATCGCCCCGGTCGGGCAACGTTCGGCGCATAGCGCGCAGCGAATGCATTCACTTTCGTCTTTGATGATGGCCGAAGCGCGCCCGGCTTCGAGGCCCTGTAAGCGTGTCTCGACGGCGTTACGCAAGGTATCGTTTCCGCTGAGTCTGTCGGCCGACACTATGCGCAGGCACAAAGAAGGACAGACGTCGACGCAGCCCCCGCAAAGTATGCACTTTTCGCCGTCGAAGATGGTGTTGACGCCGCAATCGAGGCAGCGCCCGGCTTCCGCGCAGGCCGCGTCTTCGCTCAAGCAGAGCTCCACTTGCGCGCTGTTGGTGGCCAGGCGTTGCTTAGGCGAGATGGTCGGCAATTCGACCCTGGGCCGGTATTCGTAGCCGTTCTCACGTTTGTAGTCCGGGATGGCCAGATGCAACTCAAGGTCGCGGTGGTCGATGGCGCGGCCGCTGACACGCTCGTAAACCGCACGGGCTACCGCTTTGCCGGAGGCGACTGCGTGGATGAGCAGTTTCGGCCCGTAAGCGAGGTCACCCGCGATAAAGACGTCGCCGGCGCTGCTGGCACCGGTATTGGGATCGCAAATCACGAATCCCCGCTCGTTCATGTCGAGCCCGTCGCGCTCGGCATCGATGAAGCGCAAATCCACCGCCTGGCCGACCGAGAGCAGCACGTTGTCGCAGGCTATGGTCTCGCGGACCTGGTCGTCGAAGAGCGGCGAGAACTGACGATTCTCGTCGAACACGCGCGTGCACTTGCGGAAGGTCACCCCTACGACTTTGCCGTTCTCGGTGTTGATCTCCACCGGCCCGAGGCTGTTTCTCCTGATCAAGCCCTCTTCATCGCCTTCGATGATCTCGACGTCGTCGGCGGGCATTTCCTCGAGGGATTCTAGGGAGCACAGGTGGACCTCGGTATGCTCGCCTTGGCGAAGGGCGGTGCGTGCTGCGTCCACGGAGATTTGCCGGAGCACGGTGCGGCCGACGTCGTAGGCTACGTTACCGCCGCCGATAACCACCACTCGCCGTCCTAGCGGAGGGGTGTGTCCAAGCGCCACGTCACGCAAGAACTCGACGCCGCCGAGTACGCCTTCAGCGTCGCCGCCGGGGATCGCAAGCATGCGCGAAACCTTGGCACCGACCGCTACTATTACTACGTCATGGCGCTTTCTCAGTTCCGAGAACTCGAGATCCTTGCCGATTTCACAGCCGGTTACAGCCTTTACCCCCAGCGCCATGATGGCACCGACTTCAGCGCGAATGAGGTCGCGCGGCAGCCGGTACTCGGGGATTCCGAGAGCCAGCATCCCGGCCAGGACTTTTTCCATCTCGTAGATGGTCACCTCGAAGCCGAGTAGCGCGAGATCGTGAGCGGCGGCCAACCCGGCCGGTCCGCTGCCGATGATTCCGACCGATTTGCCTTCGACTTTGCTTACTTGGCCGCGCATCGTCGATTGCAGCAGCGGGAGCAACTCTTCTTTGTCGCGGCATTCGGTGGCTTGGTGGCGTGTGGCGGCTTCCTTGAGGAAGTCGATCATCCCGTGGCCTTCGTCGCTGCGGGATTCCGAGCCGA
Organism: Candidatus Binatota bacterium; assembly: GCA_024276575.1. Lineage (GTDB taxonomy): Bacteria > Desulfobacterota > Binatia > UBA1149 > CAITLU01 > JAJRWY01. Next base: position 20,448 of record JAJRWY010000024.1, read on the forward strand.
AACGTTCGCAGACGAAGCGCTTGAGGGCGCGTATGGCGATGGGTTTGTCGATGTCGCCGCGGCGGCACTCGGTCTCGCAAGGGGCACCGCAAACGCGGCCGCAGATCGAGGCTAGAGGATTGGGCCCACGTGCGATGAGATAGGCGCGTTCGTAGTCCTTCTCGGCAATAGCCCGCACGTAGCCACGCGCGTCCGTGTGTACGGGGCAGGCGGCCTGGCATTTGATCTGTGATTTCCAGTAACGGAAATCCGGGACGGTCACAGGACTCGGATACATAATGTCTGCGCGCAGCTCCCTCCTCGGCGCTTTCGTTTGGTCGCCCGGTCGCAGGGTGTGCTGCTCGCGCGCGTTTGGGTGCTGGCAATGCAAGGCCTGGGCCTTTGAACCCGACTAATGCTCTCCTTAGGCTGAGGATTAGGGCTGGTAACTTACAACCGGATCTAAAGGTCCGGAAAGGGCTAAAATCCCCCCCGCTTGCGAGCACTTCCTGATTATATTCTGGAATTGGGAGTACGGTTTTCTCGAAAACGGTAAGGAAAATTACCGCTTTCTCAGCCTTCGGAAATGGTTGTCGTCTGTATGAGGCTGCAGTGCTCGCTAGTCAGCGTTGCCCCGGGCGGGCGGTGGAAAACGCGTTGAGGTGGGGATCGCCCGGTCGCAGGGTGCGCTGCGGGCCTGCGTTTATTAGCTTTCGGCCAGCGTCACGAAGGCCTCGAGAATGTCGCTGCGGGTTATTATGCCGACGAGTTTCTCGTCATCCAGTACCGGAAGCGCTCCCACGCGAGCTTCACGCATCATCTTTGCCGTGGCGGCCAGGGTCTCGTCCGGGCTGGTGGTAAAGACGTTGTAGGTCATTACCGACTCGACCGTGATCGGATCATCGGGTGAAATCTCATCACCGCTGCTGGGGTGCTCGTGAAACTCGAAAACCGAAGGCGAAGCATCGCGCAGATCACGGTCGGTGACGATTCCGACCAAACCGCCGTTTACCGCCACCGGGAGCTGGTTTATGCGGTTCTTCTCCAGCATTTCGCGCGCGTGCTCGACGGTGTCGAGCGGTTTGGCGCTGATGACCGGCTGCTTCATGTACTGTCTTACTGTGACGCTTCGCATGGCTTCTTCCTCGATGACCGCATGGGGATTGGTATAGCGTTGCACCGCGTAAATTCCAGCCGCACTGCCGACGGCGCCCAGGCCGATCCTGTCCGGCAGCGAGACCAGGCCGAGAAAAGCTGCTGTTGCGACCGCCGGTGCGGATCCCCAGGGGAGGGCGCGAATCCCACACAGCGAGCGAATTGCGCCGGGAGCGAACGCCGAGACACCGCGAGGCTGGGCCGGCACGAATTGCGTCGGCCGGCTTCGCGGTAGCAGTGCACAAGCGCGGTTGGTATGGCCGCGCGCCGGCGCTAGCACAGTCAGAGCCTCGATGAGTGATCCCCAGACTTTCAGTTTTTCCCGCGTAAGCTCTTTCGAGCAGTGCCCCCGGCGCTACCGCTACCGCTATCTCGACGGCGTCCACGAAGCCTTCCAGTCGGTCGAGGCCTTCATGGGTCAGCAGGTGCATGCCGCGCTGGAATGGCTGTTCAAGCGCAAAGAGCAGGGGCAGGTTCCGAGCCTCGAGCAATGTGTGGCCTACTACTGCTCGGTCTGGGACGCCACAGTCAAGGACTCCGCTACCCCGGTCAAAGTAGTGCGCGGGGGAGAAAGCGAGCCTTACCGGCGCTCCGGTGCAGAAATGCTGGCCGACTTTTATCGCAACCGTTTTCCGGGCGACCAGCTTTCAACGGTGGCCACCGAGCAGCACGTTTCGATCCGACTGGCCGGCCGGCTGCCCTTTCAGGGTTTCATCGACCGGTTCGCAAGAGACTGCGGGGGGCGCTACTACATAATCGACTACAAGACCGGCAAGCGGGTGCCGCAGCGCTTCGAAGGCAAGGATGCCGAGCAACTGGAAGCCTACGCACTCACGGTGTTCGCCGACTACGGTGTCGACGAGGTGGTGTTGTCGCTCGAATACCTGCGCACCGGCCGCAACAATACCAAGGTGGTCAGGCGTTCGGAGGCGGCGGCGCTCGAGCAGAGGCTGGCAGCGCGTATCGATGCGGCTTTGAGCGCTACCGTGTTTCCGCCCAATCCGGGTGTGTTATGTGACTGGTGCGGTTTCAATGACTTGTGCGAGGCCGCACGCACACGTTACGGCAAGGAGGCCTGATTAGATATGGCGCGCATTCCCTATCCCGACGAGAGTTCGCTGGACGAGGCTACGCGGAAACTGATGGGCACTTTGGGCAGGCCCATGAATCTTTTCCGCATGCTTGGACATTCCTATAGCGCGCTGCGTAGCGTCGTTTCCGGCGGTTCGCAGATATTACGCCACTTCAAACTCGACCCCGCTTTGCGCGAGATCGCGATCTTGCGAGTCGCCGGCGTCTCCGGGGCCGATTACGAACGGTTGCAGCATGTGCCGATAGCATTGGCCTGTGGGGTCCGGCGCGAACAGGTCGACGCGCTGGAAAGCAACGACACGCAAGCGGCCTGTTTCGATGCTCGTGAGCGGGCGATCATTGCCGCGGCCGACGAATTGATAGTTTCTCCGCGCCTTTCCGACCAAGCGTTGGCCGGGCTGCAAACCTTTCTGCCGGAGGCCGAGTTGATCGAGCTGATCGTCACCATCTCTTACTACATGATGATCGCACGCATCCTGGAATCCACCGGCGTAGATATGGAAGAGGGCGGGGCACCGGCACCGGAAGCCATCGACCCGAAGATGACCCAAGCGGGCTGACCGGACGCGCCGACTGGCCGCGCCGATGTTTGGGAAGCCAACGATCGATGGATTGCTATCGGGGTCATCGCTATCGTCGCTACGCTATCGGGGTCACGACGCTATCGGGGTCAGGTCCCGTTCTTTTTGATGGAACGCGTTGTGCTATCGGGGTCTGACCCCGTTCTTTCGGTTCCGTTCTTTTCTTGCGGAGTTGCGGGAGACACGCTGGGAAAAGTCGTGTCTACGTCCTAGACTCGCCGGCATGGACAACAGCGCAGCCACCATCGATTGGGCGGAGATCACGCAGGAAGCGGCCGCTTTGCTCAGTGACTACATCAAGATCAACACCACCAACCCTCCAGGTGGTGAGGAGGCCGGGGCGGTGTTCCTGCGCGACCTGCTGGCGCGCGAAGGCCTGGACTCCACGCTCTATGATGCCGGTAACGGAAGGGTCTCGATCTCGTCGCGGCTGGAGGCCAGCGGAGGTGCAGCCGCCAAGCCGGTGGTCTTGCTCTCCCACATAGACGTGGTCCCGGTCGAGCCGGAGCACTGGAAGATCGATCCGTTTTCCGGGGCCATCGTCGAAGACGTGATTTGGGGACGCGGCGCCCTCGACATGAAAGGCATGGGCATCATGGAGCTGATCATCATGGCTTTGATGAAGCGCCACCGTATCGAGCTAAAGCGCGACCTGCTGTTCGTCGCCGTCGCCGACGAAGAAGAAGGTGGCATCAAGGGCGTGCACCATTTGATGAAGAGCAACCCCGAGATCTTTGATGCCGACTTCGTCTTCAACGAAGGTGCCTACGGGTTCTGCGAGTTCATGGGTAGGCGGGCCAAGATCGTCGGTCTCGGTCCCAGCGAGAAGAGCCCCTGCTGGCTCAAACTCAAATCCTCGGGGCGCCCCGGCCACGCTTCCGTGCCGCACGACAGCAATGCGCTGTTGCATCTGGTCCAAGCCTTGGCGCGAATCGAGGCCCGCGAGAAGCGTGCGCGCCTGACCGCGCCGGTAGAGGCGATGCTGCGCACGCTCAAATCCAAGGGCTTCATTCCCGAAGAACTCGACCTCGCTGATGAGCAAACCCTGGCTATGTTGACCTCGGCCGATACGCACCTTCGTGCGATCACAACCGATACGCTCAGCATCACCGGCATCCACGGTGGCAGCAAGATAAACGTGATTCCCGCCGGTGCCGAAGCCACGGTGGATTGCCGGCTGCTGCCGGGCACCGACGCCGACGAGTTCGTAGCCGAACTAAACGAACTGATCGACGACCCCGCCATCGAAATCGAAAAGATCTACGGCCACGATGCCGGCGAGTCATCGATGGATACGCCGCTGTCTTCGCTCGTAAGCACGGTGGTTCGCGAGAAGCTCGGCGAGGACGCGTTCGTGATGCCGATGCTGTCCCCGGGTTTCACTGATTCCCACGCCTACCGGCGCTTCGGTGCCCAGGCCTACGGATTTACGCCGGTGATGCTCACCTCCGAGGATCTCGCGACCATACACGGACACAATGAGCGGCTGAGCGTGGCCAACCTCGGCTCCGGCACCGAGATTCTTTTCGAAGTGGTACGTCGTCTGGGCACGCAGGTGTAAGGGGGGCGAGCCATGGGAGGACGCCGCTTGTGTGGCTGCCTTCACCGTCCGGTAATTGCAGTGTTTCGCCCGGTCAGCATCACGCGCCTGATTGCACACGCCTGATTTATCGAGCAGCTTGAGTTTCATCGCCGCTGTATAACTCCGCAGCCCATCGCCACCAGGCAGGATGCCTTGTGTCTAGCCAACGAGTTGGAGTATGAAAAGAAATCGGGGGGCCCACCAAGAACAGTCGTGTAATATCCCGCCGGGTAGGCCGTCGAAGTAATAGTTAGCC
>JAJRWY010000273.1 GCA_024276575.1 Candidatus Binatota bacterium
CCTTCGCCTTTTTCGAGCGAAGTCCGTGGGCGAGGTGCGCGGGAAGGATCGTGAGCGCTTCCACCAGCGAAACACCCAGGGCAATGCACACGACGACTGGTAGCACGCCCATCCAGTCGCCGATTTGTCCCTCGATAAACATCAAGGGGATGAACGCCAGGATGGTGGTCGTGATCGCGCAGACGACGGGCCAAGACACTTCTTCTGCGCCTGTGATCGCCGCGAGCTTGGGCTCCATGCCGCTTTCGAGTTTCGTGTAGACGTGTTCGGCCACGATGATCGCATCGTCCACGAGCAGGCCGAGCACGACGATCAAGCCGAACATCGTCATCAGGTTCAGCGTCTGGCCAAGCATCTTCATGGCCATCAGCGAACCGGCCAACGCGAGCACGAGTCCCATCAGCACCCACAGCGTGATGCGCCAATGCAGGAACGTCAGCAGTGACAACGCGACAAGAAGAAACCCCCAAAGCCCGTTGCGTTTGAGAAGATCGAGCCGCCCCGAGACGTACAGGGAGAGGTCGCTATGAACCTGTAGCGACACGTTCGCGGGGAACGGGTTGCGGCGGGCCTCTTGATAGATGTCGTTCGCTATATCGGTGCCGGCGATCAAAGCGTCGAACCGATCTTGGAGTCCCCGTTCGAACGTCCAGTTCATCTTGCCGGCGACGAGCGCGCGAACGTAAGAGGCGATGGAGATCGCATCCTGGTCACCCTTTTTATAGACAGTCGCATTGACGGCCGGCTTGCCACTGAACCTCCCCGCTACGTCTACATCTTCAAACCCATCGACAATATGCGCGACGTCGCCCACGCGGACGACACGCCCCGCAGCGTCACTTCGCACGACAATGTCCAGCATGTCTTCGGGGTTGTCACGCTCACCGAGCGTACGGACCGCGACGGTCGAGCCCTGCGCACGCACCTGCCCACCCGGAAGGTCCATGTGGCTCTCGCGGATCGCGGAGGCCACGTCGAGAAAGGAAAGCCCATACTCGACCAGCTTGCCGGGCGCGACTTCAACGCCGATTTCATCGAGCCGAATCCCGGAGAGCGTAACGTCCGTCACGTCGGGCAGCGCGAGCATTTCGTCTCTGAGGTCTTCGCCGAGCTTTTTTAACTCACGGTCCGACAAGTCGCCGTATACGGCCACGCTAATCACCGGCAAACGCGGCGCGAACTTGCTCACGTGAGTCTCGAGCGCCTCTTCGGGGAAATCTTCGGCGGGGATGGTGTCGATGGCCGCCTTAACGTCGTTCACGGCCTGATCGACAGCGGCAAAACCGCTTTCCAGCTTTACGATGATGTTGCTTCTGCCCTCGGTGATGGTCGATAGGATGTCCTCGACGCCATCGACATCCTTGATTTTTTCCTCGATCTTCAGCGTGATGCCTTTTTCCACCTCGGCCGGCGTTGCGCCGGGGTAGGGCGTTGTGATAGACACGCGGTTCGGTTCGGAATCCGGAAACATTTCCCGCACCAGCGTCAGTCCGGAATACAATCCGCCGACGAGCAGCACCACCATGAACAGGTTGATCAAAACCGGGTTTTGTACGCTGAAGCGCGGGAGTGAGGTCATGGCGCGGAGCCGTTCGTCGAAGACGTTGTACTGCCAGAGCGTGACACCGTTGCGGTGGTGCCCGCTTCGCCACGAACGCTCGATCCGTCAATCAACATGTCGAGGTGTGAAAGAATGATTCGATCACCGGCGCGAACCGCACCGGTGACGATCGCTCGATCCAGGATGGTATGCTCCATCTCGACAAGACGAAGCTCGGCGTGGCCATCGCGAAGCACAAACACGCGTCCGTTGCGAATCGCGCGGCGCGGCACAAGTAGTCGATCGCGCAACGTCGCGCCGTCGATGGTGGCCGTGACGAACGTGCCCGGTACGAGCGGTTGCTTCTGCTTGCGGTTGTCCACAATAACGTAGGTCGCATAGGTGCGCGTTTGTGTGTCGATGACGGGTGCTACTCTTTCGATCGTTCCACGCCACGGTGCCTGCGGGAGGCTCTCCGAGGTGAGGTTGCACGACGACCCCACGCGAATCTCAGCGTAGCTGGCGGCCGGAAGCTGTAGCGGGATTTCGATGCGGTTTGTATCCACCACGCTGACCATGACCGTGCCAGGGCGAACCCGGTCGCCCGAATCGACGTAGATGGCTTCGATCATGCCGGCGAACGGTGCGCGAATCGTACAACGCTCCACGTTGAGTAAAGCGATCGCGGCAGATGCCTGAAAGCTTACAATCGAGGCGACGACCCGAGCGCTGCGCGGGGTTAGTTTGGCGAGTTCACGTTGAAATCCAAGCAGTGTGCGTCGTGTCGTCTGATGGGCGAGGTGGGCGAAGTCAAACTCTTTCTTCGCGGCTTGCTCTTGTTCGAAGAGCCTCGCGACGCGGCTTCGCTCCGCCTCTGTGACGCGCAGCTCCGCTTCAGCAGAGTTGATGAGCTGCTCAAGTTTGCTGCGTTCCACGGTGATCTCATCCAACGCAGCTTGTTCGGCCGTCGCCAGTGCCTTGGCCCGCTTGTGCGCCAAGCGGTACTCGCGATCGTCGAGTTGGATCAACGGTTGATCTTTCTCGACCGAAGCGCCTGCGCGGATGTTGTTGATTCTCTCCACGACCGTGGCCGAGATTTCGGCCGCGAGCTTCGCACTGCGCGCGGCGTTGGCCGTGGCGTATCCAATGAAACGCTCTGTCACGTTCTCTGGCTGAATGACGATAGATTCAACCAGCGGCGGCAGTTCCCCGGACTCCTTGCGCGGCGGCTCTATTCCCGTGGCGATAAAAATCGCCGCGACCCCCACGCCGCCGCCAAGAATCAGCGTAATGGCGACAATAGCGCGAAGCGCCCGGCCTCTTGCCGGTGTCGAAGGGGGCGCAGTTGCATCCGTAGGCATATCCGATCTTTCCACTGTTTCACTATGACAACAGACGCCAGAACAACCTCAGGCACCAATACGTTCCCGGTGGTCGGGCATACGTCCGTGCCTACTAGCGGCTTCGTGCTGTGGGTACGCCGCGCGAGCCTGCATGACAGCCCAACACAATCGTCAGTCGAGTTCAGCCTGTCACGAAGACCAGCTAGCCCATCATTGTAGCCTGCGCGGCCCAGGCGTGCATTCGTGCAGAGAACCAGCCCGACGTTTGTCGACATGGCAGGTGGTGTGCCGTTCGGTAGGTTGTACCGGCTGGTTGGCCAAAAACTGCGGCACGCGCGGGTGTGGCCTGGGCATTAGCACGAGAGTGAAAGGGAGGGATTCGGCGGCTTGGTACCGCAGGACTGCCAGCGATTCGCGCAAAAAAACGGCCCGGCGGGGTGGACCGGGCCTTAGGGAGCCGCCCAATGGGGGATTGGACGGCGAGTCAAACTTTTCAAGAGGCACCAGCCAGGAGTCCCAAGCGAAACCAACCGACTCTTCCTCGATGACCCATGATAACAAGTTAGCCAGTTCTAATAAACCCCCTGAACTCATTATTTTTGGCCCAATTCGGTTGTTTTTTTCGGCCTGGAACCCCGTATTTCGCAAATGCGCCCGTTGTTGCGACGAAACCCCATCTTTTTCGGATGGTTCTCCAATTCCTCGTCTCCGTGGAAGGCTGATATCGAATCGCAACCCTAGGACGTGTGGGAAGGTGTTCTTTTAGCCCACTGTGTTGTGCTTTAAAAGCACTGCCGGAGGAGGGACTCGAACCCTCACTCTGTTGCCAGAACGGGATTTTGAAGACCGATTGGCTGCGAAATCAACCCTTTTAGGGGGTCAATCCTTACCTAAGTTACCGGGGCTTAGCCGTAAACCGATAAGAATCGCAGTCGCAACGCACTCCGCCAGATACTTTGGGGCCTAAGCGCTCCCATGAGCGCTCCCAAATCCATCGACGAAACCATCTTCGAACAATCGCCCGCAAAGGTCAAGCCGCACCACTGAGCGGATGATCTCCAGCCCGCTCGCGCCGCGTCAACCGCGCCCCTTAGCCTGCCGACTGCGATGGCCGCTCCTTCTCTTTATCCCAAACCAGCTCATCCACGCCGGTCTGCGAGTCCAGGAGATGGAACGTGGCGTTTCCATCTACCTCCCGGAAGACGACTTGCTTTCCATGCGCCGCCAGCATGTGCAGCAGGCTCGCGCAATTATTCCCGGCGACCCAAAGCGCTTCCTTCATCGCTTCGTCATGCGGTTGGGACATCGCATGTCTATACACCGGGTCTTGGGCGAAATTGCCGATGTCGTTCCAGCGGACACCTACATTCATCGCATTCTCGAACATCGTCTGGAAGACGGCGAACACATCCTGATATTCTTGTTCACGCGCCCAATAGTCTTCGTCTTCCCATGTCCAATCACCTTCGACGGTGACCTGGTTGGAAGTTTCACCGTCAGCGTCCAGCGGGTGCGGAGCCTGTTCTTCGTGTTCCTTCGGAGCCTTTGTTTCTGGTTTTGATTCTCTCGGTTGCACTGCCATGTCACACCTCCTTTCACTATTCTATCCAACGACTTGAAAAAGCCGGGCGGAAGAATCAGGCATGCGACGACGGCCTACCTCGGCGGCAAGAATGGAATGTGGAGCTACGATACGATGGGTTTCATGTTCCGCAGTCGCGACTTGTTCCTCGGCGTCTGGCTCCTCAGCCGTCCGCTCCTGCCGCGTTAGTATGCTCCAACTGGGACAGCCAGTAGCACGCCAGCGGCGCGGGAATCTTCAAGACGCTTGTGCCTGCGGCGGAGTCGGCTTTTGTTGGTATTGTGCAGACCTCGAAGTCTGCCATGTCGCGCGTGATGACATAGGCGCGGGAGATTTGCTTCTGGTCGCAAAGCATTCGTAGGCCTTTGAGGCTCTCCACTTTGACGGAGCTTTCGCTGTATTTGACCTCGAACGGAATCAGTTTGCCACCGACCTCGGCCACGATGTCCACCTCGTAGTCTTTCTTGCCCCGCCAGTACGAAAAGCCGACGCTGATCTGGTAGTAGTGGCTGAACACATGCTTGAAGAAGGCTGTCTCGACGGCTGCGCCCAATCGCGTCCTGTCTTCTAGGAGCGCCTTGCCCTTGAGCAGTACGCTTCCGGCGATCGCGGCATCGGCTAGGTAAATCTTATATCGCGCACGCAGGATTTCCTTACCGTATCCAAACGGCGGCAGCTTGTAGATCAGGTGTGCTGCTTCCAGTAACGCAAGGAAGTTGTTGACGGTTGGCTTCTTCAAGTCAAGGTTATTGCATAGCTGCGGCAGATCGAGAATGCCGCCGTCGTGCAGGCACAGGTAGAGGAAGGTCTTTTCGAGTTCCAGAACACGGCGCACACCGAACAGCGCCGTCATGTCGCGTTTGAGGACTTTGTCAACGATGTCCTCACGCAGCAACCGCTGCGCCGTCCCGATGTTCTCCACCTGGGCCGTCTGCGGAAACCCGCCGCGCAACAGATACTCGTGGAAGTGCGCAACCAGAGGTCGGGCGGTTTCCCCGACGCGGATGCGGTCGGGTTGCGACCAATCGAATATCTCGGTCAGCGATGAAACAGTCGGGAGCTTGGGCGTTTCAATCTTCTTGATTTGCAGGTACTCGAAGAAGGACAGGGTTGGCAGCTTGATTGTGTACCATCGTCCGACACCAGACTCCGTTCCCTCCGTGTTGATCGGGATGGCTGAGCCGGTGACGGCGATGCGGCGCTTCTTCTGGAAGTCCGTCTGTAGCTTTAGCCAAGTCGGCCATTCGCTCGTGTTCTGGATTTCGTCGAGTAGCAGGTATTCCAACCCTTCGGGCGGTGGCTGTAGCTCGTACCAGAGGTCAAGCACGCCTTCGAGGCCGATCAGCTTCATTAGCGGGTGGTCGAAGGTGACGTACAGGATTTGCTCAGGGCGGATGCCCGTGCGGAGCAGCTCGTCGATGGCTTGAAGAAGCAGGGTTGTCTTGCCGACCTGCCGCGCCCCGCTGAGCTGGACGGCACGGGGAGCCGGGGGTTCAGTAAGCCACTCCATCAACTGCGGAAACACCGCCCGCCGCCACGGGGGCAGGTCTGGAACCTCTCCGCCGTCCCACCAGGGGTTGTATTGGCGAAGAACCGCGAAAAGCTCGTTTTTGGACGCTATCATGGCTGAATTATGCTACGGATCGGCACGAAGGGCAAGTATACTTTGCCTAATTGGCTCAAATAAGGCGGTTCATGCGAAAACGAGCCTGCTTCTGCTGGTCATTACTCCATATCTAGGCCCGTCGAGGCTGGCTCATGCTCACGCGAGGCCGTCGAGAGGTAGAACTTGCCTGGGCTGGCGACGCCAGCCGGGTTTGCAACCGCTACCTCGGTATCTCAGCAGCCCACGAAATGGGGCTGGCCTCGGCCGGCCCCATCGACATTGGTGCAGCCCCGCGTGAAGCCAATCTGCGATTCGGACTGGCATCGCGCGGGTTCTTCGTTGCCATATGCGAGGAATGGACCCCTTCGCTGACAGGCGTCATAATC
>JAJRWY010000274.1 GCA_024276575.1 Candidatus Binatota bacterium
CGGTTCCCCGGCAAGGTCCAACAATCCCATCGCGGCGGATTCCGAGCTGAGACGGCGGGCAAAACACAATCCGATTCCGCTGGCGGCGCCGGTTACGATCACTCGTTCGAAGCTTCTTCTTTTAGTTTTAGCCACCTAACAATCCCCGCATGACTCGATCTTCAACCACACCCTCGCGCTCACACCTCGCCTTCGACCGCGCCGCTGCTTACGCAGGCTGCGATCTCCTCGTCGCTCATGCCGAGTAAATCGCGCAACACATAGCGGTTATCATGTCCCATACACGAACCACCCGGGCCGCTACGGCCCGGCGTCGCAGTCAAACCCAAATCCACGCCGTTGACCAACACCCTGCCTTTACGGTGATGCTCGATCTCTTCGAAAAATCCCCGCTCCGCAAGGTGCTGGTCTTTCTCCAACAAGTCACGCACGTTTTGCACGACGCCTGCAGCTACCCCGGCCTCTTGCAGACTCTCCACGGCTTCATATTCGTCGCGGCCATTCGTCCACGCGCTGATCGCAGCATCGATCTCCGCACAATGCCGGGCCCGTCCCGACACCGAAGACAAGCGGGCGTCGGCGATCCATTCAGAGTGCCCGATAAGCCGGCAAAGAGCCCGCCACTGCCGCTCATCATTGACGCTTATCGCACACCAACGGTCTTCACCGCGGCAGGCATAACACCCCTGCGGTGAAATATGCGCAGCACGGTTCCCGCGCCGTAGCGGCTCCCGGCCGTTTATCAACCGCTCCATCAACAAGTCTCCGACCATTGAGGCCGTTGTCTCCAATTGCGACATATTGATATATTGCCCGCAGCCGCTACGCTGGCGGTAGTCTAAAGCACACATCACCGCAAACAGTCCGTGCAAAGCGCTGATCGAATCAGGATAGGCGAACTGGGTCATGGTGCATTCGCGGCCGGGAAAGCCGGAGAGTGCCGCCAAACCCGATAGCGCTTCGATGTTCGGCCCCCAACTCACATAGCTCCGGCAAGGCCCCGAGTCTCCGTAACCGGAGGTTGAAAGCATGATCAAGTCGCTGCGCGACTGCCTCAACCGCTCGTAGCCGAGCCCGAGTTTGTCGATGACGCCGGAACTGTAGTTCTCGATAACGACGTCGCTTATCGAAACTAGGCGCTTGCAGATCTCGACGGCGCCGGGCTTTGTCAAATCCAAGCTGACGAAGCTCTTGCCGGCGTTCCAATCGCTGAACCAGGGAGAGTCGGCCTCCTGCACCCCCGCCTCAGGATTCCGTGGCGGAACGTAGAGTCGTACCACATCGGGGCGCTTACGAGACTCTACGCGAATCACCTCCGCGCCGTAGTAGGCCATCAAACGACCGATCCATGGCCCGGCCATACCCGCAGTAAACTCGAGCACCCGCAGGCCCTCGAGTGCCTCGGGGCCCGGCGAGGAAGAACCCGCAGCCACTCGGCTCAAAGTAGCTTCTTCGCGACTCCCCACTCCGGCCGGCAAGGACTTTTTCCCGGGACCTGAAGTACTCATATGGCCCCATCCTCACGCAAGCGCTCGATCTTGGCGGTGGACAAGCCGAGTTCGCGGCCGAAAACCTCTTCATTGTGCTCACCGAGACAGGGCGCGCGACGCGACATGCGCCACGGCGTGAGCGAATGTCGATACGGCGCCCCTGGATACAGCATCGCAGCGCAAGCGCGACCATCGCGTACCCGCGTGAAGTAACCCCGCGCCTGCAACTGCGGATCTGCGATCACGGCGGCCGCATCGTTGACCGGGGCCACCGCGATGTGGCGCCCCTGGCCCTGCCGGTAAAACTCCTCGACGGAGAAACGGGAGCACATCTCGCCAATGAATATATCGAGCAACTCGCGATGCTCGATACGGTTGGACGACGGACCTTCGAACATAGGGTCGAGTATTTCTTGGTTGCCGGTAACTTCGTGCACCCACGCGGCTAGAGACTGCCAATGCGCGGGCCGGTTCACCATCAAGTAAATCAAGCCATCCCGGCAGCGATATGCTCCGGAAGGAACCGATGCGAACAGGCTGCTTCCACGCCGCCGCGGCACCATGCCGTCGTCAAGAAACTTCCCGGCCCCGCAAATGTGGCTAACCGCAGCCATCGATTCCTGCACTGAAATGTCGACATATTGTCCGCGACCGCTCATCGCAGCTGCATAGAGCGCGATCATGCTGCCGGCGGCCGCGCTGAGCGAGGCGCTCATATAAGCTTGAAAACCGGCCGATCTGACCGGAGGATCCTGTTCCTCCCCCGTGACATAAAGCGCACCGCTCATGGCCGAGGTAACCAGATCGGAGACTTCCCACGACGAATGTATCCCGTAACTCCCGAAGCCGCTTATCGAAGTCATCACCAAGGCAGGAGCGGCCGCACTGAGGGATTCGTAGCCGAGACCCAATCCTCGCAGGTAGCCCGCAGGAAAACTCTCGAGTATCAAATCCGCCGAGGCAACCAGGCCGCGCAGCAGATCGCGCCCGCGTCGATGTTCGAGATTGAGCGTAACCCCGCGCTTGCTGCTATTCATGTAGAGGAAGTAAAGACTGTCTCCGTGTCCCCTGGACGCAAAAGGAGGGATACGCCGGCAGGGATCGCCCGAGAGCGGCTCCACCTTGATGACGTCGGCTCCCATATCGGCAAACAGCTTGCCCGCGTAGCAACCTTTCTCATCGGTGAGTTCGAGGACCCGCCGTCCCGCCAGTGCAGTTTCGTTATCCCGCCTCATCAAGGTCCGCCGTCCCGGATTGTGCCATAGGAGTCCCGCTACGGGTAAGCCCGAAACTACGAGGAGCGGAAAAATCGGCCGCTGCGCTGGATTCAATGGCCAAAGCAAACTAGAACGTGTTACAGTCGCGGGAATCGGCCGGAGCACGACAGCGGCCGGGCACGGTAGCGCGGGATCTTTAGCAGGATCCTCTAACACCGCAGTAGTTTTCCGCAGGGCCGATTGGGGGCCAAGGAGCTAGTGACAGTGGGCAGCAAAGGTAACGCAAGCGACTGGGACCATAGCGTAGACTTGTTGGTGGTCGGATCTGGATCGGGAGCGATGACCGCGGGCATAATGGCGGCCGATGCCGGCGCGAAGACGCTGCTCATTGAAAAGAGCGACCGCTACGGCGGATCCTCGGCGATGTCGGGCGGCGGGCTATGGGTGCCCAACAACCACTTGATGGCAGGCGCAGGCATCGAGGATTCGCCCGCAGAAGCACTCGCCTACTTGAAAGGTACCACCGCAGGCGCGGTGCCCGAAGACAAACTCCGCGCCTACCTCGACGCCGCACCTGAGATGGTCGAGTACCTGAGCAAGAATTCCCGGGCTGAATTCGTCGCGCTTCCTGAATACGCCGACTACTACCCGGCCGTCGAGGGCAGCAAACCCGGAGCGCGTTCGATCGAACCCGCTAGCTTTCATGCGGGACAGTTGGGCGAAGAGTTCCTCAAGATGCGCGAGCAGAACATACAGATGCTGATCATGGGGCGCATCTTCATGACGGTGCTCGAAGCCCGGACTCTGCTTACCAAGGCAAAGGGTTGGATCGGCTTGACCATGAAACTGATGGCACGCTACTGGCTCGATCTTCCCTGGCGCTTCAAGTCGAAACGTGACCGAAACGTGGCAATGGGTAACGCGCTGATGGGAATGCTGCGCCGTTCGCTGATGGATCGAAACGTCCCCCTATGGCTCAACACTGCCGCCCGCAAGTTGATCGTCGAGAAAGGGCGCGTAATCGGCGTAGTAGTCGACAAGCAAGGCCGTAGTATGCGCATACGAACAAAGCGCGGCGTGGTGATGGCTGCGGGTGGCTTCGAGTCTAATCAAGAGATGCGTGAGAAGTACTTACCCAAACCTACTCGCGCACAGTGGACCTGTGCCAACCCTCACAGCAAAGGCGATGCGATCGCCATGGGACTAGAGATTGGTGCCTCTTTGGAGTTCATGGACGACGCTTGGTGGGGGCCTACGACTTTGGTCGAAGGCGAAGAACACGCACGCATGTTGGTAATCGAAAAATCACTTCCCGGTTCGATCACCGTCAACAAGAAAGGCGAGCGTTTCGTCAACGAAGCGGCACCCTACATAGACGTAGTGAACGCCATGTATGCCAATCACAGTGAGGAAAGCCCGTCGGTGCCGGCTTACATGGTTTTCGACGCAACCTTCCGTAAGAACTACCCCTTCGGCCCCTTGCTTCAGGGTACGCAGCAGCCCGACTCACGGCTACCGAAACACCTCAAACACTACCTGAAGAAAGCCGATACGATTGAAGGTTTGGCGGCACAGTTGGGCGTGGACCCAGCAGGGCTAAAAGCTACCATCGAGAGATTCAACGGCTATGCGCGCAGCGGCACCGACGAAGACTTCCATCGCGGAGAAACCGTTTTCGATCGTTACTACGGAGACGAAAAGGTTAAGCCCAATCCGTGCCTAGCACCTCTGGACACTGCGCCGTTTTACGGTATCGAAGCCTACCCGGGAGAGCTCGGAACCAAAGGTGGGCTCAAGACCGATGCGCGCGCTAGAGTATTGGACGAAAAGGGCGAGCCCATCGCCGGCCTTTACGCTAGCGGAAACTGTTCCGGTTCTGTCATGGGCCACACTTACCCGGGTGCCGGTGCGACCATCGGTCCCTCGATGACCTTCGCATACATCGCCGTACGCGACGCGCTAGCCCAGTAGCACGACGTCCACGACGGTTGTGTAACTACGCTGGGGTGCGATCACCGGAGCGCGATCACCCTGGGGCACCACTACCTGGGGCACCACTACCTTGGGCGCCACTACACCGGGTAGCACTACGCTGGCGCGCGACTACACTGGGGCGCGGGGCGCCTGATCATCAGCATCAGAATCGTGGCGATAATCGCAGCGGCGACGGCAATCTGAAACACGACATCGTAGTTCCCCACTCGGTCGTACAGAACACCGGCTCCGGTAGCGCCGATGGCACCGCCAACAGTGGCCGCGAGACCCAAAAGACCGAAGATCTCCCCCAAGGACTTGACGCCGAAGAGGTCGGCCACCATCAATGGCGCCAACGCGAAAGCTCCGCCTACCCCGAGGCCGAGACAAACCGCGTAGGACACCAGCGCGGGGACTCCCACGCTGGCGGACACCGACAGCGAGAACACTCCGGCGGCCAGCAGCACGTAACAGGATGCATATATGAATCGCATCGGGTAGCGCTCGGACAAGAAGCCGTAGCCGATCCTGCCGAACATACTGGTGCCTCCGACAGCGCCGGCCACCACCGAGGCGGCCTCGGTCGACAAGCCGGTGTCGGTCATGAATGACACTTGGTGCAGTATGATCGCCATCAGCGGGCCCATCGCTAACGGCCAAGTCACGGCGGTCAGCCAGAAAGCCGGGGTCCTCAACGCTTCCGCAAGAGAGAACCCTCGAGACCGTTCGGCTTGGGCGGCAAGGTTTTCAGCGCTCTCTGCGCCCAGCACCGGGGCGGCGACAGCAGCAACCCCGGCAACAGTCGAACGCTGAGCGGCTTCAAGTGCGGGGGCCGGACTGGATTCAGCGCGCGCTGCGGTTACACGGGCATCTGAAGAGCTTGAAACCAGCGTAGAACCGCCGTGTTTGGTGGCACCGTCGGGTAACAATCCGATGTCCTGCGGGCGGTTCTTTATCCACAGAGCAACGGGAGTAAGCAGTGCCAAGACCACCACACCCGAAATCAAATAGGCCTGGCGCCAGCCTACCGCGACGATCAGAAAGCCGGCAGCCGGAGTCAACAAGAACTCCCCCACCCCCACACCGGTGTAGGCGATGCCGATCGCACGCCCGCGCTTCAAAACGAACCAGTTGGAAAGAACGACGCTGACCGGGACCAAGGAGATGCCTGCCGACGCGATACTGAAAAGAAAGTACAGGACATAGAGCGAAGGAATCGACGAGATCATGCTCAAGCCGAAACACGACAGCCCGGTCAAGATTACGCCGGGGACGAAAGCGCTGCGCGGGCCGGCCCGATCAGCGATCCTCCCCCAAACCGGAGCCGCCAAGCCTCCGACCAGTATGCCCAAGGCAAAGGCCGCCGAGACTTCACCACGCCCCCAGCCGAACTCTTCAGTGAGAGCCTTGAAGTAGAGTGTCCCGGTGTTGTAGAGACCACCGCTGATCAGATAGATCAGGAAAGTCCCGCCAACGACGCGCCAACCGTAAAACACGAAGTATTAGCGGCGGCCCGGGGCGGGAGTGCCCAAGGCCATCAAGCGCGAGACGGCAAAACTACCGTGGCGCTGCACGGAGTCACCGGCCCCTCGTCGGTGGCAATCATAATGTCGATATCGGCCATGCACTCTCCATCTTCCCGGTACTTCCTTACGACCTTACCACTGACGATCATGTCGTCGCCTGCACAGACATTGCCGCGCATCGAAACCTTGATCTTGCGCACAGTACTTGCCGGCCCGGCCCAGTCGGTTACGAAACGGCTGACTATACCCATATTGAACGGGGTATTTACAAACACATCCTTGGTCTTCGAGCGTGCCCGCGCGTACTCACTATTGGAATGTTGCGGAGAAAAGTCCCGGGTAGCCGACGCCAAATAAACGCAGCGCGCAAAAGTAATGGGCATAGTGAGCCCGGGCAACTCCTGTCCTTCCTCGACGTCTTCCCAATGCAGGTCACTATAGTCCGGGGGCGAATAGCCGGTCTCCTCGCCCCTGAGGACCTCTTCAACCGCGGGGCTCCATCCGCCCGAAGCCGGCGACCGGCGCGGCGCAGCGCCCTCCTCACGCCCGTAGCCAAAGGCGCTCATGCGTTCGCGGCACAGCAACTCACCTTTTTGATTACGATAAAGGCGATCCATGGTCCAGAAGTGCCCTTCGCCTACCCGGGTCTTCTTCCATGGCGATATCGAAACCAGGCGCTGGCTCACGCTTACTCTGTCGCCCACCAGCAAAGGAGTGTAGTTCTCAACCTCGACCTCGGAAATAATCCCGACCGGCAGGTTCAATAGTTCCTTGATGGTGTAGTGTATGTGGGGAGCAGGCTCACGGCCCCCCGGAGGCCAAGGCCAGCGGTACTGCATGGCAAAAGTAGTCATGATCGAACCCGGCGGCGCCACCAGGCCGGCCATTCCTCTCGACCTCGCGTAGTCCTCGTCAAGATACAAGGGATTGCCGTCCTCGAGCGTCTCACACCAATGCCGGATCAAATACTCGTTGACTTCCAGCGGAGCGGGTTCAGGATCCGATTCCTTAGTAATCTCCCGCAGCTTTACTTTGACCTCTTCGGACAAGTACTCGGGAATGTAATCGAGACCGCCCTGCTCGTTCGCAGCGGCTTCGGCGCACGCAGCCACCTCCCGGCTTCGCGCGTTCCCGTCTTTGTGGGCTTCTCCTTTCATGCCTGGACCTTCCTTCTGGATTTACAGATTACTGTCTTGTACCCTGCCGCCCGGCCTGGGAAAAGCCGGCTCTTTAAACGTAGCGAAGACGCTAATCCCCGACCTGGGGCAACAAGCAGCGAACAGCGGAGAAGCCAATGCCTCTGAAAGTTGAAACGGTAATGATGGGCCCCGATACTCAGCAATATGCGGGTAAAGGACAAAATGCGCTGACCATCGAAAGCATCGCCGCAGCGGCGGCGCGTGTCGAGGCGCTCGGATTCGACGGCACTACCGCGCCGGAGGCGGGTCACGATCCGTTTCTGCCGCTGGCCATCGCCGCAGAACACAGCGAACACCTGTCGTTGGGGACCAACGTGGCGATCGCGTTCCCCCGCAGCCCCATGGTAACCGCACAGACCGCCTGGGACCTGCAGCAGCTCTCTCGTGGACGCTTCAATCTCGGTTTGGGAACTCAAGTAAAGGGTCACAACGAGCGCCGTTACGCGACGCCCTGGACGAGCGCACCGGGCCCGCGTCTACGCGACTATGTACTGTGCCTGCGATCAATGTTCGCAAGTTTCCAGGACCCGAAACACCCTACTTACTTTGAAGGCGAACACTACAGCTTCACGATGCTGCCTCCGTTTTTCAATCCGGGACCTATCGAACATCAGCACGTGCCGATCTACCTCGGCGCGTTCAAAACCTACATGGCACGCATGGCCGGAGAACTCTGTGACGGTATTCGCCTGCATCCGATCTCTACTTTCTCGCACACGCAAAAGGTAGTGCTGCCGGCGATCGCAGAGGGTGCCGCCAAGGCCGGACGCGACCCCGCGCAGGTCTCGGTGATAGGGGCGCCGTTCATCGCCGTGGCCGACGACGAACAAGGGCTACGCAAAGCTATGGACGCGTTAAAACAACAGATCGCCTTTTACGCATCCACACGCACTTACCATAGCGTGCTCGAGTTCCACGGCTGGCAAGACACCGGAGTGGAACTACACAAACTCTCGGTCGAGGGAAAGTGGGCACAAATGCCCGCCTTGATCAGTGATGAAATGCTCGATGAGTGGGCCGTCGTCGCGACCCGTGATGAGTTCGCCAGCAAGACCAAACAACGTTGCGAGGGTATCTTCGACACAGTGCTGCTCGACCTGCCCGCCGCCTTTCGCACCGACGACGATTGGGTGGCGGAGACAGTGTCGCTTCTAAAATCCTAAAAATGCAGGTTAGCAGTCCGCCACCGATAGAGCCTCGCAAATAGCCGTCGCGAAACGGTGGGCGTCGCCGGGCCAGCGAGCGGTTATCAGATTGCCGTCGCAGACGACAAAACCGGCCGAAAGGTCTGCCGGGGAATCACGTTTCGAACCTTTGGGCCCCGCGTCGAAATCCGCGGGGCAGGCGAGGAAGGATTTCACCTCGTCTTCCGTCGTAGTCTGCGGGTAAGTGCGATAATAATCACCCATCCACAGCCTCGTAAGCCCATGGGCCAATAGCTCCAGGCGCTTGGGCAAGGTCGTGACTTTCCTGCCGTAGAGCACCGAGCGCTTGCTGGACGGATCGATAGTCCTTGCCGCCAACAAAACACCGTGGCAAATAGCAGCCACGAGGATGCCGGCGTCGAACGCTCCGAGCACGACCCGTTGCAACAGTTCGGATTCTAGATACGGACGCATCGCTTTCGCATGGCCGCCGGGTAGCACCAAGGCGTCGAAAGAACTCGCCGCCGCCTGCTCATACGATAAAGGGGCCTCGAACTCCGGTGAGGCGCTGAACAACGCATAAGCTGCACGGCCGTTCTTGTCGGCGCGCAGGATCCCACC
>JAJRWY010000025.1 GCA_024276575.1 Candidatus Binatota bacterium
ATGAAGGTGTGGCTTGCCGGTCCCGGCGCGGCGGCGGTGGTCTGCGTTGCGCTGAGCAGCGTCTTGTTCATAGCGCTGTATCCCCCGTTCAACTTCTGGCCGCTGGCCTTCGTGGCGACGGCGCCGTTTGCTTGGTTGGCCAATCGCCATTCCCGCGACGGCAGTTACGCGACTTTGGTCCTCTCCGGCACCGCATTCGGTTGGATTGCGTCGTTGGGGATAGTGGGCCACTGGATGTTTCTTGCAGCCCACGAATACTTCGAGAACTCAGCGCTGTCGGCGACTGCGCTGACGGTCGTCATCACGGGTATAAACGTTGCCGTCTACTATGCACCGCTGCTCCCCCTGGCCGCCATTTTGGCGCGGCTCGGTGTGCTTGCACGCATCGCTGGATTCGCGAGCCTGTGGACGGCTTTGGAATATCTGCGAGCGAATCTATGGGGCGGAAACCCCTGGGCGCTTCTGGGACACGCCTTTTACCGTGAAGTGGCATTGATCCAAGCGGCGGCCTTTGGCGGTGTTTGGATTCTAACGTGGGTGGCCGCCGCGACGGGAGCCGCGCTGGCGTCGATTGTTGCAGATACGTCCTCCAGGCGTGAACGACAGGTGGCATTGGTAGTTGCTGCTGCTTTACCGTTGTTGCTGTTTTCGTATGGAAAGCTTTCTCTCAGCGTTTTTCCACACAGCATTGCTGGCCAGGGATCACTGAAAGTAGGTATCGTCCAAGCGAACATCGGTAAAAAAGATCTATGGCGCGAAGGCCTGAGGGGGCGCCACCTAGATAAGCAAATCAAGATGAGCCGCAGTCCGGTGTTGAGAGCTGCGGATCTTATCGTGTGGCCGGAGAATTCGGTCCCGCTGCTGCTCAACGCGAATCTTCAGGTAATAGGACGGCTACAGAGTCTTGCTAATGAACTTGAGGCCAGTCTTATAGTGGGGGCCGAGCGCTCGGAGAACACCGATAGCGGTCACTTGCGCCGCTTCGTATCCGCTTTCCTCTTCACGCCAGGGGAAACCGAGTACCATGTCTACGATAAGGCCATGATGTTGCCCTACATAGAGATCCGGCCTGCATGGTTGTCGCGCCTCAGTGAAGACCAATGGTCGCCGAATTATAGTCGCGGTGGGGCTGCGACGGTGTTTGAGGTCAAGGGATGGAGGATTGCTCCGCTCATATGCTTCGACATCGTGTATCCAGGTATCGTGTCCAAAGCTGGCGATCTCACCCCGGACGTGTTTCTCAATATTTCCAATGATTCATGGTTTGACCACGGAGCCGGGCCGGAGCAGCATTTTTTGGCAGCGGTGTTTCGTGCAATCGAACAGCGCAGGCCACTGGTTCGCGTCGCCAATAGTGGGATCTCAGGTGTGATCGACGGGCGCGGCGCGATTATTAGGCGTTTGCCTTCTCGCCGCGCGGTTGTGGAACTCGTCGAGGTCAAAAAGTTCCTGGGCGATCGTAGCACTACGGATGCCGGCCGCCGGGCCGGAGTGCTTAGCTGCGCCGCTGCTTTGTTGGCCCTGGGGGCGGCGTTGTGGTCGCATACCGGCGTTCGCCTTTCTTGAGGACGGCGCCGGATGCAGCAAAGTATGAAAGGGGAAGCTCGTTTCGCGGATAGTTCGATTCTGCAAAGGCGATTGAGTCGCCTCAACCCGTGGCGGGATTATCTAGAGAGAGTGGATCACGGCGTTCTGCTACTGCGCCTGCCGTCAGGAAGAGAGCTTATCTTTGGGAAGCAAGGTGATGAGCCAGTTGCACGGCTCGAGATCCGCGATCTAAGGACCCTCTACTCGATATTCGCCCACGGAGAGGTGGGATTTCTTCGTTCCTATATGAACGGTTCAGCCGACACGCCCGATCTTATCGGACTGCTCTCGTGGGCAGCACTCAACGCTGCCGCGTTGGGTCCAATGCTCGATGCCAATCGTTTCGTCAGATTGCTCCACCGCTTGTCGCGACGGCTGCTCCCGAACACGGTCGCAAAGTCCAGACGGAACTCGGCTTTTCACTATGATCTCGGTAACGACTTCTACGAGTTGTGGCTCGATGCGTCGATGACCTACTCGTCCGCCATGTTCGGCATGGAGGATGAATCTTTGGAACAGGCGCAGTTGAGGAAGTTCCGTAAGGTGGCGGAGTGCGCGGGTGTACGAGCCGGTTGTGAAGTGCTGGAGATAGGTTGCGGTTGGGGCGGCTTGGCACGGCATCTTGCCCGTGAGTACCAGGCACAGGTAACGGCTGTAACTTTGTCGGTTAAGCAACATGACTACTTGTGCCGCCGGATCTTTGAAGAAGGCCTTTCGGATAGAGTGCGCGTTGTCGTGAGCGACTTTCGCAAGCTCGATGGAACTTTCGATTGCGTGTTGTCAATCGAGATGTTCGAAGCGGTCGGTGAACGGTACTGGGCGACCTACTTCCGAGAACTCGCGCGGCGGCTGAAACCTGGCGCGCGAGCAGCGATTGAAACCATTACGATTTCCGAAGACAGGTTTGAAACTTATCGAGTAGGTACGGATCTTATGCGCGAGTGTATTTTTCCAGGAGGCATGTTGCCTAGTCCGCAGAGATTCGCTGCGTTATCACAAGCGGCGGGGCTCGAGCGACTAGGCGGCGTTTTTTTCGGCAAAGACTATGCTCTTACCCTGAACGCCTGGAGGCGTCGATTTGCGGAGAATCAGAACGAGATCGCACGCCTTGGTTTTGATGAGGCGTTCCTTCGTAAGTGGAACTTGTACTTGGCCTATTGTGAAGTAGGTTTCCGTGTGGGGCCGATCGACGTGGCTTTGTTTTCGCTGCGGCGTCCCGCTTAGTAATCCACTCTTAGCGCTTCTCCTACGTAGTGAACTCTATCGTTTGGCGGATTCGGCTCCGTGACAGTCCGCGTGTGTTGGGTGTGGGTCTCTACGTTGCCGTTGCCTCATCGTGGGGGTCTGGCATGTGCCTTTCTCCTTAACGATCATTCAATATCAGGTTCCCCGTGCAGTGAGGAGTTGCTTGTCTTGGTCGACCCTTTTCAAGGGGATACGTGTAGCTCCGCCCTTTTCTGCCAGCGCCCCCCTCGCATTCTCCTAGAGTTCCTGAACGATCGTTCAGCGTTTCATATGCAAGTGCAGTGGCTGTACGGCTACTGTTTACGACGAAGCATATGGGTGTCGCGTTTGCGGCTTAACAGTGGATCGCCGGCCGGGGTTGCGGCCCGCAGACAAGAGGAGACCTTAGAACAATGTCCTATACCCTAGCATTTAATTCACCTGCTCCGTCTGATGGACAGCCCGGAGGCTTTTTCCACTCAGGCCGAATGAAGGTCAGCGGCACGATAGCTGCGATAGTCGCTTTGTTCGTAGCCGCCTTGCTGCTGGTAAGTAGTCCCCGCATCGTGTCAGCCGGGAATTGTTATACCTTTCTGGCGATCGGTGATGCGGTGGCCCGCAGTGCTCCCGACGGTGCGGTGCTCGATCTTACGGGTGTGTGGGAGTTCGATAACTTGATGCAAGTGCAACTCGGGCTTTCTCTTAACGTAGTCGTTATTCAAGGTGACAAGTTCGTCCGGTTCCCGCTGCTGGGTGTTGCTCAAGCGGGTGTGGTTCCGGGCCTGAACGACGGATTGGAACTCGGCGAGATACCGGCAGTAGAGGCGGCAGGTGTGGATGATCCCGACGCCGAAGTGTTGACCTTTCGAGCCCACCGCTTGCAGTTGTCGTTGCCTCCTTCGATCCAACCTGGGGCGGTATCGGTAGTTATGTACTTGGTCCAGGACGCACAATATCAGTCCGCCTTTCTGAGCAACACGCTCTCGACCGTGTTGTAAGGGGGAGTTTCAGATGTCGATGATGAAATCTACGATATATCTCAGTTTGGTTTTATTGATTGCTCATTGTTCCGTTGTTTCTGCGTGGGCTCAAGACGCTTGCTCGACTAACGGCAAAGCGGTTCTTAGCGGAGACCCATGCGAGGCGGTTTCAGGGGTATATCCGATGATCCCCGAACTTCCCCTAGTCCTTCCTAACGACGGTGTGAAGGGATCTTGGAGTTCAGGTTTGGCCCCCATAGACCAGCAAACCGTTGGTGACGTCGACGTAGTAGTAAGGGCTGGGGATCTTCGCGGAATAAACGAAATACCGGCGCCCTCGGGGCTTGCTGGTTCGCCGCTGCAGGTTTACGTGGCCGGTGGCGGTACTATCGCGCAAGGTTCCGAGGTCCCGTACTCTTTGATGATAACTGATGGGCCTGGAACTTTACCCTACGGAACTGTGCTCGCGGATCCCGCCATGGATCAGAGGCCGTGCGCGGTCTACGCCTTCGCCGATCTCGACGGGGACGGTTTTATTGGACCGACAGATTCCGACGGTTCGATCGACAACGGAGTTGAGGCCCAGGAAGTCACAGCTCATGTGGGCCGACAGGTCGGGCCCTTGACCGCGGGGCGCTTTGATTCTTCCTTGGGCATTCAAGTTGCCGCGCCAGCCAGTTTAGGGGGTCTTGTTGTCAAACTTAGCGGGGGAGCCTATACGGGCGATGATGCCGCGGTGGTATGGTCGGAGGGGACTCCGGTCTTCACGAAGTGGCCCTTTTTCCCTCCGCTCGACCCTGGCTCGGTTATCCGCATGGATGATCCGAATCCGCCCAACCCCGAGGGTCGTAACATGATTAAGTTTCAACCTACGGATTTCTTCCTTCCAGACCCCGGAGATCCCGTTCTTGGAGGAGCGTTTTCTCTTCTTACGGACGGGAGCGATCCGACGACGGATCAAGTGTTGGTAGTCAGCGGTCCGGTTGTTGGTGCCCGTTTGTTCCAGGAAATTGATCTCTCTAATTTCCAGGCCCAGACCAGGGTGTTGATCCGTCCGGCTCCAGCCGCTACCGGTGGCGGCCGTGTCTTGGTAACGCCTGCGGACGCATTGAGCTTTGCGGGTCAGACTGCAATGGCGTTGCGATTGCTCCCGGTCGATTTGCTGGGAAACGTTGCGGATCCCGGTTTGCAGAGCCTAGTGACGGTGGTTACTGCTACTGATGGGTTGCGTATACTCAGTCCGGATACGGATGGAGATCCTTCTTCCGAGACGATCACGCTAAGCGATGCAGCGGGGGCTTCTATTGTACTTGACGCCTCCTCGGCCGGGGTTCAGGCGCAACTCTGGGTAGCGGAAACCGGTACCATAGCGGCCGCTGCTGTGGTGTCGGGTAGCCCGTCACGGACGCGTGAACACCGCGTGCTCCGCCAATCGGCGGTCAGTTCGAGTGATAACCGCGACAGTGATGGCGACGGGGTGCCGGACGACGGAGATTCTAGTGGAATAAGCGGGGACCGCCCCTGTACGCCCGAGCATCTGGCGAAGGGATGGCCCTGTGACGACAACTGTCGTCTGGTCGTCAACCCAGGACAGTTCGATAGCGACGCTTCTGGTGACGGGAACTGTTGCGACGGCACTTGTGTGTTGGATTCCGATACCGAGGGCTGCTTCGAGTGTCCGCAATTGCGTTCGCGTTATCGCGGCGCGATAAGCCGTGCAAGAGTCGTCATGATGGAGGCTAGAGCAGGTGCTTCTGATCGGATACGGGTAAAACGAGTAGTGTTCTCTCTTGCTACAGCGCAGAGAATTCGTCCTGACGCGGAGGAAGTGCAAGTTGGCATCATGCACAGCGATGGTGCGTACTACTGGGCCAGCCTGCCAGCAGTACTTGTAGGGACGGGTGACAATAAGAACTACGAATACCGCGACTCGGAGGGCCGTTTACGGGGGGTTCGTGCAGCACGGCTCGGTGCTGTGAACGGATCGGCTTACTTCGCGAGGCTGCGAGCGCGGGGGCCCGCGCTACTCGACTGGGGCGGGACTGATCATCCTTCGGGCGTAGTCTTACATATAGCAGTAGGAGATGATGCCTTCACGGGTTTCCTCTCGTGCAAAACGGGTCGTCGTGCCACAAGGTGCAGGGTGTACTGAGATGGCGGCGCCATAGGGCTGCTTTGTCAGTCGGCTCGATCTTGAATTGAGATGCCGGCCTCCATGGATGGGAGTTCTTTGCAGAAGACTGCGAGGCGCTCGCATTGTGCTATACTCCTCGTATCGCGAGGCTAGTGAGTACCGTCGTTTCGTCCAGGATAACAAGGCTTTTGCTCCTGCCCGGAGGCGTTCGTCTGGCGGTGAGCGTGACGTCGCTGGTAGTGCTGTCGATCTGCGGCTTTAACTCCTGCCGGTCAGTTGGGGCACCATTCCCGGGCTTCCTGGTCTGGGACAATCTGTTCGTGCCGGCTATTGGTGGATCCTCGTGGGCTGGGACGCAGCACGGTCTTAAGTACCACTCCTGGATTATCTCGGCTGATGGCCGGGAGTTGGAGACCGCCTCAGAACTTCGGGATGTCGTGGCAGCGAAGCAGCCGGGGGAGACGATCAGATACGAGGCGGAGTTTGAGGGGGAGCGGTATTTCGTAAGCGTTCCGGTTCAGATCTTTGGCGCCTGGCCTTATCTTACGAGCGTTGGGCTCTATTTACTGAACGCGCTTACGCTGGTCGGGCTGGGTGTGATCGTGATCTACCTGAAGCCTCACGGGCCAGAATCCGGCACACTGTTTATTTTTTCGGTGACGCTCGGAATGTATTTCGCCGTCTGCGCCGATCTTTTCGGGCTGGCGTTGTTTCGCTATTCGTACTTCTTTTACGAAGGTCTCGCGGGTACCACTGTGCTCGCGGTACTCAGTTATTTCCCGGTTCTGCGGCAACGCGGAAGGTGGGAGGACCTCTTACTGTGGGGGGCGCTAGGTCTTTCTCTGACCTTTGGAGTAGCGGCCAATTACCTATTTTTTCGCGACAAGCAGGCTCTGATTGGTCTCGATTGGTACGGTTATGTCTACATGGCGGCGACTATTTTGGCGTCGGTATCTTTCTTTACTTACCATGTTTTCTGGAACCAGGATCGTTTGGTTCGCCAGCGGAGCAAAGTGGTCCTTTTCTCGGTGATCATTGCTTTCTTGCCTGCCGTTGCGGAAGTTGGATTCTTCGCCGGAATGGAGTTGATGCCGGTGAACCTACTGGCCGCACCTATCTCTGTGTTTCCTATAGGCATCGCCTATGCGATTGCTCAGCATGATTTGTTCGAGATAGATCGAGTCATAAAGCGGGCTCTGGCCTACATTATTCTCTCTGTTCTGGTGGTCAGTGCTTATACCGTTGCAATTTCGATACTCGACCATTTTTTTACCAGCGTGACCGGTGTAGCGAGCCGTGTGACCAACGGGATCTTGGTAGTGACCTTGTTTTTGATGTTTAACCCGAGCCGCGATCGCATTCAGGCGTTCGTATCCAGACTCTATGACCGTCGCCGTTACGAATATCGGGATGTGGTCGGAGTCGCGTCGAGGGAGTTCAGTTCCATTCTAGATGTAGATGCTCTGCTCAGATTTGCCGTGGAGCTGATCGATGAGACCGTGCAGCCTTCGTTTGCAGAGGTGTTCTCGGTATCCGAGGACGGCCATCGTGTGACCCGTAGGGCGTTTCTTTTTTACGATTCAGAGCGCGGATCGCGTACGCTAGAGGTACAGGAGGTTCCTGCTCCGCAATTGGCAGGCGTCATTTCGGGGATGGACGATGACTGCCTAGTTTTGTTTTCTGCTCCGTTCGTGGCTCGAAATGAGGGATCGGGCGCCGATACTTCCGATGAACAACTGATAGTCCCCATGCGTCTCGAGAACCGCATGGTCGGCTTTTTGGCTGCCGGACCCAAGCGTGCCGGGGGATACCACAGCGGAGACGATGCGGAGCTGCTCCGGACGATGGCCGATCAGTTGGCCCTCGCGTTG
>JAJRWY010000275.1 GCA_024276575.1 Candidatus Binatota bacterium
ATAAGGACGCGAGTGCGCGAATTTCCATCAGGGCCAGGAGGCTTCGCGCCCCCGTAAACAGGCCGGATATATGTGAGCAACCGACTTTCGATGCTTCCCTTACTCGACCCTCGCAATGCGGGGCGGACCATATATGACCCCGTTTCTGATGCCGTGCCGTTTCTGTCGTTCTTGCCCTCGAGTAATACGGCGGCGGCGGTTTTGGCCGCGTTTGAGACTGGGTGCAGGTTTCGACGAAAGTGGGAGGTGCCGAATGGTAACGCGTCGTACTTTCTTGAAAGGGGCGGGCAGTGCGGCCCTGGTTCTGGGACTTGGGAAACTGTCGGTTAATTGTTCCGACGCGTCCGTACCGGTAGTCCCGGCAACGGAGGCGGGCAAGAAGACTGAGATTTTACTGGTCGAGTACGGTA
Organism: Candidatus Binatota bacterium; assembly: GCA_024276575.1. Classification (GTDB taxonomy): domain Bacteria; phylum Desulfobacterota; class Binatia; order UBA1149; family CAITLU01; genus JAJRWY01. The sequence goes on from JAJRWY010000275.1 coordinate 411, forward strand.
ACTGGCAGGACGTTTACCGCAAGAAGTGGACGTGGGACGCGGTGGTAAAGGGCGTACACGGGGTGGTCAATTGCGCTTCCGCATGCCCCTTCAATCTATTCATCAAAGACGGCGTGGTGCTGCGCGAAGAGCAGAATACCATCATGGACGCGGCCAATCCCTCGCTTCCGGACTTCAATCCGCGCGGTTGTCAGAAAGGCGCCTGTTTCAGCGAGCTAATGTATGCGCCGCAGCGCCTGCGCTACCCGCTGCAAAGGATAGGTGAACGCGGCAGCGGTAAATGGAAGCGTATAAGCTGGGAGCAGGCGCTCGCCGAAGTCGCCGGCAAGATAGTCGAAGTCAGCGTGAAGCACGGCCCCGAGGCCGTGATCTACGAGTGTGGAACGGCCAACGCGGGTTATGGCTCGGCCACGGGCGGAGAACGGCGCTTTTTCGAGTTGCAAGGTGCGACCATGCTCGACGGTTGGGCAGCGGTCGGCGATATGCCGCTCGGTGCGATTCTAACCATGGGCATTTTTAACGTCGACTCCAGCGCTGACGACTACTTAAATTCCGACCTAATCTACCTGTGGCTGGGAAACCCTTCCTATACGCGCATCCCCGATGCTCATTTCATGTGGGAGGCCCGCTACAACGGGACCAAGGTGGTCAGCGTTGCTCCCGACTACAACGCTTCGACGATGCATGTGGATGACTGGATGAACGTACGAGTCGGTACCGATGCAGCGCTCGGTTTGGGTATGGCCGGCGTCATCATCAACGAAGGCTTATTCAAGCCCGGCTTTGTCAAGGAGCAAACCGACTTGCCGCTATTGATTCGCATGGACAACGGGATGTTTCTGCGTGAATCCGACCTCGAGAAACGCGGTGTGGATAACATCTTCTACGTCTGGGATCGCAACAAAGGCAAAGCGGTGCCTTCGCCGGGGTCGGAAGGACTGGGCCGTCGCGGCCGGCTGGACATGAGTGAACTCGATGCGGCGCTCGAAGGCCGCTTCGAAGTCGAGTTGACCGGCGGACGTAAAGTCGAGGTGACCACCGTATTCCAACTGCTAAAGCAACGTCTGCAAGACTACACGCCCGAGAAAGTAGCACGCATTACTGGAGTGTCGGTCATTCAGATCGAAGCGCACGCGCGTGAGTTCGCGGCGGCTAAAGCGGTAAGTATCTTCGGGTCTTGGGGCATGATGAAGCACCATCACAGCGATTTGTTCCAGCGCGCGATGATATTGCTGCTTGCTCTTACCGGAAATGTTGGGCGGCGCGGCACAGGCCTGCGAATAGGAGCTTGGTACATGCTAAGTAGCATTGAAAGCATCATCAGCGGGGTCTCTCCCACCTGGTACCAAAAGGCCCTGATGAAGATGTTCAAGCCCACCGTCCGCGAAATGATCGGCTACTTTCGCGACTATGAAAAGGACAAGATGGACGTGCCCGCGCTCATGTTTCTATACGAGCACGGCGGACTCAAAGACGTCGTCGGGCGCCAGGAGTACCACGATGCCAACCCCGGGAAGGCCATTCGCGAGGCCATGAAGGAGTCTATCGAGAAGGATTGGGTCCCCCTGTGGCCGCGTCCCGGCAAGGATCCGAGGATGATGATCCACACGCGGGTCAATCCTTTGCGCCGCTGGCCGCAGCCGCAAGTCATTGAGAAGACTCTTTGGCCGAAACTCGAACTCATCGTCGGTGTAAACATCAAGATGACGGCAACGACGCTCAAGTCCGACATCGTGCTGCCCGCGGCCGGTTACTACGAGCGTCGTGGCATAAAATACGCTCAGAGTTACGTTCCTTACTACATCGTCGGCGATCAGGCGGTGGATCCGGTCGGGGAATCCCGAAGCGAATGGGAGATATTCGGCGTGCTTGCGCAAATGATCGAACAGCGCTGTCGTGAGAACAGCGTCGAGCCGGTCAAGGACGTCTACGGGAACGAGCGTGACCTGCGCAAGATATACCAAGACTGGACGCAAAACGGGGAGTTCGACCCTTACGACGACCTTCACTTCTACGAGCGAGCCGCAAAGGAATCGCCGGAAATGGGGCACATAAGTTGGCAGGAGGCGGTGTCGAAGGGTGCGGTGCCGATAAAGAGCCTCGGTCCCTTTCGCACGCACACCAATTTCTGTAGCGATTACGAGCCCGGAGAAACGGTGTACTCATCGCAATGGTTTACGCAATACAAACAACCCTGGCCGACGCTTACCGGGCGCATGCAGTTCTACATCGACCACGAATGGTACCGGGCCGCTGGTGAACACCTGCCGATGCACAAAGAGCCGCCACCGGCAGGCGGACACTATCCCTTGCGTATGACCGGCGGTCATACGCGCTGGTCTATTCATTCGATTTGGCGTGATCAGTCGCAGATGCTGCAGTTGCAGCGTGGCGAGCCGGCTGCCTATGTAAGCCGGGAAGACGCCCGTGCCAGAGGTGTTCGCGACAACGACAGAATCCGGGTTTTCAACGACGCCGGGGCTTGTGAAGTGCTGGCCAAGATATCGCCCTCGGTGCAACCGGGACAGTTGATCATCTATCACGCCTGGGAAAACTTTCAGTTCAAGGATTGGCGCAGTAACCAGGAGCCGGTGGTGTCGCCATGGAAAGCCCTGCACATGGTCGAGTACGGACAGCTTCATTATCGCTTCTTGTTCGGTGGTCCGCATCACAACCCCAGAGCTACGCCGGTCGATTTTGCTTCAGTCTAGCTGTCGCTTTTCCCCACGAATTGCTGAATTATCGCTTGCCATGAAGCTTCCCGGTGACCACGAGCACTTACGAAAGGCGGACCTCAGCGGGGCGCTTGTCGTCGCTGAGTTGCGTAAGGACTTTCCTATCTTCGAGCGTGAAGTACACGGGCGCCCGCTTGCCTACCTCGATTCCGCTTCAACCTCACAGAAGCCGCGCCAAGTGATTGACGCAGTCGGCGATTTCTATCGCTTCGACAATGCCAATGTCCATCGCGGGCTGCACTCGTTGTCGGCGCGGGCGACCTTCGTATACGAGTCCGCGCGCAACACGGTGAGGAACTACATCAACGCTGCCGATGTACGCGAGGTGGTCTTCGTCCGCGGAGCTACCGAAGCAATAAACTTAGTGGCGTGGTCTTACGGGAAAAGCGTCTTGAAACCCGGCGATGAGGTGTTGGTGTCGATCATGGAGCACCATTCCAATCTATTGCCGTGGGCGGCCTTGTGCCGCCAATGCGGCGCTCTCATGCGCTACGTTGATGTCAACGATGACGGGGAACTAGATCTCGCCGATTTCGAGCGTAAGCTGACCGCCCGGACCAAGCTGCTTTGTATAGCCCACATTTCCAATACGCTCGGTACCGTCAATCCAATCGTCCGCATCGTCCGTGATGCGCACCAGGTTGGTGCTAAAGTATTGGTGGATGGCGCTCAGGCGGTCGGCCATATCGATGTCGACGTCCGGGATCTGGATTGTGATTTCTATGTGTTCTCCGGGCACAAGGCCTACGGCCCCAGCGGCATCGGCGTGCTTTACGCCAAGGCTGAGTTGCTCGAAGAGATGCCCCCCTGGCATTTGGGCGGAGAGATGGTGGTTTCGGTGGATCTCGACGAGGGCCCGGTTTTTGCTGATGCGCCGTATAAGTTTGAAGCCGGTACGCCAAATATCGCGGGTGCGGCTGGTTTGGGCGCCGCGCTCAGTTATCTGGGTGCCTTGGACAGTCGGGAGATTCGCGCCTATGAACGCGGTTTGTTCGTGCGTGCGGGCCAAGCCCTACGCAGCGTTCCTGGGTTGAGGCTCATCGGCGAAGCCGAAGACAAAGCGGTGTCGCACTCTTTTGTTCTCGACGGGATTCATCCTCACGATGTCGCCACGGTGGCCGATCATCACGGTGTTGCGATACGGTCGGGGCACCACTGTGCCCAGCCGTTGATGAAACGGTTCGGGCTCAGCGCGAGTCTGCGTGCTTCGTTCGCCTTGTACAACAGTGATCGTGACGTCGAACAGTTGCTGGAGTCTTTATATGAAGCGCGCAAGCTTTTCTCCTAGCCGCGCGCTGCGACTCGGACTCAACGCGAACCCGGACCCGCTTGGGAGCAGTGGGTCCGAGCAGAGTTCTTGGCAGGATCTTAGGCGTCTCTATGAACGGAGTATCCTCGATCACAGCAAGAACCCGCATAATCGAGGTAAGCTCGACGGGGTTTGTAGCAACGCGCGAGGTTACAACCCTTTGTGCGGGGATGAGATCACGGTTTACTTCAACTTCTCAGCCGGAAGGCTCGAGCGCGTCAGCTTCGAGTCGTCGTCCTGCGCGATCTGCACTGCCTCTGCTTCGTATATGACCGTCGCTTGCCGCGGAAGGCAAGTGGCGCAATTGCACGGACTCGTGCGTGCCATGGGAGTGATAGTGTCGCCGCATGAACGAATCCGTCCGCGGGCGCCAGACGGTGCTGCCGGCGCCTTGTCATCCCCCGGCACACATGGCGGACGTGGGCCGGTGGTACATGCGTGGTCTGCCTTGCCCCCGGAGCAGGACGTCGGCAAGCCAGCGTCGATCCCGCCCTCGGAGCAGGACGTCGGCAAGCCAGCGTCGATCTCGACGCCGGAGCAGTGCGACGGCAACGCGGCCTTGATAGAGCCGGCCGTGCTCGAGGCGCTCGGGGCGGTGGTGGGTGAAACAAGCCTGCCATTGGATCCATCGCTAGTACAGTTGCAGGTCTTCGCCGGGCTACGCGACTACCCGCTGCGAGCCCAGTGCGCGATGTTGCCTTGGCAGACTCTTGTCGAGGCTGTGGAGAAGGCGTAATCAAGCGCCTATGGATCAGCAACGCAGCAGTAAGTACTCGTTTCTGTCAGCGCATCAGCCGCCGGTACTCGAGATAGAGGCTACCGAGGGAAACTACCTAGTGGCCTCGGGCGGGATGAGAATCCTTGACGCCGCGGGTGGGGCGATCGTTTGCAATATCGGACACGGGCGCCGCGAAGTCGCCGAAGCCATGGCCGAAGAGGTGGCACGCAATACCTACGTAGTGCCGCCTTTCGCGACCGAGAGCCGGGTGCGTTTGACGGAGCGGCTTCAAGACAAGTGGCTGCCGCAAGGACTCGACCGTATCTTGTTCGCAAACGGTGGTTCGGAAGCCATGGATGCGGCTTTGCGGATAGCCCGCCAGCACCATGTCTCGGCGGGGCGCGGCGGGAAATGGAAGATGATCGGCCGCGAACTGTCGTACCACGGGGTAAGCTTAGCGACGCTGGCGGTCGGCGGCCACGCCAAGCGGCGCGCGGGCCTCGAGCCTTTGCTTCACGACTGGGCCAAAGCCCCGGCGTGTTATCCGCTGCGTTGCGGTTTGTGCGCGGGCGAGGGCGCTTGCAACCTGGCTTGTGCGGATGCGCTTGCCGACATCATCGAGCAAGAAGGCCCGGATAGCGTTGCTGCGTTTGTGGTCGAGGCGATGGGTGGTTCCACTGCCGGTGCGTTGGTTCCCCACGACGGCTATCTGCTGCGCGTCGCAGAGATCTGCAAGCACTACGACGTGCTCCTGATAGTCGACGAAGTCATGACCGGCTTCGGGCGCAGCGGCCGCCGCTTTGCCGTCGACCACTGGGGACTGGTTCCGGATCTGCTGGTTTCAGGGAAAGGCTTGGCCGGCGGCTACGCGCCGATCTGCGGCATCTATGCCCGGGAAGAAGTGGTGGCTCCGATTGCGGTCGCCGGAGACGAGGTGATGTTCTATACTTACGCAGCCCACCCCGGGGCTTGTGCGGCGGCGGACGCGGTGTTGAACATCCTCGAGCGCGAGAAGCTAGTCGAGCGCGCCGCCCGTATGGGCCGCTTGCTGGGTGAACGTTTGCAGACCCTGCTTGACAGTCCCTATGTCGCGGCCGTGCGTGGTTTGGGCCTCCTGCAGGCAGTGGAGTTGGTGCGGGACCGCGACACACTGGAACCCTTTGCGCCCGAAGCTCACTTTACCTTGAGAGTCGTGGGAGCGGGTACGGCGCGTGGGGTATTTTTCTATCCCGGCGGAGCCGGACCTTGTCCCGACGTGGTCTGTCTGGGTCCGCCTTTCACCATCGAGGAAGAGGAGATCGATCGCATCGTAGAGGTACTCGGCCAATCGATCGAGGACGCTGCGTCGGGCTTGTAACCGCGTGCGGCCTCTACTGATGGGACCATCGACCGGTATCGTTCGTGAAACTTCGCCACGAACGTGTAGCAAACCTAACGGTCAATTCCGTCCCTGTAGTCCCGGCGCCGGTCTGAACATGGGTAGCGCCAGCTCGGGGTCGGTCTGGCGTATTACCAACTCTACAGGCATGCCGACCGACACTTGATTGGGCGCTACGTCGACGATGTTGGTCAGCAAGCGGGTTCCTTCCGTGAGTTCCACTAGGCCTACGACGTAGGGGTAATCGAAGCAGGGCAGTTTGGGATGGCAGGGTTCCACATAACTGTAGATAGTGCCTTTCCCTTCTGAAACGAGGTAGCCGAGGTCGTAAATGCCGCAGTCCGGACATCGCACCACCGGCGGATGGAACAGCCGCTCACAGGATTGGCAGCGTTGTATGCGAAGCTCCCCCTGCGTGATTCCTTCCCAGAAGAATGCGGTGTCGCGGCTTATTCCGGGCCGGGGACGAAGTGTCGCGGCCTTTTCGTCCTCACCACGGGTGGTCGTCGAGTCATCGGGCATGGTCCGACAGATAAATCCGTTGCGGCATTTATACAAGCCCTCTTGGGCAATCCGGTGCTCAGTGGCCTGGAGGCCACTGAGCGACCAAACTACCGCGGCCATGGTGGTGACTCTGGGGCAATCCGGTGCAAGGCGGCCTGGAGCCACCGCGACCGAAACTACGGACACGGCCGAGTTTGTGGGCGATTGAGGCTCGTAGCGAAGGTTTTATGAATAATGCAGGTTAGTACGTATGCCGGTCTCCGCGCCGTACTCGCGTGGATGTGGAAGGTGCGTGCTACTGTCGCGACGAGCTTTCAAAAAAAAGTGCAGGTTAGAGTGAAATGATGAGTACTGCGGTTGAATGGCCCTTGAAAGGCATGCGTGTTCTCGATTTGTCGACCGGCATAGCGGGCCCCTATTGTACCAAGCTGCTGGTCGATGCCGGTGCGGAAGTGATCAAGGTCGAGGACTGCAGCGGTGATCCCTTGCGCCGCTATTGTCCTGACGGCGTGGAGCTTGAAGGTGGCGATTCGGCATTGTTCCGCCACCTCAACGCGTCCAAACTCGGCTTGCGCGCCGATATTCGTGAAGCGGGGGGCCGTGAACTGATATGCCACCAAGCTTGTGCCAGCGACATCGTCGTCGAGAGTTTCGCTCCGGGAGCGATGGCGGCGGCGGGGCTTGGCATTCACGAATTGCAGGCGCATAACCCGGCTCTGTCGATGCTTTCCATATCGCCTTGGGGAGGCGACGGACCGTGGGCGCAGCGGCCGGCCAGCGAGTTCACCTTACAGGCTGCAACCGGAGCCACAGACCATCGTTGTCGACCCGGATCCGTGCCGGTTGCCGCCGGAGGCAGTATCGGTGAGTGGGTGGCCGGGAGCTATGCGGCGGTTGCCGCGATGTTTGCGTTCTTGTCGGCGCGACGAAGCGGATGCGGGCATCATGTCGATCTCTCGATGTTCGAAGCGATGCTGTTGGCCATGACTCCCTATCACGATCTCAATGGGCAATGGCGGCGGGACCCTTTGCATCGTGCAATCGAGGTCCCTTCCATAGAGCCCGCCAAGGATGGATGGGTAGGCTTCTGTACTATTACCGGACAGCAGTGGAAGGATTTCTGCCTGCTTATCGGTTCCGAGGAATTGGCGGCCGATGACTCGTATCTCGAGGGCTTCAAACGCAGCCGCGAATGTAAGAAATTGCACGGCATCATTCACGCCTGGACGCGCGAGCGCAGTGTCGAAGAGATAGTCGAGGCTGCGAACTTGCTCAGAATTCCCGCAGTGCCGGTGGGAGACGGTAAGCGCTTGCCGGAATTCGAGCATCTGCGGGTGCGTAAGGTTTTCGTCGATGGCCCGGGAGGCTTTCTGCGTCCGCGTCCTGCCTATCTGCTCGAGAAAACCTCCTTGCGTGCTTTTGGAGAGTCGCCGGGAATAGGCGAGCACAACGAGGAGTTGTTAGGCGGCATGGCCGCCGCGAAAGCAGTGCGAGCGGAGCGGGCCGCGGGCGGACAGCAGCCGGAAGCGGCGGCAGCCGGCACGGGTGGTGCCGTTGCCGCGCTCGAGAGAAAGACCGTGCTTCCGTTGGCGGGACTGCGGGTAGTCGATCTTGGCACCTTTTGGGCGGGTCCTGTCGTCGGCAGCCTGCTTTCAGACATGGGTGCCGACGTCATCAAGGTAGAATCGATTCAAAGGCCGGACGGTATGCGTTTCGCGGGTGCTATCGCGACCGAGCGTATGTGGGAATGGTCGCCGGTGTTTGCGGGTGCGAACACCGGAAAGCGTGGCATTACTCTGCAGCTTGACAGTCCCGAAGGCCTCGGGTTGCTCAAAGACCTTATCGCACGCTCTGATGTCGTCATAGAAAACTTTTCGCCACGGGTGATGGAAAACTTTGGGCTGGGCTGGGAGGAGTTGAAGAAGCTCAACCCACGCCTGATCATGGTGCGTATGCCGGCCTTCGGCCTGACCGGCCCCTGGCGTGACCGCCCGGGTTTTGCGATGACAGTAGAGCAACTGAGCGGGCTTGCCTGGGTTACCGGTTATCGTGATTTGCCATTGGTGGTTCGCGGAGTCTGTGACCCGGTCGCTGGGATGCATGCCACCTTCGCTTTGTTGATGGCGCTGGAACATAGGCGCCGTAGTGGAGAGGGGCAACTGGTGGAGGCGGCTCTGTTGGAATCCGCCCTCAATATCGCAGCCGAACAGGTCATTGAGTATTCGGCTTACGGTTCGATTCCCGGGCGTTTGGAAAATCGTGCAGTGTCTATAGCTCCACAAGGAGTCTACCCTTGTGGAGGTGAAGGCCGTTACCTTGCGTTGAGCGTTTGCAGCGATGAACAGTGGGCGGCTCTGTGCCGCCTGTTGGGAGATCCGCAATGGACACGAGACCCCGAGCTAGCGGAAGCCAGGGGGCGCCGCCGCCGGCATGATGAGATCGACGAGGCGCTATGCGCTTGGTTGTCTGAACACGATCTTGGCGAAGCAGAGGCCCTCTTGCTGGACGCCGGGATACCGGCGCAGCAACTGCTAAACGGCCATCGTCTGATGCCTCACCCACAACTGGAGCACCGGCATTTTTTCCAGGTCATGGAGCACGCGGTTAGCGGTACGACACGCTATCCGGGCCTGCCGATGACGTTTTCTGGTATGCCGCGCGCTTTGCACGTTCTGCCCCCTCCCACGCTCGGTGAACACAACGAAGAAGTGTTGCGTGACCTGCTTGGTTTGTCCCGGGAGCGGATAGAGGAACTGCGTGCGCGTAAGGTGATAGGAGATCGTCCGGCCTTCCTGTAGTCCCCACGGGAGTTCTCGCTGCGATAAGTGCGGATTGTGCTTGTGAAAGTCTGGCTTTTTGGCGATTGTCTGGGCGGGCAATCATCGCGAGTCACCATGGGCTGCGTGTGCCGGTGGTGGCCGGATAGTGGATCCGGAACTTGAGCGAAAGCTGGAAAGCTGGACGAAGGTTGTACGGAAGACCGGTTAAAGCCGGACGACCGTGCAGCGACAATACGGCGCGGAGCCTGATGGGTTCCGGGGGAGCACAGTAAATGCAACGATTGTTGAAGGTTGTCACAGCAGCCATGTTTTTTTCGGTGCTGCTGCTATCGGTCACGGTGGCACAGGCTTCGCAGCCGAACGGCGTTGATGGAAATCTCGCGGTGGATGGCAGCGTGTTTTCGGCGGACTATGTGTATGGGCTACCCAGCCTTTCCCGAGCAGGCACCTTGGCCTTGGCGGATGCCGAGGGCGATAGTGACAGTGACTCGGGCGCGGACAGCGACTCGGGCGACGGCGGCGACGGCGGAGTCTCGGCCGACGACCAAGGCGACAGTGACAGTGACTCGGGCTCGGACAGCGACTCGGGCGAAGGTGGAGACGGCGGAGTCTCGGCGGCCGACGACCAAGGCGATAGTGACAGTGACTCGGGCGCGGACAGCGACTCGGGCGAAGGTGGAGACGGCGGAGTCTCGGCCGACGATGACGATGAAGGCGATAGCGATTCCGGCTCGGACAGCGACGGTAGCAGCGACAGCGATTCCGACAGCAAACAGGGTTGATCGCAAGCCGGTTGCGGCGGTGGCAACCGAGGCTAGAACACGTTTCAGTTAGCGGATTATCCCCGCTACAAATCAAGGGCTCGGCAACGGTGCGTTTTACGGCCGCTCCGGGCTCTTGTTGCATCAAGGCTGATATTGGGAGGCCATAATGACTGAAGCGTCGACGGCGCCGGACAGGCCGCAAACGCTGTCCGCATCCACACCTTGCAGGTCCGAGGATGTCCCCTCATGGGATCTCGAAACCGACGTGTTGATAGTCGGCCTGGGTATCGCCGGTGCCTCGGCGGCCTTGGAGGCCGCTGCCGCCGGTTCCGATGTCGTCGTCTTGGAACGGGCTTCGGCCGGCGGCGGCGCCAGCGCCGAGTCCGGCGGCCTCATCTACCTGGGCGGCGGCACACCGGTACAGAAAGCCTGCGGTTTCGAAGATTCCTGTGAAGAAATGTTCAAGTACCTGATGGCGGCCGGCGGTCCCTCCGACGAATCCAAGGTCCGCCTGTACTGCGAGAACTCCCTCGAGCATTACGATTGGTTGGTCGGGCTCGGCCTCGAGTTCAAGCACTCGTTTTACGCCGAGAAAACGACTTCGCCGGAAACCGACGACGGGCTTTGCTACTCCGGTAACGAAACCGCCTATCCCTTTAGCGAATTGGCCAAGCCGGCACCGCGCGGGCACAAGCCCAAGGTCGAAGGTGACGGAGGCCGTCTGATCATGGACAAGTTGCTGGCTGCGGTCGAGGCCGGTCCGGCGCGAGTCATCGGCGACGCGCTCGTCGAAACTTTAGTCCGTAGCGATGATGGAAGGGTGATTGGAGCGGTGGCAAGAGTCGATAACCGCCTTCAATACATTCGCGCACGACAGGGCGTAGTCTTGGCCGCCGGCGGTTTTATAATGAACAAGGAAATGCTTGCCCGGCATGCTCCGGCACTGTTGAAGATCAATTATCCTAACGGCACCGACGGTGACGACGGACGTGGGATACGCATGGGCGTAGCCGTGGGTGGCACTGCGATTCATATGGATGCGGGTTTCGTAACCACGCCGTTCTATCCCCCTGCGTCTCATTTGAAAGGCATACTGGTAAATGAGCAGGGCCAGCGTTTCATAAACGAGGACGCTTACCACGGGCGTAGCGGCCACGCGATACTGCACGGCCAGGGCGGCAACGCCTATTTGATCGTAGACACGGAGATTTACGGCAAGACCATAGCCTTTCACCAAAAGGCTGCGGTGGAAGACAGCATCGAAGATCTCGAAGCGGCGCTGAAATTGCCGCCCGCGTCTTTGGTGCACACCGTAGAATATTACAACCGCCATGCCGCGAACGGTGAAGATCCGTTGTTTCACAAAGCTGAAGCCTACCTGAGGCCCTTGACCGCAGCGCCTTTCGCGGCGGTGGATTGTCGCAACAGCAATGCGATTTTTGCAGGATTTACTTTTGGTGGCCTGGACACGCTGCCCACCGGCGAAGTTCTCGACTCCGAAGGCGAGGTGGTGGCGGGTCTTTATGCGGCAGGCCGTAACTCGGCGGGTCTGCCGCGTTGGGGCGGTGGTTACTCGAGCGGAATGTCCTTGGGCGGCAGCAGCTTCTTCGGACGCATGGCAGGCAAAACCGCGGCCGCGGCCGGGCGGCGATGAGCCGCGCATCCTACGGCGTTAGTTACGAAACCTCAGCTACTAACCTCGATCGCCCGCAATGCACCAAACCGGGACCAGGTCCGATTATCGTGCGGAAAGCGCGGCGTGTGGAATCGGGACCAGGTCCGATTATCGAGCGACGAATCGGCGACGGGGCCGAATCGGGACCAGGTCCGAAACGAATCGGGACTAGGTCCGATTATCGTGCTACCTAGAAGGGGGTGCTTTTTACCCTACTTTCGACTTGCGTTACCCGGTGAGATAGAACACGTTCTAGTATTCCGGCGAGAGCCGGATGAGGATTTGGAAGGCCGGCCGCAGCGAGGCCGGGGAGGCGCCCATGACATCAATCGAGATCGACGTTGCGCTGTCCGACGAAGACAAAGCGGTTCGCGATACGGTGCACAAATTCGCGGAAGAAGTGTTGCGCCCGGCCGGAGCCGAGTTGGACCGCAAGCCCGACCCCGCCGAGGTGATAGCCCCCGACTCCGTATTGTGGGAAGTGTTCGATAAGTACAATGCGCTCGGCATCGCCGATTTCGGGTCGGACCCGGACATGGATCCGCTGGTCAAAGCTCGTTTGATGGCGATAGTCAACGAGGAGTTAGCCTGGGGAGACGTAGGCCTGGCGATCACCTTAGGACTGTGCCAGTTTCATGCTCCCTGGATCGAGCAGTCGGGCAATGCCGAACTGATGGAGCGCTTCTGCTCGCCGGGCAAACCCACCATCGGCTGCTGGGCGCTTACCGAACCCGATCACGGTAGCGATTCGGTTTCCGTCACCGAACCTTACTTTCGCGACGCCGCGCTCAAAGCCAATTGCACGGCGCGCAAGGACGGTGACGACTACATCATAAGCGGACAGAAAGCGGCCTGGGTGTCGAACGGGTCGATCGCAGATATAGCGGTGCTTTTTTGCACTCTGGATCAAAGCCAGGGCTTTAACGGCGGCGGCGTGTTTTTGGTTCCACTGGACCTTCCCGGAGTGACGCGACCGCGGCCTCTGGACAAGCTCGGACAGCGTTCTCTCAACCAGGGCGAGATTTATTTCGACGACGTGAGAATCCCCGGCGGATATATGGTGGTCGGCCCCGAGTTCTACGCTCTCGCGCTGGAAACCATGCTGGCTCATGCGAACGCGGCCATGGGGCAACTCTTCGTCGGCGTTGGCCAGGCCGCCTTCGACTACGCCCTGGATTACTCGAAAGAGCGTGTTCAAGGAGGCCGTCCCATCTTCGAGCACCAAAGCGTCAAAGCCCGCCTGTTCAAGATGTTTACCAAGCTGCAAGCGGCGCGGTCGCTGGCTAGGCGAGTAGCAGTGTACAACGCCGAGTCCATGCCGTTGGTTCAGTACTCGATCGCTACCAAAGTGTTTTGCACTACGACTTGTTTCGAGATCGCCAGCGACGCGGTGCAGATCTTCGGCGGCAACGGGCTGAGCCGCGAGTACCCGGTGGAGAAGTTGCTGCGCGATGCACGCGCCTCGATGATAGAGGACGGCTGCAACGAAGTGTTGAGCCTGATCGGTGCTTCGCGGCTTTAGCCTGGACTGGCCATGAAGAGTGCTACTACGATCGCCAATCGCACGCTGTCTTGGGGCCTTCGCTGCTCGCGGGCTCCCGGCCGACATTATTGAATACGGTTTGCCGTGAGAGCCGCAAGCGGGTGGCCGGCGGGCCTGCCCGCGGCGCGGAGGCCAGAGTGGAGAAAAACATGGAACTTAGACGTGCCATAGGAGACCGGCGCTCGATACGCTTCTTACTACCACACCGGCCGGTGGAGTTGGAGAAGATACAATGCATGCTCGAGGCTGCACGTCTCGCGTCGCACTGGGGAAACATCGGCAGCTTACGGGCATTGGTGATCGAGCGCGATAAAGCGTCGAAGGAAGTAGTCGATGCGCTGCCTTCGCCGGTGGGCGGATACCAGATCCAACTGGCCCCGGTAGTCATCGTTTGGTACCTCGAAACCGAGGCCACCGAGCATGCCGCCGCCCGTGTGCGAGAACTAGTGGCTTGCGGAGCGGTCGGCTATGGCGACAACAAGAAAGAAGAAGTCGAGAACAGTCTGGTGCCGATTTTTGAAGCCATGGGAGATGTGGTCAAAGCGCCTGGCCTCAACGAAGTCGATTGCGGCCAGGGCATCGCACAGGCGACCTTGATGGCTTTCGAACTCGGCCTGGGAACCTGCTGCCTGGGCAGCGGCGACCCTGACGGCATAAGGGCGAAGCTGGGGTTGCCCGTGAGCTGCCGCGTGTTGTTGACCCAAACCGTGGGCTATCCCGCCGAAGACCCGGCCGCCGGAGGGCAGCGTCCGCGGCGGGATTTCGAGGAACTTTTTCAGTTAAACGCCTACGACAACCCCTTCCCGCGCTCGCAAAAAGTTGTCGATGATTTGAAGCGCGATGGGATGATTCAAGACCCGGCCCCCTTGCCTTGGCGGGAACAGGAGCTGCTGTATTTGCGGCGCGCTCTTGATCTAAAGGGCGAAGGGTTGCTCTGAGGCTGGGCCGTAGTGGTGGGCCGGACGGTCGCAACACAGGCAGGCGCGCGCAGCGGCTTTCTAAATTGCATCGTTCATGAGGGCTCGCCGCGAGATTTGCAAGCGCCGCTGAGACTGGGCCAAGTGCAGCGGGCGAACGAACACGGGTCGAGATTGAGGGTGATTGAGGCTCGTAGCAGAGGTCTCATGAATAATGCACGTTGAGTCCGGTGCAACACTAACAGGGGGCCTGGATCCAGGGCCGCCGGAATCGCACTGTGAAAGCCATGGCAGCCATGGCCGTACCCGCCGCGTGTACAGGAGAACGAGATGGATCTAAAAGCAGTTATCGCCGGAGCCGGGATGACCCGTTTCATGAAGTATCCGGACAAGGGCATGAAAGAACTCAGCGCCGAAGCCGTGCATGCCGCTGTGGCCGACGCCGGGCTCACTCTGGGCGATCTGCAAGCCGCCTATGTAGGTAACTGCGCCGCGGGCCTGGTCACCGGGCAAGAATCGATTCGCGGCCAGGTGGTGCTCGGCGCCATGGGTGTGGGGAAGATCCCTATCATCAACGTAGAAAACGCTTGTGCCAGTGGATCTACTGCCTTCATGCAAGCCTGCATCATGGTTAGCGCCGGACTCTACGATGTGGTGCTCGCTTTGGGTGTGGAGAAGCTCTCTCACCCCGATAAACTCAAGAGCTTCGCGGCCTTCGCCGGCGCCATGGATCAAGATGAGTTGCAGGAGATGATCGACGATCTGGCCAAAGCGGCGGCTGCGCAAGACGACGGTGGCAGCGGCGGCGGTGCCGGCCAGAACCGTTCGATGTTCATGGACGTTTACGCCAAAGCTGCCCGCGCGCACATGGAGAACTACGGCACCACCAAAGAGCAGTTCGCCGCGGTCTCGGCCAAAAACTCTTTTCACGGCAGCTTGAATCCACGCGCACAGTTTCGCGAGGCTATGAGTGTGGAAGAAGTCTTGAACGACCGGTTGATAGTGGAACCGCTCACGCGCTCGATGTGCTCGCCGATCGGCGACGGAGCCGCTGCGGTAGTGGTCGTAAGCGAAAAGAAGGCACGGGAACTCGCCGTGAAGCGCCCGGTAAGCGTGGCCACCATAGTCATGCACTCGGGTTACAACCATGCCGACGATGAGCCCGACACGGTTCAACTGTGCGCGCGCGAGGCTTACGAGGAATCCGGCCTGGGTCCCAACGATCTCGATCTGCTCGAGATTCACGATGCCTCGGCTCCCGGTGAGATCATGGCTTACGAGCAACTCGCTCTTTGCCCCGAGGGCGAGGGCGGTAAGCTGGTCGAGGAGGGCCACACCAAACTCGGCGGGCGGTTGCCCGTGAACACTTCCGGCGGTCTGTTGCGTAAGGGGCATCCGGTAGGAGCAACTGGTGTGGCGCAGATGGTCGAACTGACGGAACAGCTTCAAGGCCGCGCCGGCAAGCGACAGGTCGAAGGAGCGCGTCTGGCGATGGCGCAGAACGGCGGGGGAAAAAGCGGCAACGACGCCGCTGCCATGGTGGTTACGATACTGCAGGCCGGCTGAGTTTGCTTGCCGTAACCAAGGGGCCGGGGACGGACACTTTCGAATACGCGAATACTTATGCGAGATCTCGACGAAATGATTCTGGCGGATATGATCGAACTTCGCGCCGCACAAAAGCCCGATCTCGATGTGCTGACTTTCGAGCATCTGAGTCTCGACGGCCCTGAAGCGGACGAGGTTCGCAGCTACGCTGATCTTTGCGCCAACGCCCACCGCATAGCTTCCGCTTTGATCGGCAAGGGAATCGAGCCCGGCGACCGCTTTGCGGTGATGATGCGCAACCATCCGGAGTCGGTCGAGTCGATCATCGCCGCCTCCTTGAGCGGCGGCATCTATGTGCCGGTGGATCCGCGCACGCGCGGTGAGAAACTAGCTTTCATGTTGCGCGACGCGGGTTGCCGCGGGGTGATCTGCGCCGACTATTGCCTCGACGAGGTCGTTGCCTTGCGACCGCAACTGCCCGGCCTCGAATGGATATATGCGGTGGAAAGCGCCGAGTGCGCCACCCCGATTTCTTCTTTTGATGCGGTCGAGCCCTTGTCGGAAGTTCTCAGCGGCCCGGAACGCAGCGTAGACTCGCGCGCGAAGAGTCCGCAAAGTCCTTTGCAGATCATGTATACGTCGGGCACTACCGGTGATCCCAAGGGCATCGTCGGGGACAACTTTCGTTTCTGCGCAGCGGGGATGCTCGGCTTGTTGTTCCCCTACGAAAGCGACGACCGGCCCTATACCGGGTTGTCGCTTACCCACGGCAACGCCCAGTCGGTTAGCTTGGTTCCGGCCTTGAGTATGGGCCTGCGCGCCGTGTTCAGCCGGCGTTTTACGAAGTCGCGGCTGTGGGATGTATGCCGGCATTATGGCTGTACCGCCTTTTCACTGGTCGGTGGCATGGCTACGGCCATATACAGCGAGCCCGAAACCCCCGGCGACGCCGACAATCCTGTGCGTCTGGTGGTAAGCGGTGGAATGCCCCCGGCGATCTGGGAGCCGTTCGAAAAGCGTTTCGGGGTCAGCATATTCGAGTTCTACGGAGCCATGGACGGTGGCGGTATGGCTTACAAGCCTGTGGGCCAGGGGCCGGTGGGTTCCTTCGGAAAGCCGATGCCGGGTATCGAGATGAAGGTCCTCGATGAAAACGGCAAGGAATGCCCACCCGGCGTGGTCGGTGAGATCTGCACGCGCCCCCAAGGCGGAGGCGGGGCCCAAGTCGAGTACTTCGGGAATCCCGAGGCCTCGCAGAAGAAGGTGCGCGGAGGTTGGAATCACAGCGGCGACATGGGGCACCGCGACGAGGACGGCTGGTTATTTTTCGATTACCGGGCCGGCGGCGGCATCCGCCACAATGGAGACTTCGTCAACCCCAGCTATGTAGAGCGAGTGATCGCCGAGCACGAAGACGTAAGCGATGTTTTCGTCTACGGAGTCCCTGCGGCCTCGGGAGCACCGGGCGAGAAAGACGTAGTAGCGGCAGTAGTGGTAGCCGAGGGGCGTAAGGTAAGCCGGGCACTAGTCGATGCGGTGTTGGCCCGCTGCCGCGGCGATCTAGAGGCGAACTTCGTCCCGTCGTACCTGCAGTTTGTCGAGGAAATTCCGAAGACCGCTTCGGAGAAACCGCAGGAGAGATTGTTGCTGGAGCGCTTCGATCCGCGGGCACCGCAAGTCTACCCGGCTTGATGAGCGCCGCGTGCGTGAATCGCTATCCGGCATTATGAATGAAACCTCGTTGGGAGAGTCGCAAGCGCCCGTGAGATCGGCCCAAGCGCAACGGGCGAACGAGCACGGGCCGAGATTGCGGGCGATTGAGGCCCGAAGCAGAGGTTTCATGAATCATGCGGAATAGGAAAAGGGCCGCCAGGATTTTGTGAATCGGTTTCGGCCTAGTTGCTGCGTCCGGCCCCGGGCAGAGGCGTCTGGTTGTAGGCGTCGCTATGTCGCCGGAGGCGCGAGGCGAATTTGAAGA
>JAJRWY010000276.1 GCA_024276575.1 Candidatus Binatota bacterium
AAACAGCCTGCCCGATTTTCTCGATGATCTCGCAATCAAGCCCGAAGCGAGAAAATTCTTCGCACGATATCGCCGTCCGCCAGACTCGCGCTCTACCAGCGTCGCCGCGTAGCTTGATGCCAGCCGAACTACGCACTCTCCCGTACTTCGATGGCACCGCTTATCTTTCCTTTCCTCTTCCTCTCCGGGAGGGGAAGAATCCACGCTACAGATGGTTGTCGCCCGGCTTTTCGTTGTGACATGCTGAATCGTCCCGGCGCCGGCATCCGCCTTGCGCCGTCTCTGTTGGAGGGGCTGAACGATGGACGAATTTCGAATCGAAAGAGATTCCCTCGGCGAAGTCCGCGTGCCTGCCGCAGCGCTCTATGGCGCACAGACTCAGCGCGCCATAGAGAACTTTCCGATCAGTGGTCTGGTGTTTCCGCGGACGTTCCTGCGCGCACTCGGGCTGGTGAAGGCGGCGTGCGCTCGGGCCAACGGTGAACTCGGTTTGATCGAGACTGCTCTGGCCCGAGCCGTGGAAGCCGCTGCCAGGGAAGTCGCCGATGGCAAGTGGGACGATCAGTTTCCCGTCGACGTTTTTCAGACCGGCTCGGGCACCAGCACCAACATGAACGCGAACGAGGTGATCGCAACGCTGGCACGTCGCAAGCTCGGAACCGACGTTCATCCGAACGATCACGTGAACATGAGCCAGTCGTCAAATGACGTGATTCCCACGGCCGTTCACGTCGCCGTTCACCTCGAAGCGACCGAGCGGCTCCTGCCGGCGCTCGGTCATCTCTATGACGTCATCCGCCGCAAGGCCGCGTCGGTGGATGACGTGGTCAAGACCGGCCGGACGCACTTGATGGACGCCATGCCGATCCGGTTGAGCCAGGAGATGGGTGGTTGGGCGGCACAGATCGACAAGGGGATCGGGCGCATCGAGCGGGCTGTCGACGGCATTGCCGAGCTGGCCATCGGTGGAACCGCTGTCGGGACGGGTGTCAATGCCCATCCCGACTTCGGCGGGCGCGTGGCCGCCATTCTTTCCGAGTGGACGGAGATCCCGTTTCGCCCGAGTACGGACTACTTCGAGGCTCTCTCCTGCGCCGACGCTGCGGTCGAGATGAGCGGGCAGCTCCGAACGGTGGCGGTCAGCATGATGAAGATCGCCAACGATCTGCGCTGGATGAACTCCGGTCCGATCGCGGGCCTGGGCGAGATCACGCTGCCGGCGCTTCAACCGGGTTCCAGTATCATGCCCGGCAAGATCAACCCGGTGATTCCCGAAGCCGTCATGATGGTATGTGCACAGGTGACGGGAAACGACGCGGCGGTGGCCGTCGCCGGACAGCACGGCAACTTTCAGCTTCTCGCGATGCAACCCGTGATTGCGTACAACGTCTTGCAGTCGGAAACTCTACTGGCCAACGCCGCCTGCGTGCTCGCCGACAACGCGATTGAAGGCTTCGAGGTCGATCGGAACCGCATTGCCTCGCTGGTGGACCGAAACCCGGTTCTGGTGACGGCGCTGAGCCCGGTGATCGGTTACGACCGGGCCGCCGAGATCGCCAAGAAAGCGCAGGCCGAGAAGCGTAGAATCAAGGACGTGGCCGCCGAGCTCACGGATCTGAGTAAGGAACAGCTCGACGAGCTGCTCGACCCGGCCCGTCTGACCGAAGGCGGCCTCCCCCGTAAGTAACGAGAAACACGATAGAAAACGGTACTCGACGCCGGTTTCCATTGTGTGTTCAGGGGGTTGTCTCGTAGGGGGCTTCCCGGCCGGAAACCGGTATCAGGCGCCGGTTTCTTCATCGCCGGCGGTGGGCTGAGTGGATCCAGCGGATCCAGTAAGCGAGCCTCCGGCTGACCGCAACGGCCGGTACTCACGTGCGGCGGCGTTTGTGGACGTGGAGGCTGCGCCCGTAGATGCTTTCGGCGGCTTCCATCCACGTCTCGCCGAGAGTGGGGTGGGGGTGAACCGTCAGGGCGAGGTCCTCGGCGGTCGCTCCCATTTCGATGGCGTGGACGGCCTCGGCGATCAGCTCGCCGGCCCCGGCGCCGACCACTGCCGCTCCGAGCAAGCAACGCGTTTCCGGATCCACGATGACCTTGCTCAATCCGTCGGTGCGACCGAGCGTCAATGCCCGTCCCGAAGCGGCCCAGGGGAAGCGGCCTACTTCGATCGCCCGTCCCTGCTCCTTGGCGGCGGTTTCGGTGAGTCCGCAGTAGGCGATCTCGGGATCGGCGAAGACCACCGCCGGGATCGCGGCCGGTTCGAACGCGCGCGCGTGGCCGGCGGCGCACTCGGCGGCGACCATCCCCTCGTGGGTGGCCTTGTGGGCGAGCATCGGCTCTCCAGCCACGTCGCCGATTGCGTAGATGGTCGGCTCGGCGGTCCGGCAGGACTCGTCCGTACGAATGAATCCATTGTCGTCGATCTCGACCCTCGTATTGGAAAGCCCGAGGCCGCTCGAGTTGGGCAAGCGCCCGGCGGCGACGAGCACGCGGTCGAACTCGCGTTGGTCCTGTCCGCCCACCGGCGCGCCTTCGAGGAAGGCCCGAATCACGCCACCTTCCTCGGACAGCGAGGTGACCTTGGTCTCGAGCAAGACGGCCTCCAGCCTCGTCTCCAGGCGTCTGGCCAGCACCCGCACCAGATCCCGGTCCACCGAAGGGAGCAGCGTCGAGGTCATCTCGACCACCGTTACCTGCGAGCCCAGCGCTGCATAGACGGTGG
>JAJRWY010000003.1 GCA_024276575.1 Candidatus Binatota bacterium
ACGCCATCCGCGGCCGTACTCGCGCCCGCCGATGCTCACGTACGGTTGGGTACGCTCCGCTCGGCGAACGCTCCGCTCGGCCACGGCTGACGCACTCCAGCGCGTTTTCGCTCGTGAATTATTGTCCGATCAAGGCTAGTACCGGTTTTCACCCGCAACCTCGATTAGGACAGGGCTCGCCAATGGTGCGAAGCAGCTTCGCGCGGGGGTGCTCACTCGTCAAGCAGCTTCGGCTCTTGTCTCGCCGCGTCGTGGCAAGCTGCTGCGCCGTGGCAAGCAGCCGCGTCGTGTTGGAGCAGCCGTGTCGTGGGAAGAAGCGGCGAGGCCGTGTAATATGATCCGGTGAAAACCGGACTCGAACGGCTTCTGGAAGGTCCCCAATACTGGCTGCGCGGGGCTCGTGTGGGTTTGGTCGCCAACCCCACGACGGTAGACCATCGGCTTCGCCACGGCGTAGATTTGATGTTTGCGCATCCGGACATCGACCTGCGCTTGCTGTTCGGACCCGAGCACGGGGTGCGCGCTGCCGCGCAGGACATGGTGCGGGTGGGGGATTCGCACGATGCGGCCACGGGCCTTCCCGAGGCCAGCCTCTACGGCGACAGTTTCGAGTCACTCTCCCCCAAGCCCGAACATCTCGCTGAAATAGACGTCTTGGTTTTTGACGTGCAGGACGTGGGTTCCCGTTACTATACCTACGCAGCGACCATGGCTTTGTGCATGAAAGCCGCAGCTGCAGCCGGCGTGAAGGTGCTGGTTCTCGACCGTCCCAATCCCATCGGCGGTGAGCAAGTGGAAGGTGGGGGCCTCGAAGCCGGATTGGAGAACTTTTGTGCGCTGTATCCGGTCCCGCAGCGCCATGGCATGACCGTAGGTGAGCTGGCCCGTTTGTATCGAGATACTTTTGGACTCGACTGCGAACTCGAGGTCTTACCTTGTGAGGGCTGGCGTCGCGGTGATTATTTCGATGCGACGGGGCTGCCGTGGGTGATGCCGTCGCCGAACATGCCCACGCTCGATACCGCCCTGGTCTATCCCGGCATGTGCTTGCTCGAAGCTACCAAGCTATCGGAAGGCCGCGGTACCACGCGGCCTTTTGAACTAATCGGTGCGCCCTATGTCGACGGGACCGCACTGGCGGCCAAGCTCGGCGACTACGGCTTGGCCGGCGTCGTCTTCAGGCCCTGCACTATACAGCCCGCTTTCCATAAGTTTGCAGGCATTGCCTGCGGTGCCGTGCAACTGCATGTCAGGGACCGTGGTGTCTTCGAGCCCTACAAGGCCGGCCTTGCGTTGCTCCACGCGCTCATTACCCTGTACCCCAGCGATTTCGAGTGGCGCAGTGAAGCCTACGAGTTTCGCAGCGACGTCCCGGCGATAGATTTGCTTACCGGCATCCCGGCGGTACGCGAGGCTTTGGTGGCGGGTGCCGGTTTCGAGCAAGTCGTGGACTTGGCCTATTCGGGCACCGAGCGTTATCGCGAGGGACGGGGGTTCGCGCTACTTTACGGCTAATCTGCATGTTTAGCGTAATCTCGTCACGATAGTGGCAAGCGCCTGCTAGACCGGTCTCATCGTAGTGCCGAGCCCCGCGTCGGAGCTTTCCTGAATAATGCAGGACTGCAGGACCGTGCGGGCAGTGCGAAGGAATGCGTTGCGCTGTATACTTGACCGCGTTGCCCATGGGATTCCGGGGGATTCGGCGCGGCGCGGTTTCGCTGCCGTCCACGAAAAGGTAGGGGATCCTGTGCAATGCTGTAGCGGGAGTAGTGTGTTAGATGGCTAATAAGTTACTTGATCTTGACGGGCGCACCACTGTGGCTGCCAACGTGCTCATATTGCTGTGGCTGGCCTGGGCGTATTTTCTGAGTACTTTTTATCCCGACCTCTACTATCTGACCGTTCAAGAAGATGAATACCTGGAGTGGGGAACTTTCTGGGCTTTCTTCCTGGCTTCGATTCTGTTCGCGGTGGCGGCTTGGCGGCAATACCGCGTTTGCCGGCGGTTCCCCTGGTTTCTTCTCGGCGTTTCCCTGTTTTGTTTCCTAGTCGCGGGCGAGGAGATTTCCTGGGCCCAAAGGGTGATAGGCTACCGCCCCCCGACTTATTTTCTGGAGGATAACTTTCAGCAGGAGCTGAACATTCACAACGTCTTCGGCACCACCGCTCGCAAGTTTACAGTACGCACTATCTTACTCGGTTACGGAGTATTGCTGCCGCTGCTCGCGGTGCCGCGCTTTTCGGAGAAGTTGCTACGTCGTTTCTTGATCGTGGCCCCGCCCCTTCACTTCATTCCCGCTTTCTTGACCACTTTCGTATTCTACTACTTCTATGCTCTCGACTATACGGGGGAGACTGCGGAACTGATGATGGGGCTGGCTTTCGCTTTCTGCGGACTAGCCGCGATGCGGGATGAGGCCGGCGATGATGCGGCGTTTATCAAAGCCGGAGCCCGCAGACTGCCGGTGTCGTCGACCTGGGCGCTACTACTGCTGCTAGGGGTCGGAACGGCTTCAGGCATGCGTGCATGGAACAGCGGATCACCGGAAAAACTGGCGCAGGCCCGCCTTGAGGTTGCTTCACTAAGCGCCGATTTCATGGCGATTGCGAAGCGGGATCACCACAAGTACGCCACCTCCTGCAATCGGCACAAGCGCATTTACTCTTACGAGCGCAAGTACGGGATGCCGGAGTTGTACAAGGGCGTTTTCGCGAGCTTGGTGAGAAAAGGGGTGCCCGAAGAAAGAGCCCGGTTCTTCTTGGACCCATGTAACGCGCCGTATTGGATCCGCGACCGCTGTGCTGAAGACGGTAAACCGCGGGTGGTTTTCGTCTACTCGTTCGGACCCAACCGCAAGCGCGACTCGACCCGCCGTGAAATCCTCGGTGACGACATCGGATCGTTCATCAAGGCGCAGCGCTGAGAGCCGCCGTACCGATACGGTTGCAGCTTCAGGCTTCGAGGTGGAGCAGGTAGCCCGCGCGCGGGAAATGGACCGCCAAGCGTCCGAGTTGCGGGTCCTCGCGCATGATCACCACCTCGTGTTCGGAGGCCGACAACAGTACGCCCTTGAACTTGTCAGCCGGAAGATCTTCGGCCGAAATACTCAGCTCGATGCCTGGCTCCAGTCCGTTGGGGTCCAAGGGGTCGCTGTGCGGCCGGGTCAACGGTTCTTTGCTGCCGGCGGCTTCTAACGCGGCGTCCGGGTCCATTGCTTCCCCGCGCCCTTGCCCCATGCCTTCAACTCTGGAAAACCAGCTCTGCAGCGAAGTGAAGGCTTGTAGTTGATCGGCGAAGCGCGGGTCGTTGCGCGCGAACCACAGGCAATGGAAAACCGCGGCGTCGGCGACACTGAACTGCGGTCCGAGCAGGAAGGGGCGGCTCGAGAGGCAGTCTTCGAGCATTGCCAGATGCGAGCGCATGGTCCCGCGAGCGCCGGGCTCGGCGGCTTTCAGGGCTTCGAGACTCAGTTGCGGGAACATGCGCCGGCGGTCTTCGAACAGCTCCTTGGGCATCACATCGGCCATGGCAAGAAATACCAGTGGTACCGCAGCCAGGAACAAGTGTTTGTCGGCCCAGGCCGCCAAGCCTTCGGCCGCCAGCGCGTTGCCGTCGGGGTAGATCGAGGGCTCGGGTGCCAGCTCGTCGAGTTTGCGAATTATCAGTACGCTGTCGCAGTAGATGTCGGCGCCAATTTGCAGGACGGGGATTCGCCGGTAGCCGCCGGTGAGCGGGGTAAGATGGGGCTTGGGCATCCAGGCCGGCTGATCCACCGAGCGATAGGCGATATCCTTCAGGGCGAAGATCTTGCGCACCTTCTCCGAAAAGGGGGACATCGCATACTGGTGAAAGATTATCTCGCTCATCGAAGACTCCTGCTCTTTGTTGCCATGCCGGCGCCGGGCCTTTACCATGAGGGTCGATACCGGGTCGCACAGCGACTTTGTAACCGACATGCCCGGTTCAGCCAAAGGGCGGGGGCCAACTTTTTCATGCCGCGCTGCGCCGCAAGCTTTCGGCTCCGGACGGCCTGGAACTCACGTTGAGGCCGGCAAGCGCTTGCGCGGCCGTTTCTCTGATGGGTCATCGCTGCTACGTTTCCGCGGTAGCGCATGTTTCCATATCACGCGTTTTCACATCTGCTTGACCGGCGAGAGACGGAGCTGTATCGCGCGTTTCGCATCTGCTTGACCGGCGGGAGACGGCACCCGGGATGTCACGCGGTTGCGCACGTTGCCCTTATCACGCGTTTCGTATTCTACTGCTGTATTGCCGGGTGCGGAGTGTGGTGCCGGCCGGAGTCGGTATGTGAATCGAAGCCTGCGCCGGTCAAAAGCTTTTGCGAAATCGCACATGTTTCCGCGGCTACGGCTACGGCTACGGCGATGGCGATGGCTCGGCGCGCTAGCTTTGGACTGTGGCGCCCGGCCTCCGCTCGAGAATAAGGAGAACATGTTTGATGCGAATCGGCATAACCCTTACGGGTCATGACAAGGAAACTCTCGACGAGGCGGTCGCCGGCATCGTGAAGGCCGAAGTGGACGGGTTTTCGTCGGTGTGGCGCCCGCACATTTTCGGTATCGATGCGCTGACCTTGCTGGCGCTGGCCGCGAAAGAAACCAGCCGCATCGAACTCGGCACCGCCGTAGTTCCCACGTATCCGCGCCACCCCCATGCGCTGGCCCAACAGGCAGCCACGGTGCAAGCTGCGAGCGGTGGACGCTTGGCGCTGGGCATAGGACGCAGCCACCAAGTCGTGATCGAAACCATGTTCGGACTCGAGTACAGCAAGCCGATCGCCCATATGCGCGACTACGTGACGGTGATGAGCAGCCTGCTCAACGAGGGCAATTGCTCTTATTCGGGTAAGGCATACAGCGTGAACGCGCCGCTGACGGTCCCGGGCGGCTCCGGGGTTCCGATACTGATAGGAGCCTTGATGCCGAAGATGCTCGACCTCTGTGGCGCTTTGTGCGACGGCACCCTTACCTGGATGTGCGGCCCGAAGTATGTAGAAAACACCGTGGTACCGCGGCTCGCCGCCGCTGCGGAAAAGGCCGGGAGAAAGACGCCCCGTGTGGTTGTTTCCTTGCCGGTTTGCGTTACGGACAAGGCCGACGAAGTCCGTGAATATGCCGGCAAAGTGCTGGTACAGTACGGCCACCTGCCCGTGTACCGCTCCTGTCTGGATGCCGAAGGGCTCGAAGGACCCGCGGATATCGCCCTTATCGGCAGCGAGGAAGAAGTCCAGGCGGGCTTGCGCCGCATTGCCGGCGCGGGGGCGACGGACTTTTACGCTGCGGTTCTCCCCGAGGGCTCGCGGGGTCCGACTGCGCGCAGTGACGAGTTCTTGCGCAGCCTGGGCGGGACTTTGTGAGGGGCGGCGCCTACCTTTGGCGTTCGTGTCCTGCTAGGTTTTTTCTATGCCTGTAGATTACATTGCGAGAACCCGTGAGCTTTACCATCCTTCGCCGCCCTATCGCTGGTGCGACAAGCGCTCGGAGCCGGTGCCGTGGACGCCCTTGGACAAGAAACTTTCCGAGTGCCGCGTCGCCCTCGCGTCTTCGGGCGGTATCTACGCCGAGGGGCAGGAACCCTTTCACTTCAAGGACGACACCTCGATTCGTGTCATCGACAGCGATTGTGACACTGCGAGCCTACGTGTGGCTCATTTCGGCTATCCTATCGGTGAGGCAGCTAAAGATCCCAATTGCGTGTTCCCCCTAGATCCACTTCGTGAGATGGCCGCGTCCGGTGAGATCGGCGAGCTTGCGCCGCGCGCGGTCACATTTATGGGCGGGATATACTCGCAACGCCGTGTTAACGAGGAACTCATTCCGGCGGTGCTTGAGGTGGTCCGTGCCCAGGACGTTGATCTTTTCTACATCGTACCGGCTTGACCGGTGTGTCATCAGACCGTGGGTCTGTTAGCCAGGGCGGCCGAGGAGCAGGGCATCGCGACCCTGACCATGTCGGTGGGGCGTGACATCACCGCGCAAGTGCGGCCGCCGCGCGCCGCTTTCGTCAACTACCCGATGGGTAACGAAACCGGCCGCCCGGGCAACCGCGAGGAGCAATCGGCGATAGTGCGCGCCGCTTTTGCGGCGTTGGCATCCATGAAGGAAGCGGGAAGCATCGTCGATTTGCCGTTTTCTCTCGAAGCTTCCGCGCCTGACGGCCGTAGTTGGGAAGAGTGGGTTTACACCAAGGAATTCAGGGCGCACATGATGGGATCTCGAGAGAAGGCCGCACCGCTCGGCGGCTGAGATTTTGTGACGGCGCGAACGCCCGCGCGCGTCCGCATTGCCGGTGGCGAGTTGTTTTGCCAGCGGCGTCTACTGTTCGCCGGTGGGGATTCGGCTCAGGGGCCTGGAGTTCGTGCGTTGCCTGAGCGACTCCGTCACGAAAGCGGTGCCGGGGAACCATCTGCTGTAACTTTGCGCGAGTTCGGCGGCTCGTGCTTCTTGCCCGTTTAGCATGGCGGTGAGCAACGAGGCCTTTACCGGATCGAGATAGGCCGAGTAGACTTTCCAGTAACGCAGTGAGGTTGGGTCTATCGTGCGCGGATCACGCAGCGCTTCAACGCCTCCGAAGCGGTGCTGGAGATAGGCGAGGTTGCGGCGGTTCTTGGGTTCCACCGCTTTGCGCGTGACTGAGCTTGTGGCTTCGCGCCGGCTCAACCGCACGAGCATACCGCTAGGTTGGGCGGAGAAGCTTCGTACCCATGACCGCTCTTGAGCGCGTTTCAGCGACGTAAAATCAATGAAGGCGCCTGCCCCTTGCGCTGGCGAAGACCTCGGTGCTTGCGTGCCGGTCTCGTCGCCGGCCGGGACGCCCAGTGTGGAAATCACCATGGCTTTTAGCAGGGCCTCGTAAGCTGCGGCGATTTCGGCATCGTCGTATGCCAGTCCGCGGTCGAAGCGGTTTACTTGCTCACGGAACGTTTCGAATTCGGCTCGTACGGGTTCGATGAGCGAGGGGAAGTGTCTGTCCAGATAGTCTGCGTACCAGAAACGCCGCAGTAGCAACAGGTCCACCACGCTTATGTCCGGACGGTAGCCCTCGATGTGCCTCATGTAGAGGTAGGGGGCGTAGAAGTTCCATTCCGAACTGAACACCAAGCTTCCGCGGGGCAGGGGGTCCAAGCTTTCTTGCACCAGCAGTCGTGCCGAGTGTTCTTCGCGCATGTTGCAGTAGTCGAAGTTGCGCCACAGATTGGCAGTGGTCGAAGCCAGCAGCACAAGGGCCAGGGCAAGGCGGGCCGGGTTGTGGCCTCGGCCTGTCGAAACGCGATCAAACCATAGGCTGGCGCTACCGGCGGCTCCGCAACCGGCCAGTACGCACAAAGCCAGCGCCGCAGGAAGTTCGTAGGAACTACGGTCTTCGGCGCCGACGAAATAGATCATCACCAGTGCTAGGTTGAATAGGAGCAGAGTGAGCGGCAACGCCAGCACCGCGGCGCTGATACGCCAAGCCGCTTTCACGGCCGGGTTCTCTTTGCGCAATACGAATTGTCGCAGTGCCGGGATTTGCAGCAACGCAAGCGCCGCCACCAGCAGCGTTGCGGGAATTCCGCAGTCGAGGACCAGGGAACGGACGAACTCTGATGCCAGCTCGAGCGACATTGACGCATCGGAGCTGACCTGCGCGCGGTATTGCCAGCCCGCTATGTGGCGTAACAGGGTGGAGAAGG
Organism: Candidatus Binatota bacterium; assembly: GCA_024276575.1. GTDB lineage: Bacteria > Desulfobacterota > Binatia > UBA1149 > CAITLU01 > JAJRWY01. The sequence goes on from JAJRWY010000003.1 coordinate 7,695, forward strand.
AATCTACGCCTCCCCAGCCCAGACCGTTGTCGCCCCGTGCGGCCACCGGCAGCCATGCGTACAAAGCCGGGCCGCACAAAGAGACGATCGCCAGTTTGGCCAAGAACCTGCTCTCCAGCAGCAGGCCGGGTTTGACTATCAGCACCGTGAGCGCCAGCCCGGGTGCAATCAAAACGGCGGTGGCGTGGTGATTGGCCACGCCCAGTGAGGCAAACGCGATTGCGGCCAGCAGCCAGCGATGGTCGTCGCCGACGGCTTTGCAGCGTTGGACCCATAGTAACGAGCAGAGCCAAGCCGCCGACATCAGCGCGGTCCCGAGGGTATAGACCTCGGCCAGGCCGCTCCAGAACCACATCTTGCGGGAACTCGCCAGCGTCAAGGCTGCGAACAGCGCCGCGAGCAGGCGCAATTTCCGGTCGCCGTCCCCGCAGTTTGCAGCCCCGCCGTTTCGAGCCAGGAGGACGATGCTACGATCGCATACGGTAAAGATAAGGCCGGTGGTGAGCGCACCGAAAAAAGCGGACATCAGATTCAGGGCCCGTACCGGGCTCATGTTGTCCGCACCGGCGCTTGCAAGGCCAAAAAGGGCAGCGAAGGCGGCGGCGAGGTGTGTGAAAATCCCTCCTACGATGAGGTAGAGAGGGAACCCTGGGGGATGGGCCACGCCTCCGCCCGCGGCGGCAAGAGCGAGTTCGCCGGAATCCACCAAAGTAAGATCGGGGGCGCTAGTGTAGGAGAACAAAGCGAGCGTGGCGGCGGCAACCGCCAAAGCTGCCGGCCACGGCGGCCCCTGGGCGGACTCAGCCTGCATTATTCGTGAAACCTCATCATTATTACACCGCGATCACACCACGATTACGCTGCGATCACACCGCGATCACGCCGCGATCACACCACGATCGCACCACCATCGCGCCTCCATCACGTTACGATTGAGGCATGCTCGAGGCATGACCATAGCCGGTGGTTGCGGCCGGCGATCTAGTGTTGCGGCGCATTCTCCGTTAGCCTGACAAGTTAGAACGCTGCAGGCGAGGACGAAAGCACAACTTGTTTCCATTTACCGTATACGACTTGTTGGGAATCAACGCCGTCTCACGGCCGCAGGACATTGCGATCGTCGACGGCGAGCGTGAGATTTCCTATGGCGAGCTTGCTGCCGAGGCCGGGCGCTTGGCCGCCTTGCTGGCTCGGCGCGGTGTGCAGCGTGGTGACCGGGTGGTCGTCAATCTGCGTAAGTCAGCCGAAGAGATTGCCGCCGTTTTTGCCGCCGCCCGGCTCGGCGCCGTTTTCGTAAACGTCTACTCCCAATCCACACTCGAACAGATTTTTTACATTATCGACAACTGTTCGGCGCGCGCACTGATCACCGATGCAGCGCGTTTGCACAAAACCCGTCCCAGCGCCCTTCCGCCGTCACTGTCCTGCGTCGTCACCAAGGGCAGTTCAGCGGCCGGAACGGGGGTGGGGAGCGCCGGCGAAAGTGATTCGCAGCAGCCGCACTCCGGGCCATCGAAGCTCCAGCCTTCGGATTTGAAGCCACGTTGTGGCGCCGGTGATCGCGGGGTCGGAGTCTTGGAGCCGCACGCCGGCGCGGGCGACCGCGAGGTGTTCGTCGCGGGGCCACGTCCCGTGGCCGATGAGGCCGGACTCATCTTTGATGAATGGATTTGGACCCTAGAGGCCGCTCCCGTGGATGGCAGTTCGCTTCCCGAGTTGACGGCAACCGGCAGCGACCTAGCGGCAATCTTGTATACCTCGGGTTCCACCGGCAAGCCCAAGGGGGTGATGCTGTCTAACGCCAACCTGCTGCAAGGTGCCCGCAGCGTTGCTTCCTATCTGGACAATCGCAGTGATGACCGCATAGCATCTTATTTGCAGCTTTGTTTCGACTACGGTCTCAACCAGTTGACCACAGCCTTCTTGGTGGGCGCTACCGTGGTGCTTCACGCGGTGGCGATGGAAGCCGAACTGGTGAAGACGCTGGTGGAGAAGAAAGTCAGCGGCCTGGCGATGGTGGCGCCGGCCTGGACGCGGCTGGTCAACTTCCTCATGCACGCTCGCACTGCGCTTCCCGATTTACGCTACATCACCAATTCCGGCGGAGCGATTCCGAGCAACGTTTTAGAGGCTATGCCCGAGGTCTTTCCGGGCGTTGATATCTACTTGATGTACGGACTTACCGAAGCTTTCCGCTCCACCTACCTTCCCCCGGAGCTGTTTAGCGAGAAGATGGGGTCGATGGGCAAGGCCGTCCCCGATGCCGAGGTTTTCGTGATCGACGAGGAAAAGGGCCTGTGCGGGCCCGGAGAGCAGGGCGAGTTGCTGCACCGGGGCCCGCTGGTGAGCCTGGGTTACTGGAACGACGAGGCGGCTAGCGCAGCCAAGATAAAGCCCTGTCCGCAGTTGGCGCACCTTATTGGCGACGAGAAGGTGTGTTACAGTGGCGACATCGTTCGTATCGACGAGGACGGATTCCTCTGGTTCGTCGCTCGCAACGACTCGCTGATCAAAGTCCGCGGAATCAGGGTGAGTCCCACTGAGGTCGAAGACGCGTTGTACAAGGCCGAAGATGTCGTCGATGCGGTTGCTTTCGGCGTTGCCGATGAAGAAGGCGGGCAGACTATACATGCCGCCGTGGCGCTGCGGGCGGGATGCGATTTCGATGAGCGGGCCCTGGCCAAGCATTGCCGTGCGAACATGCCGGCATACATGGTTCCCGCCTGCTTTCATCTGTGGCCGGGAGATATGCCGCGCGGTGCGACCGGGAAACTCGTCCGCCCTCGCATCATCTCGGCGTCCAAGCAGGGTGGGAACGAAGATTGACAAGTGCCGGGGCCTAGCGCCGAGCGCTAAACGGCCAGCGGCGAGCAACGAGCGCTACATTCGAGTAAAGGTGGAAGAAAGCAAGAGCGATGGCACTTAGTAGCGAGGATCTGAAGAAATTTTTGAGTGAAGAACTCGGGGTGGATACCGCAGACGTGGAAGACAGCAGTGAGTTGTTCAGCTCCGGTGTCATCGACTCGACCGCGCTGGTCTTGCTCATTGCTTTTATCGAGGAGAGTTGCGGTTTCGAACTGAGTCCCATGGACGTAACCCTGGAAAACCTCGACACCATCGATCGTATTCTGGAGTTCACCGCATCCCAGGCATCGTAGGCTAGGGATGGAGATCGCAGGCGGTAGGACTCAGGCCTTGTAAGCCTGGCGATGGCGGGCGACGGCATTCAGAGGTCGTAGTCTGGCGATGGCGATGGCGGGCGGTAGCATTCAGAGGTCGTAGTCTGGCGATGG
>JAJRWY010000277.1 GCA_024276575.1 Candidatus Binatota bacterium
ACGAACGAACCCAGCGTGTCCGGCAAAGACTATCGTGAGTTGCGCCGCTATGTAGACCGTCGCTGGCAACCGGTGATGCTCAAGCGCACCCGGACGGGAATTTTCCTGATCCTGTTTGGTGTTGCGGTCTTCGCGCTCACTACGCTGCTTCCTTCGCCCCGGCTGGAAAGCATCGAGTATTTCATACTTGCCTGTGGTGGATTGCTGCAAGTGGCGATGCTGGCGCTGACCATGACGTCTTTGGCCACTATCAAAGGACTGCGCCAAATCACGTTATGCGGGATCGTCGTGCAATGCGTATTAGTAGCGGCAGCGGGGGTGGTCGCAGGACGCACGGACACCACTACTGTGTTCAACCTCGGCTTCACGGCTTCCTGCGCGGGGTTGCTCCCCTGGGGTGCTAGCTATCAGACACTCAGCGTCGCTGCAGCGATAGTTACTGTGACGGCGAACCAATATCTGGTAGCCGGATCGCTAACGCAGTGGCTCGGTTCTCCGGTTTTTATCGTCGAGATGCTGATGTTCACAGCAACCATCTACATAGCCTACGAACTTGACCGAACCCGCCTGGCGTCCGGTCAGGAAGAACTGGCCCGCAAGCGTGCGGAAAGCGAACTGCAGCGGTTGAACGCACGACTCGAAGAAATGGTCGGTAAGCGCACTCTCGAACTCGAATCGAAGACCGCCGAGTTAGAGGCCAAAGCCTTCGAACTCGAACATACGGTCAAGGAATTGGAATCCTTCAGCTACACAGTATCCCACGATCTAAGGGCACCCTTGCGCAGTATTCACGGCTTTAGCCAAGCCCTGAAAGAAGATTTCGGCGGCGAACTGAACTCCGACGCTCAGCGCTACATAGCCAAGGTCCACTCGGAAACGGAAAAAATGAGTGCGATGATAGATTCTTTACTATCACTCGCCCAAATGTCGCGATCGTCTCTGGACTGCGAAAGTGTGAATCTCAGCGCGATGGTGGCCTCGCTTGCCGCCGAGTCCCAAAATATCCAACCCCTCCGGCGGGTCGAGTGGTCGATCGCCGAGGATGTAACCGCGTTCGGCGATGCCGTTCTCCTCCGCGCCGTACTACAGAACCTGATCGAGAACGCATGGAAATTCACGGGTGAAGCGGACCCCGCCAAGATCGAGTTCGGCGTAAACAATCACAACGGGAGCCCGCTATACTACGTCCGCGACAACGGAATCGGTTTCAACATGGACCACGCCGGCCAGTTGTTCAGCCCGTTCTCCCGCCTGCACCCGCGCAGTAATATCGCCGGCCTGGGCATCGGCCTGGCCACGGTCCATCGCGCCGTCGAGCGGCACGGCGGCCGTATATGGGCGGAATCAGCCGAAAACTGCGGGGCCACGTTCTACTTCACCCTGCAGCCGGAGATCCCGAGCAATTAGCCTACATTATGGGCGGGAGCATTCTTTAGCGGCGTTCCTCACCGAAAGTATAGCCCGGCAGCTTGCAACGGGGCGGGCACGCACATTAGAAGCAAGGATGAGCGATAAACCGAGAATCCTTGACGGTATCAGAGTACTCGATGTCGGCACTTTCGTGTTCGCCCCTGCGGTAGCAACGGTGATGAGCGATTTCGGAGCCGAGATCATCAAGATAGAGGCACCCGGGATGGGCGATCCCTATCGCTACTTGTCGATGGTGCCGCCATTGCCGCCGAGTGAACATTTCTACTGTTGGATCCTGACTTCGCGCAACAAAAAGAGCATAGCCATAAACCTCAAATCCGAACAAGGGAAGGCCGTGTTGCTCAAGATGATAGCCGAGGCCGACGTATTCCTCACCAATTTTCCCCCCGCAGTACTAGAGAGGCTCGAACTCGACTACGCGCGTGTACGGCAAATCAACGACCGGCTGATTTACACCCACGCCACGGGATACGGCGACTTCGGCGATGAGGTCAATAAACCCGGGTACGATGCCACCGCTTGGTGGGCACGCTCGGGGCTGATGGACGCGATTCGTTCACGCGGTGCGGAACCCGGCTACCCCATGCCGGCTATGGGCGACTACGCCAGCACCATGTCTTTGTTCGGTGCCACCATGGCGGCGCTCTACGACCGGGAGCGCCACGGCAAAGGTACCCGGGTTACTTCTTCCTTGATGGCCAACGGAGTTTGGGCCAACGGCATTGCCATGCAGGCCTCCTTGTGCGGAGCACCACCTTTTCAGCGGACGACGCACGCAGAGATGCCCAACGCGTTGGTCAATATGTACCGCTGCCGCGACGACCGTTGGTTCGTGCTGGCCATGGTGCAGGAGGAAAAGGACTGGGGGGATTTCACCAAGGCTATCGACCGCCCCGACCTGCTTGCCGACGAGCGCTTCAGCGACCGTAGCAGGCGGCGCGAGCATGTGGCGGAACTCATAGGAATTCTGGACGAGGTCTTCGCGACGCAGGATTTCTCCTATTGGCGTACCCGCATGAGCGCCCACGGAGTCACCTTCGGTGAAATAGCACGCACAGAGGAGCTTGCCGGCGACGAGCAGATGAAGGCCAATGACGTTTTCGTCGAACTCCAAGGCCCGGGGGCCAACGGCTTGCTGACCGTCAACTCACCGTTCTGGATCGAAGGGCAGGAAAAAGTCACTCCGACCATGGCTCCCAACGTCGGCCAGCATACCGACGAAGTCCTAGCCTCGTTTGGATATAGCGAAGACGAGATTCAAAAACTCAGAAAAACCGGCGCGGTCGACTGAGCTTTGCTAACAGGTCGAGAATCCGAATCCCGGCGCCGAGTCTCGATCACACCGGGACATCGCTGGATACACAGATTCCAGCCACGATCACAGCCGCAGCAGCAGATGTGGCGCAACTCCCAGCCATGAACTCGACCGCAGCATCGGCGGCGGCGCGGGGATCAGCCGCCGCCCAAGGCAGCGGCGACAACTTTCCCGGCGATCATCGTTTCGGTTTCAGCATCCGAATAACCCAGTTCTCGGAGCACTTCGCGGCTGTGTTCGCCGTGAACCGGAGGGCTCAAGCGAACGCTCGCCGGTGTGGCGCTAAAGTGAATAGGAGGCCCGGTTACTTCGATGCTTCCGAGTTTGGCGTGCTCGGTGGAAACTAGCATGCCGTTGTGTCGAACCTGGGGGTCGGTTGCGACCTCGGGGACCTCGTTTATCGGCGCTGAAAGCACGTCGGCCGCGATCAGCTTGTCCAGCAATTCGTCGCGCGAGAACTCCGCACAGCGCCGGGCCAGACCAGCGTCGAGTGCATCTTCATTGTCGAGACGGTCCTGTATGGTTGCGAAGCGTTCTTCCCGGTCCCATTCGACATCGAGAGCAGCACACAAATTCTTGAAAAACTTATCGGACGGACAGGTGATGACAATCGACTTGCCGTCGCGGCAGGTCCAGATTCCTGAAGGAGAAAAGTACTGGCTGCGGTTACCGGTCCGCGGCACCACCTCGCCGATGATGTTGTAAGCGCCCAGAGTGCTGCATTGCGCGTGAATGAGCGCATCGAGCAAACACACATCCACACGTTGGCCGCAGCCGCTGCTATCGCGGGCTCGCAGCGCCGCCAAAGCTCCATTGGCCACCAGCGCGGAGGTCAGCGTATCGACCATGGGCACCGTCATTCTCACCGGCGGGTCTCCGGGATGCCCGGTCAACGCAATCAGGCCCGCGTATCCCTGCGCCAAGAAGTCGATGCCCGGCCTCCCCGCGTAGGGGCCGTCGGGACCGAAGGCGGTGACTCCGATCCAAATGATATCCTCACGATGTTCGCGAACCTGCTCATAGCTCATACCCAAGCGAGACAGCGCGGGTTCGCGCACGTTGGTGATGAGAACGTCAATGCCGGCCAGCAGGCGATGGAACACCTCCTGTGCCTCCTCCAAACGCAGATCTAGAACTAGGCTGCGTTTGTTGCGATTGATACTCAAGAAGGCCGAGCGCTCGCCTTGACGCTCGGGGCCCAAGTGACGGCTATCATCTCCGTAATGAGACTCTATTTTTATGACGTCGGCACCAAGGTCACCGAGCAAAGTCGCAGCGTAGGGGCCCGCCAGCATAGTAGCCATATCGAGGACCCGGACGCCGTCTAGCGGCCCGGATGCCGTGCGTGTTTTGCTGTCCTCGTTCGCAGTCATGGCGTCGATCAGAGTATCGCTCCACACTCCTTGAGTTCGCCGATGGCATCCCAAGAATAACCGAGCGTGTCGGCCAAGATCAGTTCGGTATCCTGCCCAAGCTCCGGGCCGAGAGTCTTGACCTCGCCCGGCGTCTTCTCGAACCCCACCGGCAGGCCACGAACCGTAACCTCGCGGTTTACCTCGTCGCAGTGGATCTTGACAAAATAGTCGTTGGCCCAGGCTTGGGGGTCTTCGGCCAACCCGGCCAGATTACCGACCGGCGCCGAACGAATTCCGGCCTCGCGCCAGATCTCCATCCATTGCTCGACACTGCGCCCGACCATTATCTTGTCGAGTTCAGCTACCAGCACTGCCGCCCCGTTGCGGCGTTTATCAGTGCTGTCGAAGCGCGGGTCGGTGCCGATCCCGCCCGCGCCCAAGGTCGCGGCCAAACGCTGCCAACTATCGTCGTCGTTGGCCTCGCACAAGAACATCCAACCGTCGCTCGCTTGATAGGTGTTCCACAAGGGATTGAGCGGGCTAAGGCGCGAACGCTGCCTAGCCCAGCTTTGATCACCCGTCGCCAGGAAAGCCTGGAAAGTGGGCGCCGCCATAAAAAGCTGCGCGCCGTACAAGGATGCATCCAGAAACTGCCCGCGCCCGCTTTTCTCACGCGCGTACAGCGCGAGCATGATACCAAGAGCCGCCATCATGCCGCCCATCGCATCGCCGGAACCCATGCCCAGATAAATGGGCGGCTGTCCGGGTTCGCCTTGCCGTGTCATCACGCCGATCAAAGCCTGCACGGTGAGATCGAATGAGGGCTTGGTGATGCGCCCATACGGTCCGTAACCGCTGCCCATGGCGTAGATCAAGCGGGGATTGACGGCCGCAAGCTCTTCGTAGCTGCAGCCCCACTTGGCGAGAGCCTTGGTGCTGAGATTGGTCAAGAAGACGTCCGACTCAGCAACCAAGCGATGCATGATCTCACGCCCCTCGGGCTTGTTGAGATCTACCGCCATGCTCTTCTTGTTGCGGTTAATGACCAGGAAATACTGGTTCCAATCACCCACCGGCAAAGCCTTGATGCTGCGTACACCGCGGCCGAGATCCCCGCCTTTGGGACTCTCGAAATGGATGACCTCGGCTCCCAGGTCGGCTAGGTGCTGGCCCGCCACCGGTCCTTGAAACCACATGGTCAAGTCTACGACCCTTATTCCTTCCAATGCTCCAGCCATAACGATCAGCACCTCACTCCGCTAAGCTGCACTATGCATGTAAGCTTTGCTGCCAACGGCAATCGCCCGCCATCGCGGCGCGTGCTCTTCCCCCGCTACACTTGGGCCGGTCCGGCAGACGCTTGCGACTCTCACGACGAGGTTTCATGCATAATGCAGGCTAGAAGTGCCGAAGCCAAGCCGGAAGCCACGATTCGACTCGCCATCACCGCAACACTCCTGCCTGCTCCATTGCCGCGATCTCGGTCTCACCGTAACCGGCGATATCACGCAAGACCTGCGCCGAATGCTGTCCTTTGCGCGGAGCGGTACGCGATAGACGTGCAGGGGTTCCGGTCATGAAGATGGGGAATCCCAACATACTCAGCGGGCCGAGGCTGGGATCGACGAGATCGAGAAGGTAACGGTTATCGCGCGCCGAGTCGTCATTGGCCGGGTAGTTATAGTCCTCGATCACGTCGGCCGACATTTGCCGCTCGGCAAAGACCTCACGCCAATACGAGGAAGGATGCTTGCGGAAAGCCTCATCCAAGAGCTGTAGCAACTCCAGACGGCCTTCGCCGCAGCGCTTGTCGTGACTGTCGAAGCGCGGGTCACCGGCGTCCAAGCCCACGATCTCCGCCAGTGCCGGCCACCATCGATCGGTATCGGGCATCGTCAGCGTTATCCACAAACCATCGGAAGCCGGGTAAAGTACTCCGCTCATCGGGTTACCGGCGTCCAGACGAGAAACCGGATGGAGGAAGCGCTCCCCACCGATAGCCAAGAAAGCCTGCAGGTCCAGACTCGCACCGTACATGTTACCGCCTAGCAACGAGGCATTCACTTCCTGCCCCTCTCCGCTCTTGTCGCGATGAAACAACGCCGTAACCGTCGCGAAGGCGAGCATCACCGTGGCATACATCTGCCCGTGCCCCGGGTACACAGGGGGCTGGCCGGGCTGGCCGAGTATCGGCATCATGCCGGCACGCGCCGCCGCCAACTCGTCGATGGCAGGCAAGCCGCTGTCGGGGCCTTCGGGACCGAAACCAGTGGCACGGGTGTAGATCAACGACGGATTGGCCGCCTTCATCCAATCACGGTCCAGCCCAAGCCCTTCGAGTTCGGCCGGGTCGCGGTCGCTGATCAGCACATCCGACTTCTCGACCAAGCGGCGCAGCACCGCCCGGCCTTCGCCGCTGTTGAAGTCTAAACTCAGGCTTAGCTTGTTACGGTTGGCAAGATCGTAACGGTAGTTCCAAGCGGCGTCTTCGCCGCCGCCGCTTTCATCAAGCAAACACCCGGCTTCATCATCCGCGCCTTCGACCTTGACGACCGAAGCTCCAAAATCTCCCAGCAAGGCCGCTGCCAGCGAAGACCAAAAGCGGCGGGTCAAGTCTACGACCGATACGTTTTCCAATGCTGCGTTCATGGTCTTCCCCTCGACGGCATCACTGCAACCCGTCTGCGACACTCCGCTGCAACGACGTCACGCGTCCGCCTCGACAACATCGCGGCATACACCCGGCAACCTCGCGCTTTCCAGCAACCTCGCGTCTTCCCTTCGCCTGCATCTCACGCTCAGAGCAACTCCATCATGCGCTCACTTCGACCACTCGGCGATTAGCTCGAGTGTCTTATCGGTGAATTCGACAGTATCGGGAAGCGGCCGTCCCAACCATTCGCGGTAGAACACGTCGAGATCGGGGAGGAACTCGAAGTCCGGCGGGCAGCCTCGTGGAACCGCTTCAACTTCCAGTTGCGTACCACAACCCGGGCAAATGTACTCGCGAACCTGCATCCATGTGGGATCGGGCAGGTCGCGGCCAGGATAGACTTCGGCCAAGGACTCCTCGTCTTCGCGTACGTTGATCAGCGACGAAAGCTTCCAGTTGACGCGGTAGTCGCCGAACTCTTGGCCACAAGCGCATTTGACCACACGCTCCCCTTGCTTGGCCACGATGTATAACTGCGGAGTAAGCGGCAGCAAGATGGTCTCGCTCCAGTCTACGCGGCTCTGCAAAATCTCCACATACTTGTCGAAACGGCCGGGGTCTTTCGGCGACTTGAGCATGTCCTGCACCGCCGGCCAAGGCAGCACTCCGTCGATGAGTTTCTCGATGTCTTCTTTCAGAAATTCAGCCATACATGTTCTCCCCAAAACCTAGAAAGTGAAGTCATCGGGCAAGGACCAGAAAGCCCTGATTTCCGCAGCGTGTTTGTCCGAAAGCTCCATGGAACTGCGCCACATGTCGGTGACCGCCGTCGACATATTCTCCTTGCGAGCCACTTTCTCACGCTCCTCACTCCACCATTGCCTAAACGGGCGTGCCCGCGATTTCCTTTGCTCGCGGATCTCCGCGCGCCGCGCTTGGCTGGCCTGTTCATCCACCACATACTCGCCGTCCCTGCATTCGAAGACAGCGCCGTGCAGATCTCGCGCGACGCGCTCGCTGACCCACCCCTTGTTTAGATCCGACTCGACCGCGCTAAGATCGCGTGTGATCGGATCCCCCATCGCTTGAGCGCCGCCTATCGGATGCACGATCAGGTCGTAGTCCTGCAAGGGCTCCGGCGTGACAAAAGGCGCGATCGCGGCAACCTCCATCTCTCGCGCCTTGACCCGCTCGCTGATCTCCGAGGCTTCGGCGGGGCCGCGCCCGTGGACCAGGGGCTGTTGAGCATCTATCAGTTCCTTGACGTTGGTGTCATGAGCGTAGGACGGGCGGTCGGGCGGTACGGGGTAGGCCCCGTACATGCCGTGATTGACGATTATCTTCGAGCGCATACCGGCATCGCCACACTGATACTCCAGGCCGGGAGTACCGTATATCATCCACACCGCCGTGTGCCCGAGGCCTCCACGAAAGCGTCCATAGCCACCCGAATCGGGCTCGGTGTTACGGCCGATGAACAAGATGGGGTAGTAGAGTTCGGCGATCTCGGCGTTGCCGAAATCTGCCTCCGGCGTATAGATGCACCAGGCACTGTTCTCTCCATCCATATAGCCGCGTGCCGGCGACCCGTTGCTGGCCTGCTCCAGAGTAAGGCCGGCCAGGTAAGCGCCCATCTGATTTACACCCGAAAACTCGGCCGTCATGATGGTAGCCGATCCGGCGGCCATTTCTTCGACGAAACCGCGCATCTGAAACAGACGCCCGAACACTTCATAGAGGTTGGAAACCCAGGTCACTGCCGGGGCCCAGGCCACGCCCGAAGCCGCTTGGAAGTCCTTTTCGAAAGGATTGGCCCAGGAGCCGGCCGGCGGCATTTCTATATCCCAGGCAGCGATCGGTCCGGAGTTGAACATGTCAAAACCGATGATGTGGGAATAGCCCATCATCAACCCGGATTTGAGCGCGGTGGGGCTGATGTTCTCGCCAAACGGCACCGTACCGCTGACTCCCGCCAAGGAAAGAGAGACGCTGGCGTCGGCGTTTATGTGCAACTCCATCGGCAAGGAGAACAGGCAATCTTTGTCTTGCTTACCCATCAGCACGCGCTTTCCTTTCATCGCTAAGTCCTTGAACTGCGATTTGCGGATGCGGCCGGGCACCGTCTGCGTCTTGACGCGGCCGACCGCGTAACGGCGGCTGTCCTCCACGTATTCTTTGCTGGCTTCGAGAAAGAACTCGAGGCCGTACTTGGCGATCACCTCGTAGAGACGCTCGCGTATGGTTATGCACCCCGCTAGGCGGCCGCGCGCGTCGCCCATCACGAAGTCGGGAGTGCGAGTCCGCGACCTGATGCGCATTTCGTACCAGGGATAGAAGCGGTCGCCCTCTCCAACCTTCTCCATCGAAATAGGGATACCGTCGGAATAGCAGTCGGGATTGAGGAAACCGATCGAGCCGGGAGTGACCGAACCGGCATCGGCCACATGCGATACCGCAGAAGCCCAGGCGATGATCTCACCTTCGTACAAAATGGGCATGCACATGTCGAAGTCCGGAGAGTGGATGCCGCCGTAGTGAGGATCGTTGTTTTCGAAAATATCGCCTTGTTTGAAACCGGGAAACTCCTCATATCCGGCACGTATGAAGTTTTTGATCATGTCGGAGAGCAATCCGGCATGAGCCGTAATACCGCGGGAAATACAAATGGCCTCGCCCGTAGGCGTATGCAGGCCCCACAAAGCGTCGCCGCCTTCGGCCGCGATCGGCGACGACGACACCTTGCAACCCGTCGCCCATGCGGTATTGCAGAGGTTAGATAGGATGTGCCACACCGCTTCATAGGTGCCGGGGTCGCCTTCCTTACAGGCTAGTTCCTCGAGCCCGAACAGATGTCCCGTTTTCGCAAACGCCTCATCGCCGGCCTGCATCCGTTGCTTCAGAGTGAGCTTCGCCATTACGAATCCTTCCTTTCGATCCAGTAGATATCGTGCTCGTCTATGCGCACGTGCCAGCCGGGCGGAACGAACAACGTAGTGTTGGAAGCTTCAATAACCGCAAGGCCGTCGATCTCATTGCCCGGCAACAGCGACTCCATTCTCCAGATGTCGGCGTCCCGCCACTGCCCTTGCTGAAACACCGGGCGCGTGCACTTGAAAGCGCCCGCATCGGGCTGCCGGCCGGCCAGTTCGTGCTTGCGCAGCCGCGGCTTGACCGTGGCAACCTTGGCAACCACACAGACCTCGGTAATATGATACGAACCCACGTCGGGTTTGGCGGCCAGCGTGAACATCTTGGTGTAGAGATCTTCGAAAGCGCCGATCACGGCGTGCATATCGTCCACGCTATCGAGAGCGGCGACCGGCGACTCGACCTCCACGTCATCGAGTTGGCCAAAGTACTTCATGTAGACCACCCGCGAGATTGAAATCTGTCCGGGGCTGAAACCTTCCTCGGCAAGCTCGTCGCGCAGTTCTTGCTCCAGCGCTTTCCAAGCCGTGTCTATCGGCTGCATATACTGCAGCTTGGTAGCGTCGTCGAGATCCGGGGTTATCAGCGCCGCCACCGAGCGATGGCGGCGATGCGAGTAATCCATGCAGGCCCCGCCCCAAGCCGAGAAGCCTCCGGCATGCGGTACGGTGCAGACCGCTTTCCACGGGTAGTCACCGGCGTAACCGAGCAAGTGCAAAGGCCCACCGCCGCCGTAACCCAACAACACATACTCGCGGATGTCGTGGCCAACCATCAAACTTTGCACGAGATGCTCGCGCATTATGACGTTCAAGAGTTCCAGGCAGGTTTCGGCAGCAACGTAAACATCGAGCCCCAAGGGGTCCGCTATCTGCTCCTTGAATACCTTGTAGGAAACATCCTTGTTGATCTTGACCTTGCCGCCGAGATAATTGGTTTCGCTCAAGATACCGAGCAACAAATTGACGTCGTTGATAGTCGGCGTGGTATTGCCCGCTTCCATGAAAGCGGGGCCCGGAGTACCGCCCGCCGAGTCGGGGCCGAGCTTGATGCGCAAGGTTTGCGGATCCAGGCGTATGTAGGTTCCGGTGCCCGCCCCTATCGAGGTGATACCGAGCATCGGCACGTTCACATACATGTCCTGAAAGCCCGGCTCGCGATCGATCGGCAGCACGCCTGCGGTAATGGTGCCCGCGTCGAAAGAAGTCCCACCGACATCCGAGCAGACGATATTCTCCTCGCCAATAACGCTCGACAGATACTTGGCTCCCATCAAACCGCCGACCGGGCCGGACATCGCCGCTTCGAACAGCCGCGGGTAGCGAATATTGGTAATGCCGCCGTAGCCGAGCACCGTCTTCAAACTATGCGCATAACCGACCTTCGCCAGCTCTTCTTCGATACGGTAGAGCTGTTTTCGCGCCGGGTCGGAAGCATAGGCTTGGACGACGGTGGCGTTGGCCCGCGATATCTCACGCATGGTCGGAGCCACCCGGCTCGACAGTTCCAGCACTACTTCGCGGCCGACTTCCTGCATTACTTCGCGCGCGATCTCCGCCGCACGGTCTTCGTGCGCGGAGTTGTTGAACGACTGCAAAAAAATTATCGCGATCGCTTCGACCTCTTCGTCGACCAAGAGTTCACGGACACCCGCACGCACCTCTTCTTCGTAGAGCGGGATCACTACGTGCCCGAACATGTCGATGCGCTCGGTGGCGCCGCGCGCCAGCTTACGAGGCACCAACGGTACGCGATGGCGGCGGTACTGCATGTGGGTGATCTCCGACCACTGGCAGTCTATGAAGGTTTGCGAACCCCGCCCCTGCGCGATGATATCCTCGAAACCCTTGGTCACCACGATGCCGGTTTTATAACCGTTCATATTGATTACGGTGTTGAGCATCGAGGTGCCGGTGTAAATGGCGGTCTCTATCTCCTTGCCGAAATCTTCACCCTGCTCCGGCGATATGCCCATATAGTCAAGGGCTTCCCAGAACGATTCCATGAAACCGACGCTCTCATCATGAGGAGAAGTCGGCGCCTTGCCGATAACGCTGCGTCCTTCTTCATCGACGACGATGACATCGGTCATCGTCCCCCCTGCATCGCATGCTACGAGATAGCGGGACATTCTTGCTTCTACCTCCCTCAGGCGCCCAGCGGCGCATCAATCCTGGCGCCGCCCCAGCAGAGTCCTGAAAGCACGGACGATCGCGGACCAGAAAGTCTGAAACAACAGCGGCAGCACCTTTATCGCCCCGGCATCGGGAGTGGTCACCACATGGCCCTCGCCCGATCCCACCGCATCCGGTTCGGCCGCGAGCTGCTGCTTGGCGTGCTTTACGAACTGCAGGAACAACTGGTGAGACACTCCCTGAATCATCCCTCGCCCCACCTGCATTATGCGACCGGTCAGATCTACCGTCGCTTCGGCAACGACTTCGCTGCCGCCGCCGTCCACGGCGCGCACGGTCGCGACCATGACCGCCTTGGCGGTACCACCGCCCGCTTCGCGCCCCTCACCGACAAGCTGCATACGGCGTGCGGTTTCATCGACCTCGGTGAAGCTCACCTGGCCTTTGTAGCTGCTCGATACCGCACCGACTTTGACCTTGATACTGCCCAAGAAGGAGCCTTCGCCGGAGACTTCGTCGAGCGAAGCACCAGGCATGCACGCAGCCACTTTGTAAGGGTCCATCAAGAAGCGCCACACACGCTCCACCGGGGCATCGACTTGAAAGGTTTCTTTGATCTCTATCGCCATGTTCGGGATCCTGAATGCGCCGCCGAAGCTACGTTCACCGATGTAGCCGGCGCCTCACACGTTCGGTCTGCAGCTACGAAACCCGGTCCGGCCACGGGAGCCACCTGTACGGACCCCGCCGCGCCGACATCTTTGCCGCCGGCGCGTGCGTAATCGTCGGGGGTATCGATGTCGAGCGGAGCCGTACAGTCAACGGCTACCGGAAGCAGCCACTCCGGGTGTTGCGGCAGCAACGAGCGCAATCCGGCATCTCCGCGCAACGATTCGATTTCGGGCCACAGCGAACGGCGAATGAAAACCGGATGCCCGGGCACTCCGGCACACCCCTCGCCACCGTAAAGAGGCCTGGCTACGGGCCGATCGCTGTTGGCGAAGGCGGCCGCAACGCGGGCAACCACCGCCGCAGCTATACCCGGCTGGTCAGCGAGAAATACCGCAGCAGCATCGGATCCGGGGTCAGCATGGGACAACGCCAGACGTAACGACGAGCTTTGGCCGCACGCGAAATCTTCATTTACCAGCAACCGCAGCGGATTTTGCGGCGGAGCCACGAGAGTAGCGGCAATATCTTCGGCGTGGTCGCCCAGCAGCAGAAGAAGCTCTTTGAAACCGACACCCGCAACCTCGTCGACTACCGTCTGCAGGATGCTCCGCCCTCCCAACGCCAGGAGTTGTTTGGGCCGCCCCATACGCTGCGAAGATCCCGCCGCAAGCACGATTGCCGAAATCGGGAGCGCCCCGCGACGATTCGACGGCGATACGCTAGGACGCGGCATGTATCGCCTCCTTCCGGCCGGCCAGAGTTTGCGCGCTGCGGCCATAGCGCACCGCGAGTATCTCGGCGAGAATCGCCACGGCGATCTCTTCGGGACGTCGGCCGCCTAGGTCGAGGCCTATCGGAGCACTGATACGGGCGAGTTGGCGCTCATCGTAGCCTTCGGCCGTCAACGCTTTCTCACGCCGTGCGTGTGTGCGGCGGCTACCCAATGCGCCGATATAACGGGTGTCGTTGTCCAGACAACACTGCAAGGTCGGGATATCGAACTTCGGGTCATGGCTCAAAGTAACGACGTAAGAGTAGCGATCGAGAGCCGCTGCCGCCAAGACTTCTCCCGGCCAAGCACATTCGATCGAGTCCGCTTCCGGAAACCTCTCCGAGCTTGCGAAGGTAGCCCGGGGGTCCACTACGATGACCTCGAAACCCACGTCCTTGGCCATACGGCAAAGAGAGATGCCGATATGAGTAGCACCCACGATGAACAAACGCGGCGGCGGAGCTACCGCCTCGACAAAGACCCTGGCCTGCACACCCCGCCAGGGAAGTTCCAACACCGAGCTGTGTTCGTCGCGATCGAGCAAGCCAAGGGCCTGCTCGCAAATCGTGTCGTCAAGCGCGGCGTCGATGCCGCCGGCACGCGAAGCACCGGTATCAACGCTCAGCCTACGGCCGATCAATGCTTCGGGAGCAAGCGCCAGAGCTGCGGCTACCGGACGGCGGGCGAGTACCGAAGCACTGAGCAAAGACCAAGCCTCATCGCGGTGGAAACGGTCGAGTAAGACGTCGATCTTGCCCCCGCAACTCAAACCCACATCCAGCGCCGCCTCCCCGCTTATCCCGTAACGTGCGAGTAGCGGGCGGCGTTGGTCGAGAACCTGCATGGACTGCATAAATACGTCGTTCTCTACACAGCCGCCGCTTACCGAGCCGGCCATCTTGCCGCTGCGAGTCACCACCAAGCGGGCCCCGGGAAAGCATGGGGAAGAACCGTGTACGGCCACCAAAGTAGCTACCGCGATTTCCTCGCCCTGCTGTTGCCAGTTCTCCAGGTCAGTGATTATACGTCTCATAGGCAGTGCGTCAGCGCGCGTTCCAAGTCGTGGCGCCGAGATTCATCGCACGGTCCAGATACGGAGGCGGCGGTATACACGTAGGGCCTTCATTGACGGCGCGCAGTAGAACACGTTCTACTGCGTTTATCGCCGCCTCCCCGGCTATTGTCAAACGAGTCGAGGGAAAGCCGAACGAGCAGTGCCGGGGCACCCGGAGATCAACAAATGGGGCAGCGAATGGGAAATACACAGTTAACAGACAATGTGCGTAAACTCATGGATCTGGAGGAGATTCGGGATCTCACCAGGCGCTACGCACACTGCGTGTGGAACCGCGACATCGACGGGGCCATCGATTTGTTCGCCGATGACGGTGTGATGGACACGGGTGGCCAAGAGCCCATCAAGGGACGTCAACGACTACTCGAAACTTACCGGGAGATGCTCGGAGAAGCCGTTTTTCTCCCCTTCGTACACAACCACTTGATCGAAATCGACGGAGACCATGCCACCGGCATCTGCTACCTCGACCTGCGCTCTGTCGTCGACGGCAAGAGCATGGTTGGAGCCGGCCGTTACGACGACGTCTACGAACGCAGCGAGTCCGGCTGGTGTTTCCGCTCCCGCAAACTATCGATGAACTTTTTCGTTCCCCTAGACCAAGGCTGGGCCACGGAGCCGGACCTGGGATAGGCAGAGTAACGTACTCGATCCGACAGAACATTCTGGCGAGAAACGGCTTCGGATCACAAGATTCGCATGTCAGGTCGAAACTGCACCGGGGCATGCCGGAGATCGCCACCGGGCGATACCGGCGATACTAATGACACACCGCCGCCAAGGATATGAATCGGGACCGTGCGGGCAGCTACTCAAGCGACGACTGCGCGCGTGCGGTGACGGTAACGCCCGACGGCACTTGGCTATCCGCTGAACCGATCAGAGACGACACCACGCTCAGGCCCGCAGGATAGCTTACCTCGACCGTGAGCAAATCGCCGGTGCTGCCACCCGCACCGCTGACCGTAACTACCGACTTACCCGGGTCCAAACCAACCTCGTCGAGGTAAGCATAGACTTCCTCCTCCACCTGAGCGGCCGTGGGCCTTGGATTGACCGCAACCACACCGATTCGCGCCGCTTCACGAGCAGCGGAGGTAAGTACCTGTTGTTTATAGAAAGCCACTCCAAACTCGACTATCGAGAAGAAGAGCAGCATCAATACCGGCAAAACCAGCGCGAACTCGACGATGGAAATACCACTTTGCCTATTCGTCCCTTTCATCGCAGCAAACTCCGTTCGAGAAACTCCCCTTGGAGCAAGTGAAGCCGACCGCAACCGAACCAGCCCGCATTATTCATGAAACCTCTGCTACGAGCCTCAATCGCCCGCAATCTCGGCCCGTGCTCGCTTTTCGGCCCTCGACGTACTGTAAGTACGCCTGCGGGCCTCATCGCTGCGCTTGGGCCGATCTCACGGGCGCTTGCG
>JAJRWY010000278.1 GCA_024276575.1 Candidatus Binatota bacterium
AGCGCTTCCTGCGTTTGCAAAAACGTCTGCAGCACGGCGCAGCCACGGCGGCATTCGCCGTTCCGGCACAAGCAGCCTCGGTGCCGGTCGTCCCGGCGCTGGATGCCTCGGCAGTGGCTGCCTCGGCGCAGGAAAACTTGGCGAAAACCGCTGCAGTGCAAGCCTCTTGCGCGCGAACGGAGCCCGGGCGCCAGGCAATGCCGGAGTTGCAAGTGCCGCCGGCCCCTGCCTTGCCGGCTAATTCATCGTCAGCCGGCAGGCCCCTCGCAGTCGAAGAGGTCGACTCGATGCCGGCTGCGAAACTGCAGCTTAGGCCGCTATCCGTTGCGGAAGCGGCGCCGCTGCCCGAGCAAGGGCGGCCGGTCCCTTGCGGTCTGCGCCTGAACCGCGCGCAGCTCGAGATACACAGCTCGGGCAGCATCTCCTAGATCTACGGACCACTCTTCAAGCAACAGGATACATTTGCACGCCAAGTACGGATGCCTGAAGGACCTTTGTTGCTTGCAGACCGGGTAACCGGGATCGACGCCGAACCCGGTGTGCTGGCCACAGGCACCCTCTGGAGTGAAACCGACGTTCGCCGCGACTCCTGGTACCTGCACCGGGGCCGCATGCCGGCGGGTATACTGATCGAGTCCGGCCAGGCCGATCTGATGCTGATCTCCTATATGGGCGCCGACTTTCTGAATCGCGGAGAACGCATCTACCGCTTGCTGGGATGCCGCTTGAGATTCGAGGCCGACCTACCGCGTCCCGGCGACACGCTATGCTACGACATCCACATCGACGGCCACGCCGAGCAAGACGGGATACGCTTGTTCTTCTTCCATTACGACTGCGTTGTCGACGGCAAGCCTCAGATACGAATTCGGGACGGGCAAGCGGGCTTTTTCAGCGACGCCGAGTTGTCTGCATCGGCCGGCATCTTGTGGTCGGCGCAAGAGGCCGCACCCTGTGCCGAGCCGCGTCTCGACTCCCCCGCCCTGCTTTGCGAGCAGCGCAGTTTCAGCGAGGAGAAAGTGCGCGCCTTCGCCGAGGGCCGGGCTTGGGAGTGCTTCGGCCCAGCCTTTGATTTGTGCCGCACCCACAGTGACAGCCCGAGGATACAAAGCGGCCGCATGCTCTTTCTGGATCGAGTGCCCGCTTTCGAGCCTGACGGCGGGCCCTGGGGACGTGGCTACCTGCGGGCGGAAAGCGATATCGACGCAGGCGATTGGTTTTTTGACGGACACTTTCGCGGCGACCCCTGCATGCCCGGAACCTTGATGTTCGAAGGCTGCCTGCAGGCGCTATCGTTCTATATTGGCGCAATGGGATTTACCGTGGCCCGCGACGGCTGGCGTTTCCAACCGGTCAAGGGCGAGGACATCGATCTGCGCTGCCGCGGGCAAGTGACGCCACAGTCCAAGTGCATCGTCTACGAGGTGTTCGTCGAAGAGGTCATCGCCGGGCCTCTGCCGACCATTTATGCCGACCTTCTTTGTACGGTGGACGGGCTCAAGGCCTTTCACGCCAAGCGCGTGGGCCTGCAACTGCTTCCGTCCTGGCCATTGGAATCCGCACCCGAATTGCTCGACGGCTATCACGAGCCCAAGGCCGTAGCCAAAATAGGCATGGCCGATGCCGGCGACTTCGAGTTCGGCTACGCATCGTTGTTGGCCTGCGCCTGGGGCCGTCCCTCTGCCGCCTTCGGTCCTATGTACGCGCGCTTCGACGGTCCCATGAGGGTAGCGCGGCTGCCTGGTCCCCCCTATCATTTCCTGTCGCGAGTGCTCGCCGTCAGCGGTGCGATCGGTGCTATGGAAGTCGGCTCGACAGTTGAGGTGGAGTACGACATCCCTCCGGACGCCTGGTACTTCGATGACAACGGCAGCCGCAGCATGCCCTTTGCGGTATTGCTGGAGGCGGCCTTGCAGCCTTGTGGCTGGCTTGCCAGCTATATCGGCTCGGCGCTCGGCAGCGACGACGAACTTGCATTCCGCAACCTCGACGGCCATGGAACTGTCACTGCCGAGCTTTTCGAGGACGCCGGTACGCTGCTTAGCAAGGTCAAGCTCACCGGCCTGTCGCGTTCGGCCGGAATGATCATCGTCAACTTCGAGGTCGAGTGCACACTTGCCGGCCGCAAGGTCTATGAGCTGACCACCGTATTCGGGTTCTTCCCTCCCGCAGCCCTTGCGGAGCAGGTCGGCTTGGCCACCGGCGATGAGCAGCGTGCCTTGCTCGATCAACCCTCGGACTTTCTCGTCGATCTTCGTGAGCGGCCGCAGCGTTATTGCCTGGGGCCCGCACGCCTGGCCGGTGGCAAACTACGCATGCTCGATAGAGTAAGCGGTTTCTGGCCCGAAGGCGGCGCGCGAGGTCTCGGGCTGTTGCGGGCCGAGCGAGATATCGACGTCGGCGATTGGTATTTCAAAGCGCACTTTTTCCAAGACCCGGTGCAGCCGGGCTCGCTCGGCATCGAAGCCATGATCCAACTCTTGCAGTTTTACATGCTGGAGAGCGGAATGGACCAGGATATCGAGCAGCCGCGCTTCGAGTCCTTGGCCCTGGGCAAAGCCATGACCTGGAAGTACCGCGGCCAGGTCATCCCCGCCAATGAGCTGCTGCAGGTTACCGTCGAGATCAGCGAGCGAGGCCGTGACGAGTATGGCCCCTACGCCATCGCTCAAGCATCGCTGTGGTGCGACGGCATTCGCATCTACTCAGCCGATGGTCTCGGGATGCGCATCGTTTCCGCAACGCAGCACCATCGTGGCCGGAACTCTGAATCACCGGCCGCCGGCACTGCAGACGCTACGCATGCCCATCCGGAGTGCGCATCCGGATCGAAGATGAAAGCGCGACAGGACGGGGAGGCAAGCCCAGGCACCTGCCAACCCGAGATCACGCCATTGCCGGCAGCGCTCGGTCTACAACGCGTGGCAGCGTCTTCGCCGGGCCCGACCAGTCAACAGCATGCGATTGCCTCCTCGCCGGTGACGCTTCGTCCGCAACACTGGCTTGCGTCTTCGCGGGAAATACACACGCCAGTCTCCTCACTAGAAACGCTCGGTCCACGCCGCTTCATCTTGGATCCCGCCGTCGATCGTTGGCTAGATGATCACCGGCCTACTTGGCAGCGCCCTGCTTTGCCGATGATGTCGATCGTGGACTTGCTCGCGTCTTCGTTGCCTGAGCGAAGCGTGATCGAAGTTCGCGACGTGCAATTGAAAGGATGGGTCGACTTCGATGGCCCCCGGCAATTCGAGACCCGGATCGAGCAGCGTGGCCCGGAACTTTTCGAAGCATCGCTTTGGCTGCGACGCAGCAAGCGTCGTAGCCGTGTGGACGGGAAGTGCTCCACGGACGGCCGTCAACTCGGGCGCGAAGACCCGCACGACGGGGGCAACCGAAGGAATCTAGAGGCTCTAGAAGATCTAGAAGCTCTAGAAGATCGGGAAGATCGAGGAGACTGGGAAGAGGAGGCTTTTGTCGAGATCGCGCGCGCTTTGTTGCGAAGCGGAAGCTACCCGCCCGCACCGCCGCCGTTGCCACCGTGCCAGGGCTCGGCG
>JAJRWY010000279.1 GCA_024276575.1 Candidatus Binatota bacterium
CGGAAGCCGCACGCTCAGAGCCGTGTGGCGGCCCTGTTAACGGTGCTGCAGTGGCCGCCGCGCCGCCACTGCAAATTCTACAGCTCGAAACCGGCAAGGAGGAAAAGCTTCCCACTAAAACATCGGCCACCGCCGCCGTGTGCGATCACGTTGCCGCCGAGATCGAGCGTTTGATCAGCGGCAACTACCGTATCGGCGACAGACGGCTAAACCCCGGCGATATCGCGGTACTGGTTCGCAGCCACTCCCAAGCGGCAGAAATCCACAAACGGCTGCAGACAGCGAGAATCGCCGCCGTGCACTACACGGAAGAGAGTGTTTTCCGCAGTGCCGAGGCCGGCGATATCCTGGTGCTACTGCTTGCGCTGATCAACCGCAGCCGCGAGCCCCTACTCCGAACCGCGCTGGCAACACGATTCTTCGGTCTCGATGGCGCCCGGATCCTGGCCCTGCAGGGCGACGCCGAGGCCTGGAATTCGCGCGTCGACCAGTTCTACGAGCTTCACGATCACTGGAAAGAGAAAGGCTTCATGAGCGCCTTTCGCCACTTGATCGCCAGTGAGCATCTGCGGCCGCGCCTGCTCGAGCAGCAAGGTGGCGAGCGCGCCCTGACCAATTTTCTTCATCTCGCCGAACTCTTGCACGAAGCCGAAAAGCAATTGCAACTCGGCCCGGCCGGACTCATACAGTGGATGCGTGCGCAGCGCGAGCAGAGCCTGGCTACTCCCGAATCGCAGTTTCTACGCCTTGAACGCGACGATGATTCCGTCCAGATAGTGACACTGCACAAGTCGAAGGGACTGCAATACGAAGTGGTGTTCTGTCCCTTTCATTGGGACGGAGCCTCCGCCAGAGAAGTTCTTTTCCACGATCCGCGCAACGACAATCGCCTGACCCTCGATCTGTCCGAAGCACCCTCCGACGAAAGTAAGGCCCTGGCAAATCGCGAGGCCCTAGCGGAAGAGATCCGCCTGCTTTACGTCGGCGTAACTCGTGCCATCCACCGTTGTTACCTCTACTACTGCAACTGCAAGGGCGCCGAATCATCACCACTGAACAGCGTTCTCGGTGTCGAGCCTGCGGCGGCAAGCGCTGCCCCTGCCCGGCAATTGCTGCAAAGCCTAGCCGCCTCCAACCCGGAACATATCTCGTTGCAAGACTTCGCAGCCGTCGAAAGCAGCCACAGTGACGACGATGATAAGACTAAGCACGCAGACGAAGGGGCGGCAGGCACAGCGCGTGAAGAGGCAAAGACTGTGGCAGCCAAGCCCAAGAGCAGCGGTGTGGAGGAAAGTGCCATTAGTGGAAACGCTGGCAGCGGCACGGGCGGAAGCACTGACAGTGGAAGCGTTGGCGGCGCTACGGGCAACGAAGCGCAGGCTACCGAGGATGGGCGAAAGCAAGCAGCCGTCGAACTCGACTGCCGGGTGCTAACAAGACGGATTCCGCGCGAGGGCATGGTCGCAAGCTTTAGTTCGCTGCTGAGGGTTCAGGGCGGAGAGGCCCGCGACCGCGACGCCGCCGAAGCTTCTGCAGCGGCGGCAACTATAGCGCCGGCAGCGGCCGCGGCTCCCGCCGCGACGGCAAGCCCCAGCCCAATAACAACAGCGGCTGCAACTGCAGCGGCGGCTGAAGCGGAAGCAGCGACAACGGGTCCAACAACAGAGACGGCTGTGACACCGCAGGCTGCGGCGGCCCCAATCGCAGCAACCACGGCAGCACCGGCAGTGCCGACGGTAACCGCAGAGGCGGATGCGACGCCGGAGATGCCTAGCAGAGTAGCGCCGGCAGTGCCCGCAAGCTCGGCGGACAATAGCTCCACCGACAGTAGTTCCACGGACAGTAGCTCCGCAGACAGCAACTCCACCGACAGTAGTTCCACGGACAGTAGCGTCACGGACGGTAGCAGCACGGACAGTAGCAGCACGGACGGTAGCGGCGAGGACGTTGGCGCGGGCTACACCATTTTCTCACTTCCCCGCGGAGTTGCGGCCGGTAACGCCTTGCACTGCATCCTCGAACAACTCGACTTCTCGGAGCCCGGCGACTTCAAGGGCTTGGTGCGCGACGCGCTTCGTGCCGAAGCGATCGATCTGCGCTTTGCCCCCGCGGTGTGCCGGCAACTGAAGAGGCTTCTCGACCACCCGCTCGGCCCCGGCGATCCCGGCCTGCGACTGAGCGAGATCGGGTCCACTGAGCGCATTAGCGAAGCTGAGTTCTTCTACCCGGTGCGGCGTTTCTCGGCCGCCGATCTGGCCGCCGCCTACCGGCTTCTCGGCATCCCGGCTCTGCCTGAGCGAATCGGCCGCCTGAGCTTCAATCCGATCGACGGATACATGCTGGGCTTCATCGACCTGATCTTTCGCCACCACGGCCGCTATTACGTAGCCGACTGGAAATCGAACTGGCTGGGGAACAGCCCTGGCGACTACAGCCCCGAGCGCCTTAGTGAGGCAATGATCGAGCACTCCTATAATCTGCAGTCACACCTTTACGCCCTGGCCCTCGACCTTCATCTCGCCTCGCGATTGCCCGGTTACAGTTTCGAGCGCGACTTCGGGGGGATTTTCTATATTTTCCTGCGCGGACTCGATCCCACGAATCCGCACAACGGAATCTACTTCGAGGCTCCAGACCAGCGCTTTTTCGAAGAACTCAAACGACAGCTACTTCCCAAGAGGCCGACGCAGCCGTGATGGATTTAGAACTCGAAACCTTCCTGGCCCACCCCGGGTTTTCGAATCTTGACCGGCACTTCGCCCGTGGTATCGCCGCTTGCGCCGATCCGGCTTCCAAACTGAGCGCTGCAGCGGCGGCGTTGCTCAGTATGATGTTGGAACGTGGCCATGACTGTCTCGATCTCGGCCAGCACCCCGCTCTCGCCGACCTCGAGTCGCCGTTACTATCTCCATGGCCGGAGCGCGAGCACTGGCGCAAGGATCTCTTGGCCGGCAAGCTGGTCACCGTCGACGAGCACAGCTTCCTACCGATGGTGCTCGACTCTCACGACCGCCTCTATCTGCACCGCTATTTCGAATACGAACTGGGCCTGGCCAACGCCATCGCCCGGCGCGCAAACAGGGCTTGCCCCCTCTGTGCTGCCGGCGAGATCGAGAAAGCCTTGGCCCGGCATTTTTCAGAACCCGACGATCAAGCGAGGGCGGCTGCGCTACGAGCGGCAAACTCGGCTCTGACCGTGCTCTGCGGTGCACCGGGCACGGGCAAGACCACGGCGGTATTGAAGATCGTCGCAGTACTGCTCTCCCTGTCTCCCGATCTGGACATCGCACTGCTTGCGCCGACGGGTAAAGCCGCCAAACGAATGGAAGAAAGCATCGGAGCCGCGCTCGACGGCGCAGTTGAAGGCGCGTCCGGTGCCGTAGCGGTGGCCCCGGACAGCGCCACAACCCGCGCCGCAGCCGTAACTACAGTCGAAGGCGGCCAAACCGTGGTGATTGCCCTCCCCGAACCGCTTCGCGCCCGGATTCCGCGCAGGGCCTCTACCATTCACCGCCTACTCGGCCCGCGGGGGGATTCGCCGTTTTTCCGCCACGACGTATCCAATCCCTTGGCGGCCGATGTGGTCGTGGTCGACGAAAGCTCGATGGTCGACCTACCGCTGATGGCAAAACTCTTCGATGCGCTGAGAGAAGACGCACGGGTGATTTTGTTAGGCGACGCCAATCAGCTCGCTTCGGTCGAGATGGGTTCGGTGTTGAGCGATATCGTTGAATCCTTCGCCGGCAGCGGCCCCGTAGTCGTCTTGCGCAAGAACTACCGCTTCGCACGAGACAGCGGCATACGCCATTTGTGCGAGGCAATCTGCGAAGGGCGCGGGGACGAGGCGCTAGACATTCTTGGCGACGGCGCGTTCCCGGACGTCAAGCTCTCACCGCTGCCCGGCAGCGAGTCCTTCCTGGACGAGTTGAAGCAATCGCCGGTCGTCGATGAGTACCGGGCGGCACTGTCGGCGGCAACGCCTGCCGGCATTCTCGGCGCTATGGGACGTGCAAGGATACTGTGCGCTGTGCGCGAAGGGCCCCTGGGCGTGGGCGCCGTCAATCAATGCGTAGAGTCGCTGCTCAGAGCCGAAGGGATCGTCGGTGCGCCGGGACATCTGTGTGACCGGCGGCCGGTAGTCGTCTTGCGAAACGACTACTCGGTGAATTTGTTCAACGGAGACCTCGGGGTGATCCTCGAAAACCCTGAGGACCACCGTCTCTACGCGCATTTCCAGTACCGCAACGATTCGAACAGCTCGTTGCCGGCTTCACGTTTGCCCGAGCACGAGCCCGCCTTTGCAATGACCGTCCACCGCAGCCAGGGATCGGAATTCGACCATGTGTTGTTGGTGATCCCGCCCGGCCACCGCCCCATCCTGACCCGCGAACTGCTCTACACCGCAGTAAGCAGGGCGAGAAAATCGGTCAACGTGTGGGCCGAGCCCGAAAGCATCGTTTGGAGTTGTCGGCGCAAGGTGGAAAGAAGCTCCGGCTTGGCCGACCGCCTCGCTGAAGCGATGAAGTCGTAGCCGGAGCAACCGCGCCGGCCATCGAAACGATCGCGCCGCCAACGAAGCGCTCACGACTCGGCGATGGCGGGGGAGGCCGCGCCAACGATTCCGGAACGGCGCGCCGGTCGCCGCCTGCGCCGGCGCGCTGACTATTGGCCTTACCGTGGCTTATTTGCCGCTGGCTTATTTGCCGGGGGCTTATTTGCCGGGGGCTTATTCACCGCTGGCTTGTTTGCCGGGGGCTTGTTCAGCGCTGGCCTGGTAACGCTTGCTTCTTCACCGGCAGCTTGTTCACCGGCGGCTTATTCACCGCCGGCTTGTTCAGCGCCGGCTTGTTCAGCGCCGGCTTGGTAGCGCCCGGCTTGCCCGCCTTGCGAGGGGCGTCGCCTTCCACATAGCCGAGACCCTTCAACTGCTCCCAGGTGGATTCGTCCACCGGCTCCTCGGTGGACTCCCTGCCGTTGCGCTCATAGCTGGCGATGGTGGCCGGCTCACGCCCGACTTGCGCCACCACCTCGGGCACCACTTTGCCGGCCATATCCTGGGCCACCGGCATCCCCAACAGGTAAAGGATGGTCGGGCCCACGTCTTCGATGAAGCGGCGGCCGCCGTCGCTGCCATGCAGTTTCGGCCCGGCGACCAAGTAGACACCGTCAAAGTGGTGGGCCCCGACATGCTTCGTCATATCTCGTGGTTGCTGGAATCCGTGATCGGAAACGATGATGACGTAGGGGTCGCCGCCGGCCGCCGCCAGCAGTTCTCCCAACTGTGCATCGCTCTTGCGATAAGATTGGGCGACCGCTCCGGAGTAGCGCGCCGCCTTGGCAGCGTCGAGATCCTTGTACCCGTCCGGGAACGCGTAAGCCCAGTAGGGATGAGAAACCCGGTCGACCAGAGTCATTACATAGATGAAAAGATCCCAGTCCTCAGGCGCATAAAGCTTGGCCGCCTCTCCCTGCAACTCAAAGACCTGGGCTAGGTGCTCGGCCAGATACTCCGGCGTATCTTCCTCGGCGTACTTACTCCAACCCGGCCCCTCGGGAATGTAGGGTGCTGAGAGCTTCTCGCGAACGTTTTTCCGTAAAGCCGCCGGATAAGTGACTTCGAGCCCGTCGTCGGTACGGTAGAAGGGCGAGATGTAGAACTTTCCACCCTCACGCAGGCGCTTGATGCGCATGATGCCGGTCAGACTCGCACGGTTGGGCATGGTGGCCTCGAACCACGGACTCCACTGCCCGGGCTCGAGCCGCGCGGCCTCACGGCGTATGGCTTCGAGGTTGCCCCGGTGCAACGACGCGAGCTTGCCGCTGTCAATGTTTCTTTTCTCTAATACGAAGCCGGTATTGCCGCCGACAGTAGAGCCGCTGATGGGAAAGCCCGAAAACATGACCCCGTTTACCGGCACCGGAGGCCAACTCCCAGGCACGTTGAACACATCGGTGACAAGCCCCCTGGCGCTACTCATCTCCCACACCGCCGCAACCTTGCGATGCTGCGACTGCGAGGTCTTCCAATCGCGCACCCCGTGCTCCTGCCAAGGGCGGCCGGTAAACATCGTCGTCCACACCACCGGCGACAGCGCCGGCGGACGCGACTGAAGCACACCGTGGATGCCCCGCGCGTACAGTTTCGCCAAATTGGGCAGTTCACCCGCATCGATGAGCGGCTTCATCACATCCCAAGTCGCGCCGTCGATACCGAGCACCATGACCTGCGGCTTGGCCGCCTTGGCCGCCGGAACGTCATCGCCACCGCTACAGCCCGCAAGAATCAAGAGCGACAAGCTCAATACGGAAAGCATCACGAACGAAGGGCGGCGCAGCCGATGATGCAGGCCTATCGCCGACAGGGACGGCGAGTTGGGATGCATTGATTGCCGCTGCGAAGGTTGAAGAGGCTGGGGCTGCGTACGAAGGGACTGCGGACGCAGAAGTTGCCCGCGCGTAGACTGCAGGCGCAAGGGTAGCAGACGCATAGATTGGATACCTCGGCTCGGGAGAATAGACATTTCGACGGCCACTGTTTAAGCTCAGTCTTTTTCAGGAACAACGTGAGAAAGCTAAAGCTAGCCTTTGCTGGGTCGTCGGCCACGCTGATTATCCTCGCCTCGACTCTTTACGCCTTTTCCGCGCAAAGCTCAGATGGGGTACAACCGCCAATACCCCGTTAAGCGTCGAGCGGCACGGCCCCGGTAGCAGCAGGCGATGCCGCAAGGCAGCCGTCCACCCCGGCAGCAACCGCGGCGGTGAGTCTCGCCAAACCTGCCGAAGCCCCCATGCATGCGGCCATGGCCGCGAGA
>JAJRWY010000280.1 GCA_024276575.1 Candidatus Binatota bacterium
CAGCGCCCTACGCGGGGGCATCTCTATCCTCTCGCAGATAGACGACGAACTCCTTCTCCGGCAGGTCGAACGCGGCCAGGATTCGCTTCATATTGTCCCGGAGCTGGTTCGCCGAGAGGTTGGTCTCGGCGTAGATCCCGCTACCGAAATCGCGAGCAATACGGAGATCGTCAGCGCACCGGGAGAAGTACTTGTTGCCTCAATTGCTCGTGAAGTCCGCGAGGTCGGGAAACGAGCCGAAGACCTCTGGTTGCTTGTGCGACAAGTAGAGGCAGAGAGTCTCGTAGACCTGAGACCATGCATTGGTCTGGTCGAAGGGGACGTCCTGGATCTTGAAGGCGTGCGGCCTCTTGTAGCGAAAATCCTCGGATAGCGAGTGCGGAACCTCCTGGTCGAGCTGCCGAGTGATCCGCTCGCGCCTCTCTCGTTCGGCCGAAGTGGCGGGCTCAGAAGGCGTGGCAATATCTCCAAGCTCCGCGAAGTCGTTGACCAAGCGGGAGAGTTCGGCTGCGGTCCGGGAAAAGGCCACCATGGCCTCGTTGTATGCGACCTTGAACTCCGCGCCTCGCCTTACGGCCCCGGAGTCGTTGTGATCGATGTCGAGCCAGATGTCATCGGAGACTGCAAGCAGGTCCTCGCGAACTGCCTCGAGGTTGGAGAGGATGCTCCGAATTCGCTCTTCCATTGCGTGTACCTCCCGACTTCGCGCGCTGTCTAACGCCTTGGCGTTGGGCAGCCTTCAGCCGCATTGTAGAAGTTCCTCGACAGTGAGACCGATGTCGCGAGCCATCTTCCGAAGCAGGGTGGGTGAGATATCGCGGCCCGAGTGGAACGGCACGGTCGTGCCTCTACCGTCAGGATGCCGGTACTGCCGATGCGACCCGCGCTGCCGAACTTCTTGAAAGCCGAGACGCACCAAAAGAGCGGCTACCTCGCGGGGCTTCAGAACCGGCAGCGATCCCACGCTTATGCTACCCGGATCGTCTGAAGAGCCACGAACTCGGATTCGAGTTCCGGGTCACCATCCTCAAGAAGCATCTCGATCACTTCATGGAGGTTCTTCTCGAGCTCGTCGAGCGTCGTCCCCTGACTGTGGGCGCCCGGCCAGCCGGGAACCGACCCGACGAAGATGTCGGTATCAGGATCGCGCTCGACGATCACGTTGAACGTATGCATGCTCTCGTCTCCTTGGGCTCCGAATGTCCCGCATTCTACGGTGATGTGCTCCCATGGCAACATCTTGCACCGTCGGCCCAACGCCTCGCCGATCGGCGTTCGACCGAAATCCGATCCATCTGTGTCGGCCTGGTGGGCGGCACGATCAACTTGCGCGACTCATGCGATGATCTTCACGGACGCCTTGTCGCAGAAGACCAGCCACTCATCGCCATGTTGCACGATGTGGTAGCCGCCCTTCGTAGACTTCGCTTTCACCTCGGCCCGGGAGGCGAACTTGTCGATTGAGGTGATCTTGCGGCGGACCAGCCCTCCGCGCTTGGCGATCTGTGACTGGAACATCTGTCTCACCCATGCACTCATCGTGGGATTCTCTTGTCTACCGAACGCCCGTCGTGAGCGGCCGGCCCACTGCGCTCGCCGTCATCGCGACCGATCATGCCGGTCCGCTCCACGCGATGGTTAGCTACCATTGTCCATACGCACTTCTGCGGTAACTGAAAACATCTCGCTTTGCCACATGACTGATAGGCGACGCCGGCCGTACTTGGCCTGCACGTACTTCAGCACCGCAGCCGGGTTACCGCGTGCCTCGCCGGTATCCGCGAGCCAGATTCGATTCGACTGCGCCAGCACCTCAGGATCAACAACCGCCTCGCCAAACGCAATGGCGAGTTCGGAACGCCGCAACTGATCAGAGTGCTTCGCGTGGTTGTTCAGGCAGAGCTGACACTTTTCAAGCGTGCCGATGATCGCACCGTCCAAGACGTGTCGATATCGGTAGAAATCGCTCTCTTCGAAATAGAAGCAATCACGTGAGGCGAGGGCCGACGGGTCGTCGAAATCCACGATGTTGACGATTCCATAGAGTGAACTCCGGAACTGAGACACTTGGACATTCGGGTGGTGCCCCATGGCGACAAGCCATAGCAGCCGATATGGCCCCCCCTTGGTATGTGTGGCCCTGAGCTGGTGTGCTCCCGACCGGACCACTTCCGGAATACGTCCGCCCCTTCGCATTGGCTCGCTTTCCTCGGCTATACCCTTCTCTTGTAGCGACGACAGGAACCGCGCCAGTTTCATAGGATTGCTCTGTTTCGACTTAATCTCGACCAGGTAGGTGTCTCGGCGACCCTTCACGCGAAAATCGGCAATCTGCTTCGCACCCTCCTCAAGCTTGGTCACGCTAAAGCCAAGGTCCCCAAGATACTCGGCAACCAGCTGTTCTTCGTCACTTATCATCTACGGTCTAACGCCTTGCCGCTCAGGGGCGGGCGAAGCCCGCCCGCTGCATGTGGCTTGTTATCTAGTATTGTCGCGAATCTGGCCTCGGAGTTCATCAACGGTCAACGGCGGGTCCTTTCTGTGCAGCATGGCATGGCAGTTTGGGCAGACCGGGATCAAGTCTTCGATTGGGTCGACTCGGTAGCCTTCGCGAACGGACGAAAGAGGTTTGACATGGTGAACATGGATGAAGCCCTGGCCAAGCGCACCGTATCGATCTTGGAATGAAAGTCCGCAGACGGTGCACTCCGACCCATGATGGACCAGGCAGGCCTTTCGAGCGCGTGCGTCGCGCTCGTACGCATTCACTCTCACTTGCCTGCGCGATCCCTCTGGGTACTTTCGTCCCGGCCAGAACTCGTCCGGGTATAGGTGCTCCCTGACATGCCTCTTGAGCAAGTCCTCAAACTCGCTGAGCCTCTCCTTCGCTGCGCTCGTTTCTTCATCGGTGAAGAGGGCCCGGTACTTCGGCTGCAGGACCAGATACTCAAGCGTCAGTTCCGGTCGCCGAGCTTCAAGGAGCTTGTCGAGCCCTGCTCGCTGCCCCTTGGTTCGAGGGCGAAGCATTTCCTTGGCGGTCACCAGCCCCCCCTTGCGTCGAACTGCCTGGAGATACCGCCGGCCCCAGTAACCAGCTTCCTCGCCCGCACGGCGGTACAGGGCAAGCATCTCTTCGTGAAGTTCGTCCTCTAGC
>JAJRWY010000281.1 GCA_024276575.1 Candidatus Binatota bacterium
CTGCGGAAAACACTCTCTTCCGTGTAGTGCACGGCGGCGATTCTCGCTGTCTGCAGCCGTTTGTGGATTTCTGCCGCTTGGGAGTGGCTGCGAACCAGTACCGCGATATCGGCGGGGTTTAGCCGTCTGTCGCCGATACGGTAGTTGCCGCTGATCAAACGCTCGATCTCGGCGGCAACGTGATCGCACACCGCGGCGGTGGCCGAGGTTTTAGTGGGAAGCTTTTCCTCCTTGCCGGTTTCGAGCTGTAGAATTTGCAGTGGCGGCGCGGCGGCCACTGCAGCACCGTTAACAGGGCCGCCACACGGCTCTGAGCGTGCGGCTTCCGAAGCGACGAAATCCACACCCTCGTGCAAGAAGCATCCGGGCGTAACCGAAAACAGAGCGTTTACGGCAGCGACTAGGCCGGGTCTGGAGCGGTAGTTACGGCGCAAAGTGAACATCCGCTGTTCGTTTTGCGCGAGCACCCTCGTTTTGGCCTCCAGGTAAGTGAAGAGGTCGGCGCCCCGGAAACTGTAGATGGCCTGCTTGGGGTCACCGATGAACATCAAGCGATGCCGTGGACCGCTGAAAATTCGCGTAAAGATCTCGTACTGCAGCGGATCGGTGTCTTGGAACTCGTCGATCAACGCTACCTGATGGCGTGCTCCGGCCGCCCGTGCCAGTGAGTCTGTCCCGTTTGCGTCCGGAGACAGTGCTGTGTGGACACGGGTGATCATGTCGTTGAAGGTGGTCAGGTGTCGTGCGGCTTCGAGCTTCGGCAATTCTTCGGCCGCAAACTTCAGCCACTCGCGTTGCAAAGCCGCCTTCCAATCTTTCACGCCGGCATCGAACTTGCTGCATGCGGCGAAGAACTCGTGTCGAGGCGGCGCGGTCTTCTTCAGGCCGATCTCGTCGATTGCTTGCTGCGTGAGCTTGCACAGTACCGTGATGGTTTCGCCGGTCACGGTGTCGGTTGCAGTGCCGGCAGCAGCGCCCACCATAGCGCCTGCCGTAGTGTCGGCCGTAGTGTCTGCAGTAGTGCCTGTCGTAGTGCCCGCCGTAGTGCCCGCCGCAGTGCCGGTCGCAGTGCCCGCAGCAGTGCCGGTCGCAGTGCCCGCAGCAGTGCCGGTCGCAGTGCCCGCAGCAGTGCCTGTCGTAGTGCCCGCTGCAGTGCCGGCCACAGTGCCGCTACGAGACGCTCCATCCAGGGCCTCCAGGTACTCCCGTGCGCGCTCTTTGGGGATGCCCTTGTTCTTGGCCCTGCTTATACCCTCGTGCGTCTCGATAATATCGGCAATCTCATCGCGTTTGTCATTCCAGGCCTCCATTGCGGCTCTAAAGGCGTTACCGACGCCGGCTTCGGCAGCCACCAATGAGTCGCCGCGGTCGGGCTGTATACGCAACAATGGATGCCGTTCGAGCTTTCCGAGCAGTCCGGCAAGATTCTCCGCAGATATCTGGTGGTAGTTGAACAGGGCCGCCGCCGAGTTGCTGGCGGTGGCCACGTGCTTGCGCCAAAAATCCATGGCTAGGTCGAGATACAGTTTGCGTGAGTCCGAGATTACTTCGCTTTCGAAATCAGCCCTACTTTCGAAGGCATTGTCGCGCAGCAAGCGTTGGCAGTAGCCGTGTATGGTGTAGATGGAAGCCTCATCGAAAGCGGCAAGCGCGGCGTTGAGACGGCGCGCGGCCTCGCCGTCGGTGACCGTACTTTCACGAATCGCAACGATTACCGGATCGATGCTTACGCCGTCGCTGCCGGTCTCGCCGGTTTGCCGCCGGGGCCGGTTCTCGAGCGATGCTGCGATGTCACTCAGGCGCCGCCGCACTCGGTCGCGTAACTCATGGGTGGCCGCTTCGGTAAAGGTCACCATCAAGATCTCGTCGATGGGGATGTTCTCGATGGCGATCAACCGCGCGGTGATGCCGGTTATCGCGTAGGTTTTCCCGGTGCCCGCGCTGGCTTCGAGCAGGGTCAAGCCGTAGGCAAGCGGGGTACGGGCGAGATCGAAACCGGGGTAAGCGCTCACGGTACTTTCCCCTCCAGGCTTTCGAACAGCGGTTGCCAGAAACTCAGCGAGGTTTGTTCGAAAGACTCGTCGAAGGGCGGCTCGCCGCCGTAGAGCAGGCGCAGGTAGGGATCGTCGCCTTCACCGGGTATGTGTTGGCGGGGATTCCCCACCCATTTCGATCGCGCCCGGTCCAAAGCCTTGCCGCTTCTCAATTTCTTCAAGCCGAGCGAGTAGGCGGCGAACTCCATCGACGATTGCGGAAACAAGTGCAAGTCTTCGTGCAAACCTTTCCAGTAAAAGGCGAGAAGCTGTCGTGCCAGGACTTCAGCGTCTTCGAGCGGCCTCAGCCGGCGCTGCAGGCCATCGCGATCTACGATGACACTAGTGCTCTGCGGGCGTACGAGGTTGAGCATCACATGGGGGACCCAGGCTTGTATCAGGTCGTTGGCCTTTAGCGATGCGAAGCGAAAGCGTCCGAGGGTCCCTTCGTAGACGCCTTCGATTTCTCCGAAAACTTTGAATTCACCGATCGTTTCGCTGATCGGAATCGATTATACGGCGTCGATCGGCAAGCGCTCGCGTAGCACGCGCACGAACTGCTCGATGCTGCGTTTGATTTCGAGTTCTACCGCCCGGCCGGGAGCGCCTGGCGGCACCTTGCCGCGAGCCTGGGCAGCTTCCCAGACCATCGAGGGGCCTGCGCTAAGGCTCGCGTCTACGAGTTGCTGCTGAAGTTTGTAGCGTGACAGCGGATCAAGCTCCATGGGTTCGTAGATGGGGAGCGTCTCCGGGTCGCGGTCGATGCGAAGGTCGAGGCGTGTTTCGCACAGTGCCCGCGCAGGGTTGGCGAAGAAGCGAGTCAGTGACGCGAGGTTTACTTGCCGCAACTCGCCTCCGGCTACGGGCAGGGCAGCACCCATGAACGGAGGCCGCGGTAGCGGCGGTTTCTGCAGATTGCGGGCGGCGGCGGCATTGGCGGCCGAGAAACTTTGCATCGGACCCGCTTCGAAATACACCCTGCTGAAGGCTTGAAGGCGGTGCTTGCGTTCGAGCCGCTCCTCGACTTCGACGGGAAGGTCGAATCCACGTTTGAGGTAGTCGAGCAATTCACAGACCAGCACCGAAGGTGGTGCTTGGGCAAGATCCTTCGGCGACTGGCCGCAGAAGCTGATGTACAAGCGCTCGCGAACCGCCATCAGCGTTTCGAAGAATGCATGGCGGTCGTCTTCGCGAATCGAACGGTCGCCCGGCGCAGGCTTGCTGGCCATCAAATCGAAAGCCGCTTGCGTGGGCAGACGTGGAAAAGCCCCGTCATTCATCCCCAACAGGCAGACCACCCGTGAGGGAATCGATCTCATCGGTTTGAGCGAGCAGAAGGTGGCACGCCCGTCGAGGAAAGAGCCGCTGGAACTCGATCCGCTTAGCGAGCGTTGTAAGCTTAACAAGATTACCTCGGGGTCGACCGCTTGGCCCGGGTCTTCCTCCACGTCCGGGCTCAAGGCCGCGAGCGTCGCTTGAATTGTGGCAAGTTCGGCGGCAAAGGCCGGGTCGCCACCGAACAGGCGTGTGGCCAGCTCTTGCAGGGCAGTTACCCACTGCGGGCGGCGGCGCGGGTTGCGAAACAGCAGCGCGGTATCTCGAAGCAGATCGAAGGCGTCCAGGAAGCGGCTCAGAGTTTCACGCTGCGCTCCCTCCATGTCTTGGTAGGGAAGTATGCCGTTGAACAATCTCGGGCCGCGTTCCGAAGACGGCATCTGCGGCGCGGGGTCGAACGAGAGATCTAGCTGTGGATCATTCCCAGCGTCGGCCTCGCCCGGGAAGCTGGGCTGGGACAGATGCTTGGCGCCGGCCTCACCCAGGAAGCTGGGTTGGGACAGATGCTTTGCGCCGGCCTCGCCCGGGAAGCTGGGCTGGGACAGATGCTTGGCGCCGGCCTCGCCCAGGAAGCTGGGTTGGGGCTTATTCCCGGCCTCCGTTTGTGGCCGCCGTCCGCTTCCGTTCATTGCGAGGCCGTAGAGCAGGGTCTCGCGGGCTTGCTTCCAACTGTAGGCGGCGTCCGGTGCAAAGCCCAGGCGTTCGCGGTGATCGGCATCAATGGCCCAGACCACACCGCAATCGATGATCCAGCGGCGGATGCGTGAGAGGTCGTTTCCTGACAGCCGGAAGCGCCGCCGCAAGGGTTCGCATTCCAGTGTGCTCATGACCGCCGTGGCCTCGAAGCGTGAGCGCGACAATTCGAGCACGCGAAGAAATGCGTCTACCACAGCGAACTGCGATCGCGGATTGCGGTCGGCAAGCGAGTAGGGAATTCGCAAAGTCTCCGATTCAGGGGAACCGAACACCGCTTCGACGAAAGGTGCATAGGTCTCGATGTCAGGGGTCAACACCAGGATATCGCGCGGCAGCAAAGTCTGGTCTTCGGCGAACAGCGCCAGCAAGTAATCGTTGAGAACCTCCAGTTCGCGCATCGGGTTGTGGCAGCAGTTCACGACGATTGAACTGTCGTCCGCCGCGATAGAAAGGCGCTGCCGGGACTTGCTGCTATCGCGTAGGTGGTAGAAGTCGTCTTGTACGGCGGCGATCATGTTCGGCCGTATGCCGGCGTAGGTGCCAGTTTGGCTCCCAGCACCGGCTTCCACGTTCGCGCCGCTACTGGCAGCAGCGCCGGCGCTCATTTCGGCGTTGGCGCCGGCACTTGCTTTGGCATTGGCACCGGCGTTTGCGCCGGCAATGACTCCAACGCCGGCGTCGGAGCCGGCTTCGGCTCCGGTGGAGGGCATGGACTCGAAGTGTTCGAAGTGTTCGAAGGCCTGCTGGAATCCGAGTTCGACCAACTGCTCGAGCAAGTCGCGGCTGAGACGGCCCATGGTGGCCAGGAGTGGATTGCCCGGCGCAGAGTCATCGTTTTCGTCGCGTGGCAACTTCTTGCGCGAAACGAGATCGCCCCAGTACTGGTCGGTTGGAGCCGTCAAGTAGAAATTTACTTCGGTGACCGCCGCGACTTTCCACAGTATCTGCAGGAAGGCGGGGGGTAGTGTGTTGATCCCAAAAACATGCAAGCACTCGGGTAGATCCAAGGAACTGAGGGCGCTGTCCTTTACTCGCGCCGCGCTTTCGAGCAGATCGACAAACGAGTCTCGTTCTCCGCAATCCCGCTTCAGCTCTCGCCATAGCTGCGCTTGCCAAGCGCTTGCGTCTCCGCCGGGGGCTTGCGGGCCACCGTTCGCGTTGCCGGTGGCTCGCTTCCCGCGGGCCGCATCGTCGCCAATGTCTTGTCCCCGCGCGACTGCATCGCCGCCGTCTTGTTCTCCGCGGTTCGCATCGTTACTGCCGGCTTGTTGCTGGTAGCTCCCGCCGCTGTTCGGGATCCGTTGCGAGGCGGCTGCATCGCTCTCGCCGCTGTCCGGGACTTGTTGCGAGACGGCAGCATCGCGACCGCCGCTGTCCGGGAATTGTTGTGAGGCGGCTGCATCGCTCTCGCCGCTGTTCGGGATCTGTTGTGAGGCGGCTGCATCGCTCTCGCCGCTGTCCGGGAATTGTTGTGAGACGGCAGCATCGCTCCCGTCGGCTTGTTGCCAGGACGCGAGCATCTGCGGGCGGTAGCATTGATACTGGTCGAACAGTGCCGCCGTACGTTGAGCCAAGTGGAATCTCCTGACTGCATCGCCGCCGTCGAGGTAGCGTCTAATCGTCTCGAATTCGGGACGGTCGAGAAGGCCGGGCAAACGGTCGAATATCCACCAACTCATCGGATCCGGGGAGAATCGCCGCGAGGCCGTGCGTCCTTCGAGCAGGCTGGCCATCAACTCATCGACGACGGCTCGTGGAAAGGGGTAGCGAACACCCATGGAAATTCCGTTGTGCGCGGCGATTTGCATCGACAGCCAGCGTGCGGTGCCTCTGCTGTGCACCATAACCGTCTGTATCGAGAGCGGATCGCCGCTGCGGGCGGAAAGCTTGCGTGCCAGGTGGGTGGCGAGGACCTCTATACGGTTGGAAAGGTGCAGGAAAAGACGGCGATCTCTCATGGGTGATGTAGGCCAAAGCTCGGGCAGGGGCTGGGGATGCGGGCATGGGTGGCGCGCCCGCCCGCCACGATGATTGCAGTCGCCGCGATCTCGGCGACTGCGAGCAGCGGCGGTTGTTGGCGCGAGATGGTCAAAGCGGGTCTACGAGCCCCAGAAGCCGCTAGAAACGAGGCGCTTGCAATGGCGCTCGTGGCACTACGTCTTGAGGATTGGGCCACGCAGCGCCGGGGTCGGTGGCGCCGGCGCGGGTTCTGAGTTGGCTGTTCTCCGCCATGCAGCGCTGTAGTTGCGAGGTCAGGTTTTGGTTGGTTTCGCGGCATCCCGCCATTGCTGGTCCGTCGCTCAAGCGCCCTTCGTTCGACAACTGTTGAAGTAGACGCGACTGCTGGTCGATCAGCTTGGCTTGGAACTGCACCTCCGCTTTCAAGGCATCGAGCGCTACCAGGATGCTGGTTGCCTCATCCCCGGAAGGTAGCAACTCACCGTTTTCATCGAATGCTCCTTCACCGTCTTGCCCTTGGTCCCCGCCGGCTGAACCCTCGCTTGCAGCCTGAAACCCTCCCGAGGCAAGCCGCGCGCGCAACGTGTCCTCTTCGAGAATCATATTGTTCAGAGACTGGGTGAGGTTGCCGACACGGCTGCCCCAGAACATGTAGCCGGCGGCAAGCCCGATGAGCACCACTGCGATTGCGTTCATGGTGAAGCGAAACATCCCTGCAAGGTTAAAGATGCCGGCACAGGCAGTCAATGCGGCGCTTGTTGCTTCCGCGAGATAGCCAGCAGGCGCGGCTGCCGGCCCCAACGCCGCGGCGGCAGTCTGCCGGCCGTGGCGCCGCCGCATGGAAGCGGCTAGGCGGCTCTGCTAGCTTTGCCCGCCATGAGACGAGCGAAGGGCGGATTTGCCGTAAATACACGAACTCTGGGCGGATGGCGGCGACGGACGGTTCCGATGGTGGCGTTGTTGGCGGTTACGGCTGGTGTTGGGCTTATGCTTGCAGCCAGTCCGGCTTCGGCAGCGACTTTGGCCGGGAGGATCATTGCGTCACCGCGTATTCCAGAACCCGTATCGCTGGTCGTGCCGGTCGATGTGGGTGTTTGTGGGACCGCGGGACGCATAAGTGATCCCCGATTGCGGATCTCCGCAGAGCGCGGCCTAGCCGATACGGTGGTAATGGTGATCGACGCTGAGTCGCCTCCGCCGTATCCGCGCCATGAATCTCCGCCGACCATTGATCAAGTCGGCTGTGCCTTCGAGCCTCATGTCTTGGTCGTTGCACCGGGGGAGACAGTGCATGCCAAGAACAGCGATGCCGTTCTGCACAGCTTTCGCACTCGCAGTGAGCGCAATCGCAATATCAACCGCGCCCAACTGCCGAACGCTACTTTCGACATCGGTTTTGCACGGCCCGACTTGGTCAGGGTCGGTTGTGACATCCACTACTGGATGAGTGCCGTGATCGTGGTTGCGAAACACGCTTTTACCACTGTGAGCGATGCGGCCGGCCGTTTCGAAATCAACGGATTGCCGCCGGGTGAATACCGGCTTTCGCTGCTTCATGAGCGTCTGGGAGTAAGGGAAACCACGGTAAGAGTAGGCGAGGCCGGGGGAGTGCTCGATTACGAATGGCTGCCGACCGAAGCCGAACTGTTGGCATTGGCCGAGCCTACCGAGCCTAGCTCTTGTTGCGGTAGAAGCGGGGGCTGCATGGCCGCTGCGGGCGGACGAGGCGGCGAGGGGGCGCCGGCTTGCGGTAAGGGCGGTGGGGATGGAGCCTCTTGCGGTGGAATGGGGGCTGGCGGTGCTGGGGGAGCCATGGGTGGTGGATGCTGCGGGGGCTCGGTTGCCGGCGCTGACGATGGTGAAAGCGGTGGTGAAAGCGGTGGTGAAGGCGGCTGTGCGATGATGCGTCTGATGCAGGAACAAGCGGCTCGCGAAGGCGGGACAGCGGATGGATCTTCGCCTGCAAATAGGCGGATGCCCGCAGGCGCCGGGAATGCGGCGCAGCCCGGGAACGCGGCCGGCACTGCAGGCGCCGCAGCTGCAGGTGAAGCAGGAGCGGCCATGCCGGCCGGTTGCGCTTGTCAGCGAGCTAGGGCTGCCGCAGCGGCGGCCGCGGCAAAAAAGGCGGAGCAAGAAGCGGGCGGCGCTAGGACGAATAACGCCGGCCAGTAACGGCCAGTAACATTGGCCGATTACGCCAGGTGATAACGCCTACGGATCGTGCCGGCGGATTGCACCGGCGGAACGCGCCTACGAATAGTGCCGGCGGATTGCACCGGCGGAACGCACCGGCGGATAATGTCGACGGATAGTGTCGGCGGATCTCACCGATGGATTGCACCGGCGGATTGCACCGACGGATTGCGCCGGCGCAATCCGCCAGCCAAATGCGGCTCGCGGCAGAGTTTC
>JAJRWY010000282.1 GCA_024276575.1 Candidatus Binatota bacterium
AAGGCTGAGAGGTTCTTGCGACGGTCCCATATCCTTTCTACTTTGCTACGTGCCGCTGCCGCAAGCACATCCGCGCGCTGAGGATCACGCCACAGGCTCTCTAAGGCATCAGCCATAGCCGCCGCGTCACGCGGCGGCACCAGTAAGCCGTCCTTTCCATCCTCGACCAGCTCCGGAATGCCGCCCATTCTAGTAGCGACCACCGGCATCGCCGAGGCCATTGCCTCTGCCAAGACGTTAGGAATAACGTCTTGGCGTCCGAAGCTGCTCAGAGCAAGACTCCCGATCGCGAAGATATCGGCTTGCGCGTAGAGTTCGGCGAGGCGGCGGTGATCTACGTAGCCGTGAAATACCACACGATCGCTTATCCCAAGTTCCTCCGCCTTGTTTTCGAGGAACTCTTTTTGCGGACCGTCTCCCGCTAGATGAAACACGGCATCTATGCCCCGCCTCCGCAAGATCGCCACTGCCTCCACAATCACGTGAAAGCCTTTGTACTCCTTGAGCCAACCGGCGCTGACAACCCGCAACTGATCGCCTCGCTGCCGTGGAGTGGGCGTAAAGCGATCGAGATCAGTCCCGTGGTAGTTCAAGAAGATGCGCTCCGCAGCATCCTCACCCGCTACCGAAGCAAGGTAGTTTCGATTGAAGTCGGCACAGGTGACGACAAACGACGCACCCCTCACTTTTGGCCTCAGCATCCGCGGGTGCATGTAGATGTCGTAAGCATGAGCCGCAATACTGTAGGGGATCCCAGACCATTGGCGAATCAGCATACCCACCGTCGCGGGGTAAGTGGCCCAATGGCAATGTATGTGCGGAATACCTTCGCGCCTTAAGTGTTCCGACAGGTACAAAGCATAGGGCACCATGGCAAGGGACTTGAGCAAGTAAGTGTAAGGGCTGGCCCGGTAGAGCAGGTCTAGCCACTCTCCCAAGGTGAAAGTCTTGGGTACTGATAGCTTGCCCGCCTCTCTCGATTGGGCCTTGTCCCGCCAAGCTGTAAGAACACTCCGGTACAGTCCGAGCACCCGTCGGGGGTTCTCTCTGAGCCCCCGGAGCAGT
This sequence comes from Candidatus Binatota bacterium, assembly GCA_024276575.1. Taxonomy (GTDB): domain Bacteria; phylum Desulfobacterota; class Binatia; order UBA1149; family CAITLU01; genus JAJRWY01. Next base: position 1,066 of record JAJRWY010000282.1, read on the forward strand.
GCCCCGAGCACCGCGGGAGACCAACTACGAGGGCAATAATGGGTCTCCGCTATCAGTTCCGCACCTTCGGGTTGTTGAGCCTTCTCAACCCGGGAGAGCAGCGAAATGATGCGAATATCGTAACCCTGCCGCTTGAGCCAAACTACCTCTGCTAGTGTGAAAGTCTGGTTGATTACGGGGAACAAGGGGAACAGGTAGGCTATCCTCCTCAAATCGCCCTCCCAGCGCTTGATAAGGGCGGACCGGGATCGCTGCCTGCAACCTGCCCCGTTTCGGCATAGGTCGCGTGCAACTGAATGACAGCCATACTCAGCCCCACGATGAGGTAGAAGAAGATGTGAGACCACACATCGGCGAACAACGAGAACATCAAGAACAAGATCATCGATGTCCGCATCGCGTTGACCAACCACTTCATGTCGACAGGACCGAACCTTCCCTCATAGTCCTGAAGCAGATTGTGGAGGCGGCGCAGTATCCAAATGAACATGAGCAGATACAAGAGCAGTGTCACCAAGCCGCCTTCGGCGGCAGCCAGGAGGTAGGAATTGTGCGGGGGGCCGATCAACCCGGTGGGGTCGATGGCCTCACGTACCGGCACGAAGTTACCCACGCCCACACCGAGTACCGGATGCAGCTTGATCACCTGCAGGGCCGCAGTAACATTGCTGGCCCTACGCTGAAACGAGCCTATGGTCGTCTGCCCTTCCACGACGCCCTGGCCGGGCAGTAGCCGGGAAATTCGCGCCGCACCTTCCTCGGGCAACAGTAAGTCGAGTACATTTACGTTGTACCCTAACTGAGCCACGGCAAGGCACGAGATCAGCACCAAGCCCAGTACTTTTCTGTAACTGAAACGGCCCTCCAGCAAAGTCACCGAAAGAAAAACCAGCAGACCCAGAAAGCCGCTTCGTGAACCAGTCATGGGAACGATGACCAGCGCCGTACCGGCCATACCCGCCCAAACCGGCATGGCTAACAGCGACCGTACCCGCGTGCGCCAGTACCACAACAGGACCAATATGAATAGAGAATAAAATGCCAGCTTGTTGGGGTTTGTGCCTGTATAAAGCGCCGCGCCGGCTCTACCTCCTGCAACCTTCAGACGCCCTCTACCCCAGCCGGCAGCGCCAGCCTCAGTAGTAAGGTTGGCAGTAGTCAACAACAAGACTCCGATCAACACCGCGACCACGATTCGCATCTGTCGAGGCGTCCTTACAAAAAATACGAAGAACAACAGGAACACGTAGCGGGTAAGAAAACGCACCCGAACATCACGAGTCGAGATCAGTTGTGGACCTTCCGTACGGCGGGCCCCACCGACCACACGCTCGACACCGGCACGAAGCTCGAGACTGGCCTGGCCCCCGAGTTCGAGTTCAGTATTGTACAGTACCCCGGCTGTAAGAAGTATCCCGGCTATGGGTAACAACAGCACGAGAGGGCGCTGCTTGAGAAACCAGCCGAGCCCGTCGCGGAGCGTGCCATACAACATTATCGGCAGCAGTAGAACACCCAACACGTTATTGATCGTTATGTTGCCGAGTACGAATGCACGCAACGGCGCAGGGTATGTCAACAGAAAAGTACAGAGATACACCACCACGCCGACGAAAGGGTTTCTGACCACCGCGATCGCTGCGGCGATCGCGATCACGACGGCGACAACCACCGCACCGGTACCGCTCAGGGAAGACCAACTGGCAATTATTCCCGCGAATACGACGAGCAACGGCCCCCACGGCACTGTCGCCCGCGTTGCCCGAGGCGGGGCGGGTCGCATAGTCGTAGTAGCCATAATCAACTACCGGCGGCTAACTAGCCGATGAGTCTGGTGACCGCTTCGGGGATGTAATCCCGAGTTTTGTTGAGAATCACACCGAGCAGGTTGGCTCCCGTCTCACGCACGATTTCGCTGGCCCGGTTGGCAACACCCACCGGGCATTCGTCGGCCTCCACCACCAGGATTACGCCGTCTACCAACGGAGCCAGCGCGCGCGTGTCAGGATAGAGGGTTACCGGCGGTGCATCGATTAGCACGACATCGGCCAGCCTAGTCAGTTCACCGATGGTCTCCATTGTGCGCGGACTATCGATCACGTCGATGGCATTGAGACGGCCGGTTCCCGCAGTAACCACCGAAACACCCTCGAACTCCGTGGCCTGAATCACCTCGTCTATACGCTTGTTCTCACCGATCAGATTGATGAAACCATGCTGTCCTGAAACGTTCATCAACCGCCACAACGCAGGGGTGCGCAAATTGAGATCGACCAGTAGCGCCCGCGAGCGACCTGACTCGGCGACCGCTTTGGCTAAAACGCAGGCTACGCTGGAAGTTCCCTCACCGTGCAAGGGACTGGCGATCAGGATGACGCGGACGCTCTCCCCGACGGAAGCGCCGAGCAACGAACGTCGCAGCTCGTAGTAGTCGTCGGCACCCTGGATCGGAATCGTCGGGGCAGGCCACGGGCTATCGAAAGCCTCACTGGCCCGCTCCTGATTACGCAGCGCCTCGGCTCGCTTAAGGGCTTCGTAGGTCTTGCTCATCGCTTATACCGCTCCCGCCCCGCGCTACGCCCGACCGCCGTTGCCATTGCGTCCGTTGCCGCCATTACCGTTTCGACCATGGCGACCATTGCCATTACCATAGGCGTTGTTGGCGTTCCCGTTATGCCCGTTGCCGTTGCCATTGCCGCTCAACGGGATCTCCGCAAGCACCGGAAGGCCGAGATGGTAACGCACATCCAACTCACTATTGAGAACCGGGTTCAGCATCTCGGTCACAACTGCAGCACTTACGCTGACCAACAGCGCTACGAGCACCGTCAGGATCAAAGTCATCAACTTGAAGCTTCTTTGCGGGACCAGCGGCCCAACTGCCGCTTCGAGAATGCTTATATTGGAAATCCCGGCCTTATCCATCGCATTAGATACTTTCAGAAGATTCAACTTCTGTAACAATGCCTCGTAAGTATCCTTCTTCTCCTGCCGGTCGCGCCGCAGTCGCATCACTTCGTAATGCTTACCGTGCATGACGCGTATCTTCCCTTCGTAGTCGGAAATCCGCTCAGCCAGCAAAGCGCGCCGGGCCTCCAATGCGCCCAGTTCCGCCTGCGCACCCAGTAACGACTCTTCCAACCTCACCCGCACGGGAGTTGTCGCCATACGCTTGCGGCCTACCACCGTACTTTCCTGGCTCGCAATCTGGTTCTTGATTCCGGCAACTTCGCTTTCGATGTCCATGACCAGCCGGTGCTGCGGCGTATAGAGCTGCAAGAGCCTCTCACGCTCCATCTCGAGCCGGGCGAGATTCTGTTTCAAGTAAGTAATCAGAGGGTTCGGAACCATCTCCACCTGAGTGGCTTCCTGCTCGGGAATATACTCAAGTTCCGCCTCGATGGCGGCAACCTTGGTCGTCAGCTCGGCCACCCGGGCCTCGGTCCTGCGCAAATCCGCTTCCAGCTGCGCCCGCTGCCGTAAAAGCTGATCCTTCTCTGTGGCGATAGACGTCAACCCGTGAGTCGAATCAAACCTCTCTAGGGCATGGTCCGCATGCACAAAGGCTTCTTTCGCCAACTGCGTTTCACGGTCAAAAAATTCATACGCGCCTGGGACATTGTGAAGTTCTATATGGTAGTCGATATAGAGGTCGAGAATGGTGTTGACTACGTTGATCGCCATGTCGGGATCACTGTGCGCATAGGCGATCTCGAGCACGTTCGACTGCGGCTTTCGAACGACACGCACGCCGTTTTCCAAAGCCTGGGGAGTAGGGATACCACTGAAATCCGCGGGATCCCCTCCTGCTTGCTCCTCGAGAGCGGCGCGAACCCGCCGCATCAAATCGCCGCTACGAATCAACTGCACTTCCGAGTTGACAATAGACTCGTTTGGCAGTCGGTCTACGGCGCGCACACCCTCGATAGGGGATATCTCCGCATAGGCCCGCTCACGCGTGAGCAACACCTTCGCGCTGGCCGTGTATTCCGGTTTACGCAAGGCGTTTACAGTGTTGAAAGGCACCACGACGGCCAAGAACACCAGCATGACCATACGCCAGCGCTTGAACACTGCGGATACTGCTTGTCGTACTAGATAAAGCGAACGCTGGTCCATAACACGAAAACCTGGCTACTATGGCGCCGCCCAGTTCGAGAAGCCGGTGGTCGGCTCACGAACCGGTATCAGGTTGATGAGCCACTGCTCTACCCAAATACCCGCGTCGGCCACCCAAGTGGTCGGCACATACACAACATCGTTAGGACCGAGGGCCACATCCTCAGCGGTAAGCCCCGACTGCAGTACGCCCTCGAGGTTGACTTTCTCGGCCGAATACTCGCCGTCCTCGTTCCACGCGATATGAATCACACTGTCGAGCCGTGCTCCCCGAGTGAAACCGCCGCGCTCATAGACCGCCCGCAAAGTCGTCAGCCCAGGCTTCGCTTCCACGAAACCGGGCTTCCTTACCTGTCCACCAACATACACGACATGCGTCGTGTATTCTTTGATCAAGACCGAGACCACGGGATTCCTATGAGTGATAGACGCCCGGCGCAAGATGTCGCGTTCGACCTCGTCGGTAGTCATCCCCGCAACGTAGAAATCACCCAAGCCCGGCACGGTCATCTGGCCATCCGGCCTCACACGTGGCTGAGTGTTCAGTTCACCGTGGTACAGAAAGCGTATATCGAGCCTGTCGCCATAATCGATACGATACATCGGTGGCATCGACGGCGGCGAGACCGCGCCCATCGGTTCCGCCACCAGGGGTTGGTACGCCGGCACCTTCGGCGCCGTCGAACACGCACTCACCACCACAATGGACAGAACCGAGAGCAGTGAAATCGCCATTCTCATGCTCACAGTTCTCATGCACACAGTCCGCTCTTTCACCGCCCGCCCCTTCACCTTGGCGAGGCCACAGTGCCCGATCCAAAGACCGAGCCGTGACCGCGCTTCATGCGGGAGCGAGTTTCCGCTTCTCAGTGCCACTAGGTACACGCCTTCATTCAGTAAAATCGATCCCCCGCCCTCTCTAGACAGCCATCCACCGTCGGTCTGCAAAAACCACCGGACAACGCTGCACAGCCAAGAACAGTAGAAAACGACAGTCCCCCAACAAGTGCCCGAAAGCCGAGCGAAAATCCCACCCCTGCGCAAGCGCCGGGGTTTTCAGTTGCCATGCTACAAAGCGGCGAACTTCGCTGCAATAGAGCATACACACACAAACCACAACAAGTTCCACACCGAACCAACACAGAAAGGCCCAAAGAGCACTTCCACCCCCGGTTCCCATAAACTCTCGAGCCCTAGCATCCGACCGCAACGGCCGTATCTCGGGATGTTAGCACTATTTCATGGCGCAGCACCAGAAGGGTGGCCCCTAAGTTAAGCAAAAAGCTCACTCAGACCAAAGCAAGCATCGTCCCCGGACTCAGACCCGAAACCGCCGGCCCCCACTCGAATGGGGAAGCGAGAACACCATTAGCCCGACTCGGCCCGATACCCCTCATACCTGCTCATTACCGTCCTGGCCGCTGCCAAAGCATCGCTACGCGAGCCGAAGCCCACCGCATACAGAATCTCGACAGGACGCCCGCTGCCCTTGGTCTCCCTGGCAAAGCGAACCCCGGGCAATACCGACTCCACCCACAAAGCGACCTGTGCAAGGCTAGCCGCATCCGGCGTCTCAGCAAGCAGCACCTTATAGCCCTCTGTACCACCCGACCGCACCATCTGTTCCGGACTCAAGAATGGCAAGTAGATGTGGCTGCCCACCTCCAGACGCCTCGGGTCGACTATCCCGGCATTATTCCTGAAAATCTGCGTTAAAATGGCGGAATCCACATTGCCGTAGTACTGCAGGGCTATGGCCCATACGGTGTCTCCCTTGCCTACCTCGACCAGACGCCCAACCACGGGCTCGCCTATCGAAGGTGAGGGCACGCGGTCGATCTCCATATCCTCGACCTCCAGGCCTGCCGCTCCCGCATCCGAAAGTGCAGCCATCGACTCCAGGTCGTCGGCAAACGGATCCTCGAGAAAAGGATCCTCGACCTCCTCGGCCAGTTCGTCGAGACTTGGCCGAGCCATCGCCGAAGGCATGGATTAATCTTTCGCGGAGGTCTCAGCACCTGATTCCTCCGCCGCCCAGCGATTGAACACCGCACTAGTCATCTCTTCCGCGTCTCTTTCCGAGCGCATTATGACTCCGGTCTGGCCGTCCGTCCCGGCCATGGCTACCGCAGACTCTGTACCCGCCCCCGAAACTTCCCTGCGCTTACGTTTCTCGAACAATCGTGCCGCGGTGGATCCGGCCAGCAACTCGGCCCGGCGAATGGAATCTTCCATCATTCGGGGAATCACTTGTTCCGCCTCCGACACAGGGGAATGAATCACCGGCGCCGCACCAAGCCCACTCTCAGCGGCTCCCACGGGAGCCGGTCCAGCTAGTTCCGCGCCACCGGCCACTTTACCCGGAATCGCTGCAGACTTGGCCGTAGCGCCCACCGGCCGCTGCCCCGTCGCTCGAGCGGTGGTTTGGATCGCCGCGTCCACCTCCGCAGCCACTCCAGGCGAGTCCTCCCGGGCGGATTGCGGCTCTGGAACTGCGGCAAGCTGTCCCGGCACGCCTGAACTCTCCTGCAATCCGGCAGCCCCGCTAATTCCGCGCCGCAGCAACCCCATCGTCAATGGCAACGCAATAGCGACCGCCAGCACGCTGACGGTCGCATAACGAACGATCGGTTGTGAGAACCATCCACGCAACGCAGCGAAGGCATTCTCGACTCGATTCTCTCCGTTCAAGTCACGAATCGCCGCCCGCATCACCGCAGCGGTGATGCGATCACGGCCCTCGGCGAAGGCGATCATCATGGCATTGTCGCAGATGACATTGATCACCCGCGGAATCCCCTGGGCCGCCCGCCAAACACTGGCCAACGCGCCCTGGGTGAACAGGTCGGCGCGCGAGGCCCCGGCGCTACGTAAACGTGTCGCAACGTAAGCCCCGATCTCGTTGGCTCGCATCGGTTTGAGAGTCGCCCGGACACCCACCCGCTGCCTGAGCTGACGCAATCCCGGACGTTTGAGTTTGTCGTCGAGTTCCGGCTGGCCGCTGAGTAGTATCTGAAGAATCTTTTCCTTAGACGTCTCCAGATTGGATAAAAGACGTAACTCCTCGAGTACGGAATCGTCCATCGTCTGAGCTTCGTCGATCATCACCACGACGTTACGGTCTTCGGTGAGTTGCTTGAGCAGGTAACGGTTGAGCCGTTCAAGCAAGGTCAGGCGCCTGCGCCCGTCGGTTGAGACCCCGAGTTCCGTACAGATGTACTCGAGCAACTCATCGAAACTCACACCGGGGTTGAACACGAACACAGCTACAGTCTCGCCTTCTATCTCATCAAGAACGCGTTTCAGCAGCGTGGTCTTCCCAGTGCCGGCCTCGCCGATAAGCGTGATGAACCCTTTGCGCGACTTGATTCCGTAGAGGATGGACGCAAGTGCTTCACGCGTCGACTCGTTCACATACTGGAACTTCGGATCGGGCGTCAGATTAAAAGGACTCTCGGTCAGATGGTAAAAATGTGCGTACATGAGCCTGTCCCTATACTACACTTGCAACTGCAGCCGCCAAGTCGAAGCCCCGGGTCCATCCGAACCTGCCGGTAACGTCTTTACAACCCAGACAGAAGCCCGGCCTGGGTTGGCGCACGCTAGACCGCATTATTCATGAAACCTCCGCGACGAGCGCAACAACCCAGGCGGACTCCACGAATCGGTAGAAACTCCGGCGGACCGCTTGGCCGCCAAGACACGCCGGAATGTCTACCGCGCCTGCTCTCAGCTCGCGGCACCCCCCGCAGGTGTCCGAAAATCCTCGCGTTTCAAACCATGCGCTTTCATCTTCCGGTGCAGGGTCGCAGCATCGATCAACGCGTGTTTTGCCGTCGCCGAAACCCCCCCCCGGTTCCGTCTCAGCACCGCCGAGAGATAGTCTCGTTCGACACGCTTCAGGTATTCTTTCAATGGCAACTCATAGTCCCTGCTCTTCGCCATGGCCGGCGACGCTTGCATGTTGGCGTTGCCGGGAAGGTCAACGTCCTTGATCACCTGGCCACTGGTACGAAGTATGGATCTTTCAATCACATTGCCAAGCTCGCGGATGTTGCCCGGCCACCAGTAGCCCATCAAAGCCTGCAAAGCCTTATTGGACAGACGTGAGATTCCCCGCTCCCTGGAAAGGGGGTTGTTTTTGAGCATCTCGTGCACGAGCAGGGGAACGTCTTCGATACGATCGCGTAGCGGCGGGATCTCGATCGGCACCACGTTGATCCGGTAAAAAAAATCTTCGCGCATCTCCCCCGAAGCGACCATCTCCTGCAGGTTCCTATTGGAGGCGGCGATAACCCTCATGTTGACCTTGACAACGCGGTTGCCACCAAGCTTCTCGATCTCACGCTGCTCGAGAACACGCAACAGTTTGAGCTGCATAGGCAGCGAGATGCTCTCGATTTCGTCGAGGAACAAGGTGCCGCCGGTAGATAACTCTATCTTGCCGATACGGTCGGCAACCGCGCCTGTAAAGGCCCCGCGCTCATACCCGAACAGCTCCGCTTCAAGCAGCGAATCGGGAAAAGCCGCACAGTTGATAGCTACGAACCGGCTAGCCTTACGCCGGCCTTGAAAATGTATCGCACGAGCCGCTAGTTCCTTACCGGTGCCCGACTCCCCGTGGATCATCACCGTAGCATCGTTTTGCGACAGAGACTCCAGCATCGAGAACATCTCGTGCATCTGGGGGTTGCGGCTCACCATGTTCGCGAAAGAATAACGATCCGAAAGCTGGCTGCGCAGATAATCGATTTCGTCGAGCAGCTTTCGCTTTTCGAGGATCTTGGCAGTGGCCAGGAGTATTTCCTCGCGCTCGAAAGGCTTGGTGATGTAGTCGTCGGCACCCTGCCGGATCGCTTCCACCGCGCCACGAATAGACGCATAGCCGGTGATTATGACCACGGCGAGATCCGGCCAGTGCTCCCGAACCTGCTTGGTCAAGCTGATTCCGTCGGTGCCGGGAATCTTGAGGTCGAAAACCCCTAGCGCATATTCTCCGGCCTGCAGCAACTCCAGCGCGTCCTCCGCACAAGCCGCAGCATCGACCTCGTAGTTACGCTCATTGTAAAGATCTTGGAGTTGCCGGCGTATGAGCGGATCGTCGTCCACAACCAAAATTCGTTGGGTCAGCATCTCGGAAAGTCCTCGACCTCAGTTCCTGTCCGCCAGAGCCATCGACACCGTCCAACTCACGCTGCAGCCGTCCTCACTCCAGCACTCGTCAAGGACTCCACCTTGAACAGCCATATACTTTTGAGCCAATGCCCAATCCAAAGAATCGTCGGGACCGGCCTTGCCCGCTGTAGGATCACCGCCGGCCTCCGCCCGGTGCACCGGACCGCTCGAACTGGACACCTCGACTCGTAAAGCCGCACTATCAACTCCGCGTTGCATATCGAGCAGAGTTTCCACCGCGCCGCCGCCCAGCCCGCGCCGCACACTAGATACCCTGGAACCAAGAGTCCGCAAGACCACAGATAGCAGGCCCGGGTCGACAATCACCGCAGCCGATGCCAACTCGTGTCCACTGCGCAAGGTCGATTTCGATACTCCAGGGCATGCGTAAAAGCTCTGCAGAACTTCTTCCAAGCGCAACGTGCTCGCATGCGGATCGAGTGGCGCGAAGTAGGCCAGAGTCGCCTTCGACAAAGATTCGAGTTCCGGCAACACCTCGTCGATAGCGTGAGCGGTCGCACGTACCGCGTCCGGACGCTCAGCCTCACCGTTGAGCCTGTCGCTGAGCAGGTAGAGACGGTGGAGACAGTTGTTGAATCGATGGCCGATCAACCGCAGATGCGCATCCACGAAATCGTCGCGCCAGACCGATCTCTCCGCATGGGCAGAATCGGCCGGGGAACCGTGGCGTTGCGGCTGCGGCCGCCTCGGACCCTGGCCGGACATCTCCGTGCCCTCCCGCAAAGTCCGAACATCGTGGCACGCTTCGGCGCGCCCGCTTAGATTAAAGTCACGCTGCGATCCCAACCGAGAAAACCTCACCGCCGCCTGCAATCGGCCCGAGAACGCATGACTGCAATCTCGTCGGGGAACGCTCGCTGAGGCCCTGAACGGGCCGGACAAATCATTCCCGCTTTGCCGCCGTAAGCCGACACGGAATGCCGAGACTATTGCATATTTGCATCACATGTCACCAGCATTCTCGCATTCTTTCACGATATTTCAGGCTGCGTGTGCAGTTTCGCCGTGGATTTCGGCCTGGAGAATGCGGTTGCGTACAGCGACCGGGTCCAGCGCCAAAGCATCGCAAATATTATTAAACGAAAACGGGGCCTTCCAGTCGCTACTTTGGAACCAGAGCCGCGCCTGGCGCCTCAACAAAATGGGATTCTCGCGCCGGGCCCTAACGCTGCCGTTGTAGCAGGCGATGGCGTCTTCGAGCACCGCGACCATCAGCGCCAGCTCCGGTTTGCGTCTCAACGCCTCAGTGCTTTGTACCAGACCCCGCGTCCTTCCTACTTCCACATCCACCATGGTCCTTCCTCCTCGGACGAAGCCGTCCGTCGGCGGAAAGAACGCAAGCTTCTTGCCAAAATACCACAGATGTGAATTTGCCCTATTTGTCGAACACTTACGGCTCCGGCAGCGGACGCGCGACAGCCCCTCAAAGAAGCTTTTTGTACGCAACTGAACGCCTTCGTACAAAAGCTACGAGTGGTCCAAGTCAACCTCTATCAAACAACCCGGTAGTGCCGTTGCCTGGGAACCTCATTACCAAGATCGAACAAGCGCAGCGTACCGTGGTGCCTGCTCAATTGGCGAGCAACTGCCGGGCGATTACCTTGAGTTCCAAGATCGGCTTGACCCCTTCGAAGATTGGCAAAACCTGGGCGTCAACCACGAAACGTGAAATTGGGTACTCCTCGGCATAACCCCATCCACCGTGCAAAAGCTGCCCTTCCTGCGTTGTCCACACGGCAATATCACAGGCCAGAAGCTTGGCCATGGCCGGCTGCAGAGAGATCGATTCGTCTTCATCCATGGCCAGCGCGGCTTTGTAGGTCATCTGCCTCGCCGCCTGTATATGCGCAGCCATACGGCCCAACTTGTATTGGGTCAATTGGAAATCAATCAACGGACGCCCAAACTGCCGCCGGTCCTGTGTGTAAGCCGCTGCCGCCTCCAACGCCGCCTGGGCTAGACCGGTAGCGCGCCCGCCGGTCTGCAGGCGGCCGGCGGCAAAACCGTTCATCTGCAAATAGAAGCCGCGGTTCAAGCCCGACTCTTCGCCTACCAGATTCTCATAGGGCACGAAGTAGTCCTCAAATGACAAGGTAAAGGAGTGCATACCGCGGTAGCCCGGGGTCGCGTCCGCCTTCCCGGTAAGCACGCCGCCGCTGCTTTGCCGCATTTCAAACTCGTGGCCATCAAAGGGATCCTTAGGCACGATGAGAACTGAGAGACCCTTGGCTCCAAGCTTGCTGTCCGGATCGGTGCGCGCGAGCAAGGCAAGTACGTTTGCACGTCCGGCAAAGGTACACCAAGCCTTCGAACCGTTGATCAGGTAGCCCTTCTGCCCCCCTACTTCGGCAGGTTCGGCCCGGCAAGCAACCGATGCGACGTCCGAACCTACATCCGGCTCGGTAACGGCGATACCCACCATCAGCTCTCCGGAACTCACCGGAGCGAGCCACTTGCGTTTTTGTTCCTCGGTGCCCCCCTTTAGCAGAGCCTTGGTCAAGATCTCGGGACGCGTTATCAACGAGCCCGCCGCTGCCAAAGAAACCCGCGAGAGTTCTTCCGTGGTCACGATCATGGCGAGGTTGCCCATGCCCAGACCTCCGTATTACTCTGGGGCCGACATCCCGAAGTATCCCATCTCGGCCATGGCGCTTATCAAGGTGTCCGGTATCAATTGATCATGACGGTGGATTTCTTCGGCCAACGGGCCGACTTCTTGATTCGCGAACGAGCGCACCGAGTCGCGCACCATCACGATGTCTTCGTCGGCCAGCCACGAGTTATTGACCCCGCGGACTTGAGCTACATGGCGTCCGATCGCCCGTAAGCGCGCTTGGTCGGTGAAATCAGCGATCAAGCGGCGTGCCTTATCGGCCCCAACAGTCTCGCCCAGCAACTCTTCGGGCAGTGCAAAATCACGGCTCGCGGCAATTAGTTGCCCGTGGAGTTTCGCAGCTACCTCTCCCACGAAGGCCGCACACTGGTCCACTAGCAGAACGTCGGCGGAACCTGCCCCTTCGGCCGCACGCGCATACTCCAGCAAGGCCTTGGCGGCCTCCACCTCGGTGGCAACGTAAGCCACACGCTCCGCGTGAACTTGGTGGTCGTCGATACGCCGCCCTCCCTCCGTCAACCCGGAGGCTGCGGAAATCGCGGCCTTTACCAGGCGGTCGAGGTCCTGCACTAATGAATCGACTTGGTCGAGGGTGACTTGCGCGAAATCGCGATCGCTCATCGAATGAACTCCATGGGAAGTGAATTTGACGGGAAACGAAGACCCCGAACGGGCGAACGCTACGAAGGGCCAGAGCCGGAGTCAAGGCCCGGCCAGCCTCCCGCTGAGCCGGGCTGATCGCCGCGCGAAGAACTCCGTGTAAGGTCTCTTCCAGCCCGGTGCTCGTTGCATCCAATGGCATCCCATGGGACAAACCCCCGCGAGATGAGACGCGTTACAGTCGGCTATCAAGAGGCAGGCCTCCACCCACTTTGGCTCACCAACACCAGCTTACGCATAGCGAGGTTGTTCGGTGCAGAGTCGCTGTGGCTCCCCGACCACTACATGGGATTCATATCTCCGCTAGCGTGGACGCCCCAGCACACGCCGGCAGCAAAAGTGGTCCATTCACCCGACGGGTTCTTTGACCCCTTGCAGATTCTAGCCATCACTGCGAGCCGTATGCGCGGGGTAAAAGTCGGAACCCTGGTCACCGAAGCCTTTCGCCGCCACCCGATGTCCATTGCCCAGTCTTTCGTAACCCTCGACCACATCTCCAAGGGCAACGCGATCTGCGGAATCGGCAACGGCGAAAGGCTCAACGTGGAACCCTATGGCCTGGAGTGGCGCAAGCAGGTAGCTCGCCTAGAAGAAGCCTTGACCATAATTCGCCTGTTGTGGGGCAGCAACGGCAAACCCGTGGATTTCGAAGGCAAGATCTGGAAACTCCGCGGGGCCGTTTTCAACCTCCCGCTTTTCGCCGGCCGCCAACCACCGATCTGGGTCGCCTCGCACGCGCCGCGAATGTTGGCGCTCACCGGCCGCTTCGGTGACGGCTGGGTGCCGACATTAAAAACCGAAGCGGCGGATTACCGTGCCCGGCTCGACACCATTCTCGCCGCCGGCCGTGAAGCCGGAAGGTCCATGGATGGTTTCGTAGCCGGCAACGCCATCATCGTCGCGCTCGGTGAAAGCCGTGAGCAGGTCGTGGAAACAGCCATGAAGAGTCGCGTGGGCGTCGCAATGTCGTTGGCGGCGCAAGCAGCAGTCTGGGCAAGCCACGGCAAGACCCATCCGCTGGGCGAGAAGTTCAATGGCTTCATCGACATCGTTTCTTCCCGCATAACCGAAGAGCAACTCGACACCGCAGCGTCGGCGCTGACTCCCGAGATTCTTCTGAGTTCGATGTATGCAGGCAGTCCCGCCGAAATCCGCGATGAACTCGCCCCCCTGGTCGACGCCGGCGCCCGCCATCTCATAATTCAAAACATCGGCGCCGCCCTCACCGGGGGGGGCGGCGCCGACATCCTGCGCTTGGGCAGCCTGATTCGTAAACTACGGCGTTTGTAGTGTATTATGACGCCGGAGCGCAAGCCGCGGATGGATATGCCTAAACTGCGCGATCCCCGAAAGGAGGCAACAAGAAGATGACACCCGAGTTCCGCTTCGGCGGCCGGGCCCGAGGGCCTGTTAATGCACAGCAGAAGACTACGACTACAATGACGATACTGAACCGGTCGTTCCGCAGCGTATTGGCTGCGGCCGCGGTAACCTTGCTGCTCACCTCGCTGTCCGCATGCCAGGAACCAGGAACCGCTGCTGCGGGGAAAGACGCCCAGGCCAGCGGCGCCACGTCTACGAGTAACGCACCCACAGTGGTGCTAACCACCAACCAGGGCCGCATCGAGATCGAACTGTATCCCGACAAGGCTCCGTCAACGGTCGAGAACTTCTTGGCCTATGTAGACTCCAGATATTACGATGGCACTATTTTTCACCGGGTCATCAAGGACTTCATGATACAAGGCGGCGGCTTCGACGCTAACGGACGCCAAAAGCCGACCAACCCCCCGATCAAAAACGAGGCCGATAACGGACTGAAGAACGAGCGCGGCACTATTGCCATGGCGCGCACTTCGGCTCCACACTCCGCAACCGCGCAGTTCTTCATCAATGTAAAAGACAACGACTTCCTCAACTTCACCGAGCCAACGGCCCGGGGTTACGGTTACACCGTGTTCGGCAAGGTCACAGCCGGGATGGACGTGGTCGACAAGATCCAGCATGCAGCAGTTGCTCCATCTGGACGCTTTCCCAACGCTCCGGTGTAACAGGTGATAATCGAGTCGGTGAAGCGCAAGTAGCGTTGCACCGACTCGATTTCTCGCTCCGGCCGGTACCCTGGCGCCCATGAAAATCTCGACGCTATTCGATTCGGGTGTTCCGCTTTTTTCTTTCGAGTTCTTTCCGCCCAAAACGGAAGCCGGAGAACGCGGCCTAACCCAGACAATCGCCGAATTGCGGCCGCTCGAACCTAGTTTCGTATCGGTTACCTACGGCGCCGGCGGTTCCACACGAAGCAGAACGGTAGACCTGGTCTCGCACATAAAACACCACATAGGTATCGAGGCGATGGCCCACCTGACCTGCGTGGGAGTCAGCAGATCGTGGATGTCCACGATGCTAGACCGCCTAGAAGACCAAGGAATCGAGAACCTCATCGCGCTGCGAGGCGACCCACCGAAGGGCCAGAGCGACTTCGTCGCGCACCCCAAAGGGTTTTCTTACGCAAACGAGTTGGTGGAAATGATTCACGCCCAACAAAGGCCGTTTTGCGTTGCAGCCGCATGCTATCCCGAGACCCACGGGGAAGCCTCGAGTCCTGAACAAGACTTGGAAAACCTGCGTATAAAAGTCGATGCCGGTGTAGACTTCCTGATCACTCAGCTATTTCTTGACAACGAGGCCTACTTCGAGTTCGTCCGCAGGGCACGAGTAAGCGGCATCAAGGTGCCGATTCTCGCCGGTGTAATGCCGCTTACTGATCTCAGCCAGGCTCAACGCTTCGGTGCATCCATTCCCGAAGAACTGGCACGGGAAGTCGCCCCCCATACCGGTGACCCCAAAACAACCGCTCTAATAGTCAAGGAGTTCACCACCGAACAGTGTAAGGACTTGATCGCTCGCGGAGCCCCGGGCATCCATTTCTATACGCTGAATAAGTCGCGTCTGACGCGCGACATCCTGGTCTAACTACGCCAACAACTTTGATCCGTGCGGTGCCGCAAGAGCGCACGTGGGTCGAGACCGCACGCGGAGATTGCACGACACTAACGCGGCCGCACGGGCAAACGCGCATGGGGCCGCCGTCGCCCCTCGAAGACAGCACGCGATCCAATCGCAGAGCCGCTAACCCGCATTCAGAGGCCGAGTTGCTTGGCAACGATCAACTTCATGACTTCGCTAGTGCCGGCAAAAATGGTCTGCACGCGAGCGTCGAGATAGTCGCGAGCTATCTGATACTCCATCATGTAGCCGTAACCGCCGTGAAACTGTAGAACTTCGTCGCACACTCGCTTGAGCATCTCGGACACCCAATATTTGGCCATGCTGACTTCCTTGACCACATTGGCGCCCGCGATGTGCTCCGCAATCAGCCTATCGGTAAAGGTCCGGCCCAGTTCTACCTCGGTCGCCAATTCGGCGATACGAAACTGCTGGTGTTGGAACTTAGACAGCGGCTTACCGAACAGTTTTCTTTCGCGGCAGTACTCGATACCGTCGGCGAGTACGTATTCCGCGCTGGCCGCACAACCCACGGCAACGGCGAGCCGTTCCTGCTGCAACTTCTCCATCAGATAGTAGAAACCCGAGCCTTCTTCACCGAGGAGATTCTCTTTGGGGATGACGCAATCTTCGAAATGCATCTCCGACGTGTCCTGTGCCTTGAGCCCCATCTTGCGCAGGTTGCGGCCTTTCTCGAAGCCCGGCGTACCGTCTTCGACGACGAACAGCGAAACACCACTGTAAGGGGGGTCTGCGTGGACGTCGGTTTTGGCAACGACGATCAGCAGGTCACACAACTGGCCATTGGAGATGAAGGTCTTCTGTCCGTTCAGTACGTAGTTGTCGCCCTCGCGGCGCGCAGTCGTCTTTATTCCAGCCAGGTCCGACCCCGCGTTGGGTTCGGTCATGGCAATGGCAAGAATCTTCTCTCCCGACGCGCAATCCGGCAACCAACGCTCACGCTGCTCGTCGTTGCCGAAGCTGTACACGTAGGGAGCACAGATATCGCTGTGCAAGGAAAAAGCGGGGCCGCTGGCACGAACTCGCGCTATCTCCTCGATCATCACCACCGCATAGAGAAAATCCGCATCGGAGCCTCCGTAACGCTCGGGTAAGAACGGGCACAAGAAACCCGCCTCGCCGGCCTTCCGCCAAAGAGAACGAGGCACGATGCCGTCAGCCTCCCATTGCTCGTGGTGTGGAGTAATCTCGGTATCGCAGAAGCGCCGGAAAGCGTCGCGGAATTGAACATGCTCTTCGCTGAAAATGGTGCGTTCCATAATGACCGGTTAGCCGTGTTCCACAGTTCAGTCCAGTGGCCCGGCCCTTCCACGGCCCTCCCACGACCCTTGAATCAGGGGAAAGCCGCCTTTAACCTGCGCGCCAATGTCCTCCAAATTCTCCATTGATGTTGAAGCACTGAGAGCCTTCATACGCCGTGAGGTAAAGGGGTTCGCCAGTACTGAACTAGAAATCACACGGCATCCCGGGGGCCACTCGTGCGAAACGTGGAACATCCGCGCCGACGGCCATCGATGGATCCTTCGCAGACCTCCGCGTGCCGGTGTTCAAAAGGGCGCTAGCAACATGGGCCGTGAGTACCGGGTGATGTCGGCTCTGGGCGGTAGCGATGTCCCGGTGCCGAAAACCATCGTGTTATGCGAAGATCCCTCGATAATCGGCGCACCATTCTTCATCATGGAAGAGGTCACCGGTGCAGTGATTCGCAACGAGTTCCCGGAAAACTTCCCTTCCTCGCCCGAACGCAGGCGCGCGATCGGTAAAAGCTTGGTCGACGTGCTCGTAAAAATCCACAGCGTCGACTACCGTGCAGCAGGGTTGGAAAGGCACGGACGTCCGGAAGGATTTTTGGAGCGCAACCTCGATTTGATGCGACGCCAATGGGATCGTGTCAAACAACGGCCGATAGACGACATCGAAAGCGTCGGAGCCTACCTCACGGCCAACATTCCGCGGCCCTCCGGCCCCCCGTCGCTACTACATGGGGACTACAAGCTCGACAACGTGATGTGGAACCTCGACCGTAACGCTTCAATCAATGCAGTTCTGGACTGGGAAGTCTCTACCATCGCCGATCCGCTGGTAGATCTCGGCTGGTTGAGAGGGTTCTGGCAGGAAAAAGGCCGGCCGCGCCCATACGTTGCCATGGGACAGGCGGTGCAGGACGAGGGCGATTTCTTATCCCGCGACGAGATCGTCGAGCGCTACGCCGCAGCCTGTGGCCGTGACGTCGACAAGCTGCCATGGTTTGAAGCTTTCGCGATGTGGAAAATAGCCATCATCATGGAGGCAAGCTACGCTCGCTACTTGTCTGGAAACAGCGACGATCCGATGTTCGCCATGCTCAAGGTGGTGGTACCCGGCCTCGCATCGGCCGCCGTGGAAGCCTTGGCCGAAGCGGGGCTCAGGTAACCGCGGCAGCGCGAACCTTACTTTTGCCTGAATTGTTCATTATTCATGAAAGCTCTGCTGTGGGGCTCAGCGCGGCGCGCGGGCTGGTCTGGCCGGGCTGGTAGACACTTACGACTCTCGCCACGGCACACTGAAATAATGCCGGGTTAGCGTTGTGCGGCATGTTAGCGTCGTGCGGCGTTGCCGCCCGCCTCCGCCGCTGCTATTTTTTACGGCTATCGCTCGTTCGTCGACAAGGCGTGCTGGCGGCCCCGCCCGAATGTTTGGTCTCAATAAACAAGATAGTCCCGGCCCGCAACCCCATCGAGAGTGGACGCTACCCGCGCTGCTTTTCGTGCTGGCTCTGTCCGTGTATGTGTATGCCCTCGGATGGGGAACGCCCAACGGAAACAACACCTGGGCCGCAGATTCGATCAAGCCTGGAGCGCCCCTGTCGATAATGTACCGGATCGCAGTCTCCGAAGGATGGAATAGCGGTTGGTTCTGGTTCAAGTATCCGCTGGGCCATGTAATCATTCTTTCATTGCTGTATGCGCCCTATCTGGCATGGCTCTTCGTAAGCGGCGGCATCTCTGCACCTTCTTCAGCCTACCCCCACGGATTCAGTGATCCAGAACAGGCACTTACGACGCTGGCGCTAATCGGGCGTTCGGCTTCAGCCGTCATGGGCGCCGGATCCGTAGTTCTGGTGTATCTCTGCGTACTGCGCAGCTTCGGGCGCAGCGCTGCCGTAGCGGCGGCAGTCGTCACGGCCTTGTGTTACCCGGTAGTCTTCTACTCTCATACTACCAATGTCGAAATGCCCTACCTGTTCTGGATGCTGTTAGCACTACTATGCGCGTTCAGGCTGAGCGAGGATGCGACAGACCGCAGGTGTTGGGTTGGCTTGGGCGTAGGCGCCGCAATGTCGGTTTCCACCAAGGAACTCGCGGCCGGAGCCTTCGTATTGCTGCCCCTCGCGATCGCCGGGATTCACGCTTGGAAAAGGCGTCCGGTTTCGCAGTTGATCGGCGGTGGCCTTACAGCAGCACTTTGCTTCGCCGGCACCTTGGTCCTGGCCAACAATATTTGGTGGAACCCCCAAGGCTTCTTCAACCGCATCGGCTTCCTCACTCAGACCCTCGAACCGGAAACCGCCCTGCGCTACGCGCCATATTATTTCCCGATCGAACTCGGAGGAAGCCGCGGCCTCGCGGTGGAAAGCACGCAATTGATGCTCGCCCTGAAACGAATCGTCGAATCTTTGAGCTTGCCCGGCACCGCGTTGGCCGCCGCAGGCGCAGTTCTCGTCCTTCGCCAGCGGCCGGCCTGGGCAGTGCTGCTCGCAGCTTTCGTTACCGGCTTCTACCTAGTCGGAGTTCGCGCCATGCTTTCGCTGAGCATGCGCTACGTGCTTCCGATCACCGTTGCAGGCGCTATGCTCGCCGGTATCGCCCTAGCCACCCTCGCCGGACCCGGGCGGGCCGCGCTGCCCAGACGATTGCTGGCTGTCGCCGCCTTGGTTTTTCTCGCCGCCTATGGCCTCGACGTCGACCGTATGCTGGCAGGCGACGGACGCTATGGAGCGGAACGATGGTTGGCCGCCAACCTTCAGCCGGGACACCGTATCGAGGTTTATCAAAGGCCCACGTATTTGCCGCGTTTTCCGCCCCAGGCCGAGGTAACCATGGTCGAATTCGAACAGCGCGGCCCCGCACAGCTCGTCGAGCGTGAACCTGATTTCATCATCATTTCAAGCGCCGGGATTTCCGGCGTCTCCGTTCGTTACAAGACCGACTGGCAATCGGGCGACTCCGAAGCCACCGTCGGCGGCGAATACTTGCCGAATCAGGTCAGTTCCAGTGGCAAGGTCATGAATTACGCCCGCAAACAGAATCTCGAACTGCTTGCGGGTCTACGTGATGGGTCGCTAGGCTATGAAGTGGCCGGCCGTTTCGTGGTAAAATCATGGATCGAAAGGCCGCTGATCGAAAGTCTGAATCCGGAGATAACCGTCTATCGCAGAAGTGCCCAAACCGCGGCACATCAATGATCACCCGGCTTGGCCGGCAACGGCGTTGCCGACCGGCGATCTTTCATTGCGGACGGGATAGGCGCAGCAGCGCAGCAACAGTGAGGACAGCAACGCCACCGGTGGCGGCAATGAGGACGGACTCAATCAACCGAAGACCGGTGGCAACAACAACGATAGCGATGGTGATTACGATGGTGACGGTGACGATAGATACGGCGGCCAAAGCGCAAGCAATCGAAATGGACCAGTAAACCGGTGCAAACGACAGAGCAAACAAAAGTTTCCGTGGTGATCCCTTGCTTCAATGGGGAACAGACCATTGCGCGCGCCATCGAGTCGGTATTCACACAAACCCAAC
>JAJRWY010000283.1 GCA_024276575.1 Candidatus Binatota bacterium
CGCCTTGCGCACATGCAGTGCACCATCGAGGCCATGCGGCTTCCGGGTTTGCGCTTTCTAACCAAGCAGCTTCGCGGCGAGCCGGTGGGAGCCGAAAGCTCGGTAAACAAACTGTTGCGCGCTCAACTCGGCATCGAAACCTGGCGATTGTCCAGCGACATCCTGGGATCTTACGGTCAACTAGTGAAACGGTCTCCATCGGTGGTTGCACGCGGGCGTTGGGCCAAACAGATGTTGTCGTGGCCGTCGTATGTGATCGGCGGCGGAACGCCGAACATTCAAAAGAACGTGATCGCCGAGCGGCTCTTGGGCTTGCCCCACGACGTGTAGTGTAAGCTGGCGCTACTTTACCCGGCCGATAAAATTCTCCGCCGTGTTTGTCTTAGCCGGTGGGCCGAACGTCGCGTCCCAGCAGTTCCCGATGCTGTTTACCAATTGTACGAGCACGTTGGGGTCTTGATCGAAGAATCGATCGCTTTCCACGGGTACCGGTATGGGCAGCAGTTCACCGCGTGCCATGACCCGAAGCTTGGCGGGCTGCGAAGCGGGCGCGCTCAGTTTCACCCTGAATACGCCGTCGGGAGAGCCGCTCCTGTCGCGGTAGTTGAAGCCTCGATCCTTACGCGATCTCCATAACGGTCCGGGTTCCATCGCGAGGCCGGCCTTGTATATGGGGGTCGCTGCCAGGTAATCCCAGATGCACAAGGCATAGTAGGTGCCGCTTGTTGGATCGCCCAGTGTCGCCAGTGTCGTGGACGTGTCCGGATTCCACACCCAGGTAAGTCGGTCCTTGGAGTTCGGGTCCTTGTTTTGCAGCTTGAGGCGGCCGGTGCCCGAGGCGTCGCAACCGCTGAGCGGTTGTTCGGTGCAAAGGGACAGCGGCGCTCCGTCGAGAAACAGAGTCCAGGCCGCTCCACGGCTCGTTCCGCCGGTATCGTCGAAAGGTGCGCCGACTAGTAGCTCGGCGATCGAGTCGCCGTCGAGGTCTCCAACCACAGCCACCGAGCTGCCGAACTTGTCGTAACCGTTCAGGTTGCCGTAAAAGCCGCCCTGGCTTTCGCTGATCTTCTGGTTGGCCTTCACCGTTCCGTCGGGGTTGAGGAACAAGACCCATAGCGAGCCACTGCTGCTGGCGAGATCGTCATCCATCCTCGCGCCGACCACGAGATCTACGTCGCCGTCGTCGTCGAGGTCGCCGAGTGGGGCCAGTGAGGACGCAAACTCATCGGTGTCCCTCAGGAACCCGGTGAATCCGCCCGCGGTGTCGCTGATCTTTTGATGATCACGCACGGTTCCATCGGCGTTTAGAAACAAGATCCAAACCGCGCCGCGTCCCTTGCCGCCATCGTTGTCGTTGGTTGCTCCGACGGCGAGGTCGAGAACTCCGTCTTTATCAAGATCTCCAATTCCGGCCACCGACGCCCCGAAGTAGTCGTAGTCGTCGAGTACTCCGGTGAATCCTCCCGCAAGAGAGCTTATTTTTTGCTCGGCGGCGACGGTTCCATCGGCGTTGAGGAACAGTATCCAGACGGCGCCCTTGTTCACGAAGGTGTTCACTCCACCGTCATCGTCAAATGGGGCGCCGACCGCGAGGTCTGCATTACCGTCGTTGTCGAGATCGCCCAGCGAGGCTACGGACCACCCGAAGCCGTCGGATAGAGCGAGCGGCCCGGTCAACCCGCCCGTAGTGGCGCTTATCTTTTGCAAGGACTTTTCGGTTCCGTCGGCATTCGGAAACAACAGCCACACGGCTCCGGCGTCGTTCAGGCCATCGTCGTCGTAGGGCGCTCCCACCGCCAGTTCGTTCCTTCCGTCTCCATCCAGGTCGGGAATACCGGCGGTAGAAGTTCCGAATTCGTCTGTGTTGTCGAGCGCTCCGCTGAAGCCTCCCTGCGAGGTGCTGATCTTCTGCGTCGCCCTCACGGTTCCATCGCTGTTCAAGAACAGAACCCAGGCGGCGCCGCGTGACGGTCCACCGTCGTCGTCGCGTGGCGCCCCGGCAGCCGCATCCGGCGTGCCGTCGCCGTCGATATCGCCGAGTGCCGCAAGCCCGGTGGCGAACAGATCCCCGTCGCTCAAAACGTCGGGGAAACCGCCGGCGCCCGAACCGATGGTCAACCAGGAGGCAACTCTACCGTTTTGCGCGGGCGCGCTGGTGGGCGCTGCCACGAGGAGCAACCCGACCAGCATCGTCGCAAGAGTGGATTTGAGCGCGAGCATGGCACTTGCCCTCAGTCGCCGAGGAAGGGCACGTGCGTCAGCACGACCCTGTCGCCGACCTTGACACGGCCGGCACCGAGCAGCGTGCCGGACCAGGTGCTGCCGTGGGTGAGGCCGAGCTTTCCGCTCATCGACAGCACGCTGCCTTCTCCCGTCGCGTCCTTGCCGAACTCGCACTTGCGCTTGCTGTAGATAAGCAAGTTTTCAGCCGTGAGGCCGTTGACGAGTTGGACCGAGAAACGCAGCTTTGCGACGAGCTTTCCGGACAAACGCAGTATAACGGCTGTATTCGGATCGCCGCCGCCGCTGATCTGCAAGGTGGACCCTATGCCGGCTCGCAGCCGAGTGATGTCGAAGACGTTGAGTGCGCCGGGAGATCCTATCGCGCCGGTGTCGATGAGATGGGTGGCGCCGAGTCTGATACGAATTTCTCCCAGGTTCGCCGTTTGCGGCAAGGCGTCCAGGTCGGAGGCGGCCGAGTCGAGGTTGCTCTGCGCTGAGTCGCAGTCGGTGAGCCTCGCGTCGGTTCCGGTGGTGTCATAGCCGAACCCGGAGCCGTCGGTTCTCACCGCCGTGCCTCCTCCAGCTACCTCATCGACGGAGAGCCCGGGCAACAGCGTGCCTCGGGGCCAGCCTCTCACCCCCGAGCCGCCCGTGACGGTGTCGCCGGCAACCTCGCCATTAACGCCGATCCTCACGCCACGAATACCGGAGGCGCTCATTGCTACAACATCTCCGTTGGTCGTCGACGCGTACCCGAGTGCGACCGTGTCCATGCAGACGGCCCCTCCGATCACGGACTGAGTCCCTGTCTTGACCCGAACGCTGCGTGAGGCGTTTCCGCCTATGATCGCCCAGTCGCAGCTCGCCGCCACGGTAGATCCGGCGCCGGTACACACCCCGGCCAGGCACTCATCGCCCGAGGTGCATTCGTTGCCGTCGTCGCAGGGAGTGGTATCGGGCGCCGCCGTGTAGCTGCAAGTGTCGGTGGGTTCGTCGCAATCGTCCGTCGTGCACTCGTCGCCATCGACACAGGGTGGGGTGCCGCTTTGGCAATCGGTCTGAGCGTCGCAGGTCTCCGCTCCGTCGCAGTAGGCGCCGTTATCACAGGCGGCATCGTCGGCGGTGTTGCTGCAGAGGTCGTTGTCTTCGTTACAGGTATCGGTGGTGCAAGAAACCCCATCGTCACAAGGCTGAGCGCTTTGCACGCATAGTCCGGGTGGGTCGCAGGTTTCCGCTCCATTGCAGAAGAAACCGTCGTCGCAGTCGTCGTCGATCTGACACTCGGGTACGAATTCCGTGAAGGTGAGTTTTCTCCAGTGCTCATAGCCCGATAATGGAGGCTCAACTATCCAGCCCAGCGTCTCGGCGTTGGAGTCGAAGCCGCCGGCGGCATCGGTATCCGTTACGGCGATTCTGTATTCGAAGAAGTCACCGCCGCTTGGGTCGAAGGTGTAGGGCTGAGGGCAGTTGGGACTGCCGGGGCAACCGCCAGTATTATCGATGACCAGCGCGATCGGGATTATGAACTCCAGTACTAGGCGGTCGGCACTGAAGGTGGCGCCCAAGTCGGGGAACGGCCAGGCAATCCCCCAGGTCGTGTCGAAGAAAAGCGCCGCAGGCCACCCATTGGCGTTGATGTAGCCCTCCCAGTTCATGGCGTCCATAGGGCCGTTGGGGTTCGCTCCGGGGCCGCAAGTATTGGGATAGCCTTCGATCAGGCCGTAGATGTAGCTGTCGTCCCAGAGAAATCTTCCCTTGGAGCCCGAGAGATCCCAGCCTCCCGGGTTAACGCAAGGCCTTGGCCCGGTATCGTATTCGATCTCGGCGAGATCCCACTCGCCGACGCCTATGGCCCCGTCGATGGTCGGTGGAGACGACGTCTTGAGCGCGTCCGCGTGAGCGGTGCCCGTGGGCGCCAGAGGAGAAAGCGTGAGCGAAACGGCGAACACGGTGCAAAGCAGCGCCGCGCGGCGGACAATACGACTGGAACTCATGTTGTTACCCCCAAATTGGCTACCTGGGCGGTCCGGTGAGGAAAGTGAGGTCCATGCTGCCATCCCCTCAGGGAACCGCGCAGGCGTGCCTGTTAAGCCGCGTTACGGTCAAAGAAAGCTCAAAGACGCGACTAACAATTGCAGCGTACTCCCGATGGAGTCTCTAACGCAAGCCACCTGCGCCACCGCCAGTACGCGTGGCGCGCTTTTCGCGCGGTGTGCATGGCCCCCAGGCGCTGTTGAGGTCAAGCCTAGGCCTTATCCCTTCCTATCCCCGTCGCGCCAGGAGCGTGGACAGTCGACGGCCCTCCTCGACCAGGCGGTTCATGAATTCCTCTACTTCGGGGCGTGAGCGATACTGTGCACGCACCAGAAGCTTTACCGGCACTGGGCCGATGTCGGCCGCGACGATGGTCATATCTCCGATCTCCGGCGCGACCAGGGCCAGCTCGAGGGACAGGCATACGTAGGTTTCAGGCGCAGTAGTTCTCGCGCTCAAGTTGCCAGCACCCTAGCGGCCGCTCGATGCCGCCTGGCTGTCGTTGTCTCTCAGCGCGGCAATGATCTCATCGAGCTTGCGGGTGACAGCCTCATCGGGCAACTGCTGGCGAAGGCCACGCAGTAACTCTACAGCATGGGGAAAGCGCTCTATGGCTTGGGCTATCAGATATGACTCAGTGCCGAGGAATCCCCTCATCTCTTGTGGGTTCGATTGAATTCTTTGCACAATCCGACGACGAGAGTGCGAGCCGGAGGATAGGTAAAAGGGCTCATCGGGGATTTGTGTGGGTCTCCCGGGGTGGTGTAGCGAAGGGAAACGGCTTGCAGGATAGGCCCAGCCTGGTGTTGCAAGGGGCCGAAAACGTGGCACGGTTCCCGGATGCCGAGACGCTCTACTCCCCGTCGC
>JAJRWY010000284.1 GCA_024276575.1 Candidatus Binatota bacterium
CGCCATCCGCGGCCGTACTCGCGCCCGCCGATGCTCACGTACGGTTGGGTACGCTCCGCTCGGCGAACGCTCCGCTCGGCCACGGCTGACGCACTCCAGCACGTTTTCGCTCATGAATTATTGTCCGATCAAGGCTAGCTCAATGCCGCTGCTCGTCGATCGCGCCGACTCGGAGTGTCAGCTTCGTGTTCATGACGTACCGTTTATACACCTTGCACATCCGCTCAATCACACTCCCAGCATTTACTCTCGGGTAACGCGACTCTCTTGCTCCAGCGACAGCCGCAACGAAGCTTTCGAGTTCGAGGGCTCCCAGCCGTTCTTCAACGGCCGTCTTCCCGAAGGCGTTTCGTAGGTTTTGCGAAGAAGCAACATGCCGCGCGGAATGTCCGCCGGCGGGGCATGGGCATGGGCTGAGTCGGCGGCTGTGCTTCGCCAGTATTCCGTCGTCCTTGGAAATCAAACAATTGCGGTGACTGACGACCCGGAACGGGAGACCCGCGGAAGTCGGGTTCGGCGGGTGGCCGGGCAGTGGTGACGGCGCCGCAGTGCCACCCGGCGCATGCCATGGTCGGTGTGGTTGTTGTCGATGGGAATTGCCGGATTCTCAAGAAATTGGCATCTTCATAGCAGAATCGCTCCTCGCGACTTGCGGGTCGCCCTTCCCGTAGACCCCATCCCTCAGTATCGCGTACTCAGACAGATGATTCCCGTTGAGGTTGAGCATTTGCTCTGCGCGCCACAGTGGCCACGCCTCTGGCGGTTCGGAAACCTGTTCGACCGCTTCATCGATCTCCGCAAGAAGTTCAACGCCAAGTCCGGGTAGAAGCTCCTCTTACCACTCGGCAGCGGCGGGTACTAGCTTCTGCCTAGCGGCCCGCTCCGGCTCAACGTTCCAGCAAGTACCGTCGCAGAAGGTGTTCGGCTCGCATCACGTGAAGAACATAGACCGTATTGAATTCGACTCTGTAGAATATCCGGCATGGACCCACGACTTCACGGTATGGCGTTCTCGGAAGCTCGGAGGGTCGCTTTCCTGAAGATGGGTATCGTTCCAGCCGCACCACAGTGTCGAACATCTGGGCGACCAGGGCAGCCGCCGCGTCCGGCTTATCCAACGCTACGTACTCTGCGATCGCCTCCAAGTCGTCAACGGCGGGCTCCGTCCAGACTACTCGAGCCACTTCTTCATTCGCCGCTTCGCTTGCGACTGCGTCAGTGTCCGCTTCTCCCAGATGGCACGCTCTCCACGTGCAATACCGTCCAAAATCTTCATCCGGTCTTGCATGAGTTCGAACGATTCAGCATCGACCAGATAGGCTGACGGCTTACCGTGTTCGGTAATGAGTACCGGCTCCTTGGTCTCTCTCAAGTCAGCGAGAATATGAGTCGCACGTCGCTTGAGGGTAGTAACAATTTCGGTCTTCACGATAGTGACACTATACTGTCACTATCGGTCTGACAAGAACTCGTCATGGCTCCATATAAGATATCCTGCGTCCTCCCCGCCCCACGGCGGCGGGGACGCAAGCCCAGCGATAGGCAAAGCCCAGCGCCGGCTAACTCTGGAAACATCTTCCGAAAGCGGGCAAGAGCTTCGGATTCCCGGCGATGCGGATCTTTCGCGTGAGAAGCGCCAAGCGCCGATCGAACGCTGGAGATAGTTCCTGGGGTCCTACGGAATGATAGTCGCCGGGGTGCAGACCTCGGCTGCTTTGAACTTCGAGAGAACGCGCACGCCGAACTGATCCTTCACGTTCTCTGTGATGTCTACGCCCGGACACTTGATCTTGTAGCAGATCCGATAGTCTGTCAGGCTTTGGCCGACACCCGCATCGGTCAGATCGACGTCGATCTGACGCACGGTCTTCATCACCGGGACGCAGAACTTCTTGGCCTTGCGGATCTTGCATCCAACTTCGACACCGAAAGGAGCGCCGGCTGCGGCGAGGTCAACGATGCCCTTTAACTTCATCCCGTCCTTTATCTTGTAGCATTTGAGGTGGTCGAAGACTTGCACAAGAAGAGTCGTCGTGGTGGTAGTCGACGTGGTAGTTGGATTACAGGCCGGCGCGGCAGCACAGTCGCTGTCGACGCAATCGGTCGACAAGTCGCAGTCGTTATCCACGCTGTCGTCACACACCTCGGTCTCGCCCGGATTCATATCGGACCGGGAATCGTTGCAGTCAAGACCCGCACAGGGCGGCTTGGAGAAAGAGCAAGGCGTCGTTCCATCGACGGTACACCCGCCGACCGCAACGGTGCCGGCGCCGATTACCATGTTCGAACGGTCTATGCCGTAACCGTCGAAATCCTGGTCGTCGCATAGCTCAAGGCAATCCGAGTAACCGTCACCGTCAGTGTCGCTGCAGTCGGTTGTACACGAACTCGCCCAATCGTTGCAGTCAATTGCGGAATCGAAGCCGTCAGCATCGATATCTGCTGCTTCGCTCACGGAATGCGAGCCGACGATCAACAGAACACCGAGAAAGACCGACGCAATAGATTTGTAGCTCACGACAATACCCCCACTGCATGGATTACCCATGGTTTAGTGCTCGACAAAAGTGTCGGACCACCGTGGTCCGTGGGCGTCGCGGGCATGCGAACGCTACTCCCCCGAAGCGATTCCGTCAAAGACTGGGCCGCGTCACACAACCGAGTGGGCCAACTCGCCGAGTTTGACTACCCACGGCGTCGTCGTGCGCTCGGCGGTGACCATGGGCGCGTTGAGCGATAAGCTCAACGCAATATAGACCGCATCGTAGACAGTGGCTTCATAATCAAGAGCCGTTGCCATGACTACTCCACGATCCGGTTCCGTCAGCTCCAGTGGAGCCTGCAGATGAAGCTCATAGATTTCTTCCGCGGTCGGCCGGTCGAGTTCTCGCCGCCGGACATAAGTACGCAGCACGTTCCCCACCTCCCAGAAGTGTAGCGAGGGAACGGCAAAACGAACGCGGCCCGCAAGCGCCTCTTTTTGCCAGTGGCGCGCCGAGAGTTGAAAGTCCTCCGGCAGATACCAGGCCAGGGCGGTACTTGCGTCGAGAACGTACAAGCTCATCGCGAACGGTCCTGCCGCAAAAGCGCTGAAGGCTTCTCGCGAAGCTGAAGACCCCCGAGCTTGCCCTGCAAGTCCTGCAGCCACCGCGTATACGACGCACGCCGGGCTCGCTCGGTCTTGACCTCGATGAACGTGACGAGGGCTTCCTCGATAAGCGCTCGCTTGGTCTTGGCCCCGCTGAGCTTTTTCGCCTCCCGCAACAAATCATCGTCCAACTGGATATTGGTTCGCATGGTGTACCTATATACACCCAGTGTATTTAGAGGTCAAAGGAGGTCCGACCCCAAATACTTTCACCCCAAATACTTTTCCGATCTCCACGTTTGCCCGTCCCGTGACATCGGGACACTCGGGGGGCCTTTTGCTTCAAAGCGAGTTTCACTCTCACCTCGGCGCGAACCGGAGCGCTTCAGCCACCGCGTCGAGAACGGGTGCTTGGCGTGACGGCGAGATGCTGGCAGGATTTTCTTCTCAATGGACGGGCCGAATGAGGCCCTGTGACTCCCACGCCCCTCGGGCAGCCGTGAGTGACAGGCGGTTGGGGCTCGCAGCAGAGGGCTGGGGATGGGTCATTTTTTCGCCGTTATATGGGTCAATAATTTAGCGCTATGAACAACACCGCCACTGCCCTGAACCACAATGAGATTGAAAGACGGCTTGCGCAATTGCCCCTTTGGAGAGTCGAGAATCAGACTCTGTACCGGGAGTTTACTTTCGACACTTTCGCCGAAGCTTTCGGCTTCATGACCTCCGTCGCCATCTGCGCTCAAGAGATAGACCACCACCCTAACTGGTCCAACGTTTACACTGTCGTCAAGATCAGCCTCTCCACGCATGAGGCTACGGGAATCACCGAACGCGACTTTAAGTTGGCCGCGATGATCGACTCACTGCTGTGACGCCCGCGCCGTGTACGCTAATTCGGTTTGGATCTCATCGCGACTGGAAGATGCATAGGGAAGGGATTCGACGACGCCCGCCTCGACACGCCCTCGGAGGACACGCTTTTCCTGGCGCTGCCGGTCTCATGGAAGGGAACGCTCATCCAGTACACGGGCCGCCTGCATCGCCTACACCCGGGAAAAACCGAGGTGCGTATCTACGGCTACGTGGACCGCGCCGTACCGATTTTGCTGAAGATGTTCGAGAAACGCCTACGGGGCTGACGCGCGATCGAATCGCGCGTCGCCTCTCAGTAGCGGCCGTATTCTTCCGCAGCTTCGACGACCACGCGGATGTTGGAAAGCGACACCCTCCACGGCAGGCAACACACCGGGCTGAGCGCGAAGCGGCCGTAGTGGGCAAGTTTGTCGATGTTCTCCTTGACCCGCGCGCGGACTCCTTCGC
>JAJRWY010000285.1 GCA_024276575.1 Candidatus Binatota bacterium
GCCCGCAATCTCGGCCCGTGCTCGCTTTTCGGCCCTCGACGTACTGTTAGTACGCCTGCGGGCCTCATCGCTGCGCTTGGGCCGATCTCACGGGCGCTTGCGACTCTCGCGACGAGGTTTCACGAATAATGCGGGCTAGGTGGAGCTTATGTGAACTAGTTCACACCGTAAGAGTTTACAGAGGCATGCAAAACAGCAGGATCCGCAAGCAAAACCGGATCCTGGGAAAAGAAAGCCCGGCGCCGGCATTTCTCACAATTGCAAAGTTTCTCACTTATTGGCGCCTGCGCGAGGAAAGGAAGCGGCCCGCAAGCCAGACTTACAGCAACACGGTCGTGGACAATATTTATCGAAGCCCACAGCAGACGATTTTCCCCTCTTGAAACAGTGGTTTCGCTAAAGTGGAAGTATCTAGACAAACAAGTCGAAGCTTCACCGAAAGGGCCTTCTCATGGCACGCTTCCTGCTGCTATTTTGGACATGGGGTTGAGCGTCTCCACTGCCACGCACGACTTCTTCGTCGCCTCGCCGAGGCTTTCACTTTGCGGGCGAAGATTAGGAACGGGGAAAACCCGGCGACTTGGGCACGTCCCATGAGTCGTGGGGTTGTTGCACGGCGCAGTATCGCCTTCCGCTTCTCATCTGGCCCCGGCAAACAGCATTGGAAGCCTAGCGCGGCAGGTCGCGATAGTGACCATTACAGGGGATCTTGACGTTGGCTGGGGGCTTCAATGCTGACACTTCATCGCCGTGAGTTCCGTATTGAACGGCATCTCTTGATGGCACAGCAATGCGAGGGCAACGCTTTGCGAACGATTCTCGTCACTGTAACGATCTGCGTTGCGCTTTTCGTTTCCGCTTTGCTGAACGCAAGGAATGCTGCTGCCTTTGGCGGCCTCGGCAACGAGGTTCCTCTGGTCGACTCCGTTAGCGTCTCTCCTCAACCGGTCTCGGTAAACAGCCCAGCCTCGATTTCGTGCAGTGCCCACGACACCGACGGCATTATCGAAAGTGTCGCGGTCACGGTCACTCCACTGCTTCCACCCGGTCCCGCGCTAACTCTCAGCACTCAGTTCACCCCCGGCGCCTCAATAACGGCAGTGTCGGCATGGACTCCTACAGCGGCCGGCGACTACCAGATCAAATGCGAAGTATGGGACAACGGCGGCCCTTTCGGCGGTACCGCCTGGGCCCAAGGAATCACCAACCTACAGGTGGTGGCCACAGCGGGCTCCGCCCCGGTCATAGATTCATTCACAGCCACCCCTTCGGTTCTTCTCGGCGGTGAGATCTCGTCGTTGAGCGTGCTAGCCCATGATCCCGACTCCGATCCGCTCAGCTACTCCTGGTCGGCCATCGCAGGATCGATCGCGGGCAACGGCAACACGGCGGCTTGGACAGCGCCTAGCTCATACGGCAGCTACCAGGTCAGCGTAGAGGTCGCCGACGGGAACGGCCACACAACGACGGCTTCGCTAGACGTTCAAGTCGTGGTAGCGCGAAGCGCTGGCGCCATCGGCGAATCCCCTGGTTTCTACCCGTCTCGCGTCGCAGTCGATGCGAGTGGTTTCATCTACGTGAGCAATACCGGCGACAACAGCGTGGAGCAGTTCACCCCGGGTGGAGTCAAATTGCGCACTGTCAAAGCACCCGGATTACTGAGCAGCGTAGCTGCGGACGGCCGCGGCAATTTTCTGGCCGGCGACGCGGAGCGCGGTAGGGTCGTGATTGTCGACCCTCTCGGGCACGAGATCACGAGCTTGGGCGAAGGCCTGGGCGAGTTCGGACTGCCCTCCGACATCGCGGTCGATTCCGGCGACGGCAGGATCTTCGTTGCCGATGGAAAAGCCTCTGCAGTCAAAATCTACGAGGCCAGCGGCGATTTTTCGTCGAGTTTCCCCACCACGTGGGCCTATCCGAACGGTATCGCTTTGAACCCGGGCGGCGGCATATTCATCAGCGATGTCAAGAGCGGCAAGGTCACCGCCTTCGACAGCATGGGTAATGCCGGAGCCACGTTCGGTTCCTTCGGAAACGGTGCGGGGGAGCTCACACGCCCGGCAGGAGTCGCTGTCGACAACAGCGGCTCTCTGTTCGCGGTCGACACCTTCCAATCGCGTCTGGCGCTGTTTGAAAACGGAGTCTTCTCTGCCTTCCTGGGCTCCAATGGGAGCGGCCCCGGAGAGTTGGATTTGCCCATGGATGCCGCCATCGACATCTGGGGTAGGCTCATCGTAACCAACCCTGAAAACCACAGGCTCGAAGTTTACGAGCTTGGTGGGTCTACCGCGCCGGCCTGTGACCAGGACAGCGACTGCGACGGGATCTCCGACCAAGTCGAGAGCGCGCTCGGACGCGACCCGCTGAACGACGCCGATGCCGCTGCCGATAGCGACGGCGACGGCCTGAAAGATATCGACGAACTCTACTACGGCACCAACGCCTCAATGCCCGATAGTGACGGCGACGGCGTAAGTGATTTCGATGAATTACTCGAAGGGGCGCAACCGCTCGACCCCAGCGACCACGGGTTGTGGGCCGATGCCGGTGCAGACTTCATGGCCGATCCCGGCCGGATCAAACTCGACGGTAGCCGTTCGCGAAGCCACGGAGCCACGGCCAACTACTATTCCTGGACGCAAAACGGCGGACCTGCGGCGGTGGAATTAGAGAACAGCAACGGCCCGTCCCCCTATTTCGTCGGAACTGTGCCCGGGGATTACTTCTTCGGCCTTCGCGTGGGAGACGGGCAGGATTGGGGGCCGGCTTGCGCCTTGACGGTAACCGTAGCCGATGTCCCGCCGAGCGCCGATGCCGGCCCCGACCTAAGCATCCGGCGAGGCGGACGTATCGCCCTGGACGCGCGATTCAGTGCTGACGCAAACCGTCAAAGCCTCGACTTCCACTGGTCGCAAGTCTCGGGACCACCGGTGGACATTCCTCTGCCCTCCGCACTTTATCAAGAACTCAGATTGCGCGAAGCCGGCGTCTACGAGTTCGAACTAACAGTAAGCGACGGAGTTGCGAGCGACAGCGACCGCGTAGCGGTAAGCGTTCATCATCCTCGCAACCACATACCGTTGGCAGTGGCCGGCGATATCGTTGCTGCCTTGGGAAACACCGTAACGCTCGACGCAACGCGCAGCCTTGATTCCGATGGCGACGCACTTAGCTACTCTTGGCAACAGGTCTCCGGTCCGCCCGTAAGCCTACTCGGTAGCGATACCGCCACGCCTTCTTTCGACCCGGCCCAAAGCGGCGTCTACCTCTTCGAACTAAGAGTAAACGACGGTAGCTACGACTCCGTACCTGCAGATGTAAGAGTGGCAGTTCATGACGGCCCGCCTACTCTACCCGACGCAGATGCAGGACCGGACATAAGCGTCGAGATACTCACAGAAGTACCACTCGAATGTCCGGTTCAGGCTAACTGTGTCTGGGTCCAAACAAGCGGCGTTCACGTCCCCTTGGAGAGCAACGGAACCGTGACCTCCTTCGTACCTGTCCAAGCGGGCAACTACGAGTTTGAACTACAGTTATTCGATACCGGCGGGCCCGGCGGCAGCGACCGGGTGCTGGTTTCCGTTTCCGATTCAACGGCCAATCTCACCCCCACGGGCAATGCTTATGCGGGAAGTAAATCGATTCGCGCCGGCCGCCGTGCGCGCTTGAGCGTTGACGGAATCGTCGATGACGGCCCGCGACGCAGTCTCAACTTTTTGTGGACCCAAAGGAGCGGACCACCCGCCATCATCAATCGTCCGCACCGGCGCAGTTCCAAAGTATCGGCCCCTGTGGCCGGAGACTACGTATTCGAACTACGTATAGACGACGGAATTACGCGCAGCGCGCCGCTGGCCGTCAACTTCACTGCGAACCAGACGCCGCGCCGCGCGGCGAACACACAGGGAGTCGAGCAATGAGATTGATGATGCGCGGCCCACGCAGACACTGTGCGTCTTCGACTCGCCACCGTCCCGGCCCGATGCTCCGGTCCACGGCACTCCGAGCAAAGAATTCAAGCTCCCCCGGGGCCAAGCCATGGGTTTTACCCGGACGCTCGATAGCAGCTATTGCGGCCACACTGGCAATTCTCACCGCCGCCCTCGCCGCACCCGTACACGCTAGCGACCCTCCGCACGCCCCACCGGAACTGATTCAAGCATGTGACGATTGCCACATACTACACAACGCCCCGGGAATGACTCTGACCTCGGTCGCCGGAAACGCCAACCTCTGCATCAGTTGCCACAACGGGCGCGGGTTTCCGGCCTGGAGTAGCGACCAACAGGCCCAACCCGGGGTCAGCGGGTCTTCTCACAAGTGGAGCGGTGCGCCACAAAACTCCGCCTACGGCGCCTCTCTTCCCAGCGATCCTGAACTACTGGCGCGGGTGACTGACGCCAACGGACAGCCGAGTTCCTTGATTTGCTCGAGCTGCCACAACCAGCACAAACAGACTTTGGCACCAGCCGACCCGAGAGCACCGGCTTACGGTGGCGCCGACACCGGGCACGGACGCCACTACCAGCGTATGGCCAACGACACCAATCAGATGTGCTTGGACTGTCACGCGGTGCGGAACCTGAGCGACGCCGGGCACGGGGCCTACACCGGCAACGACTTGAGCCACCCCGTAGGGATAGCCATCCCCCAAGCTTCCAGCAACTTCCATCCTACGCCGCTGGAGCCTGACGGCGTCACCGCACAGAGCAGCATCGAGTGGGGCAACGCAAGCGGCGGCAGCACTACAACGCTCGACGATAGCAGCAAGGCTTGGACGCCCGATTCCCTGGCCGGACGTTGGTTACGGCTCACCAGCGGGAACAATCGAAACCTTATCCGACAAATAACGGCAAACAGTGCCACGCAGCTCAGCTTCGACGCCCTTCCTACCAGCGTCGGCATTGACGACTCTTACGAGATAGACGCCGACGGCAACTTCTCCAACGACCTGACGCTCGGGCCGAGCGGTCAAGTATTGTGTACGAGTTGCCATGGCGTCCACTATGCCGATTCCGACTCCTCAACTTACGACGACACTCCGCGAACGGGTGACGGAATGCTGCTAAGACGCGCCAATTACGGTAGTCAATGTAGAGCTTGCCACGACCTTGCGATACACAACAGCGACACGTTAGGAACCAAGTACGGCACTTGGGGAAGCACTTGGGATTGCCGCCAGTGCCATCGTCCTCACAGCACCACCAACATCAACTTGGTCAACGAATCGATTACGACGCCCAACAGCGGAAATCGCGCGGTCGACTTTCGTTATCAAAACACCGGGCTCGAAAACTACGGCCTTGCTAACGCGGCTGCACCCGGCTCCGGCCCCTGCGAGGTGTGCCACACCCAAACTCGCAACAGCGACGGTTCTCCGCGTTATCGTAACAGCGGCGGTGGAGACGGCGGCAAACATTGCGAAGACACCTGCACCGACTGCCATACCCACAAGACCGGCTTTCTCGCCGGTGAGAGCGAAGGCGGGCTGGACTGCCAGTGCTGCCACGGTGACATTTGGTTTCGGATGAACCAATCCATAAGCACCAATCCGGGCGGCCAAAACATCGCCAGCCGCCACAGCATCGGCGCGCTGCACGGAACCAACGACAGCTACCAACAGAACAATCCCGATGCGACCTGGACCACCCCCTTGGACTCGGTGGCACCTGCCTCGCGTAGCTGTACCAACATGTGCCACAGCGACCACCCACACGACAAAGGGGCGATCAACACTCACGAAAACAACCTCTATCAAGACGCAACCAACTCGGCCACGCGTGGCACGGCCGGCGCGGTGATGGACACCGATTTCGACGAAACCTTAGCCAGCGGTGGACTGTGTATGTCCTGTCATGACAAGCCGGTCACCATTGCGGGCGAGCTTCATCCGGCGCTGAGCAAGAACGCTTACGCGGCGTCGAAGCACAACTACAAACGCTATTGGTTCGAACAACATGACGGAGGACGCACTGATAGGAACTGCGGCAAATGCCACGCCGATAGCGGCGAGGAAGTAATCCCGGAAACCACGCGGCCCTTCGGAGCCGTACATTTCTCGGCCTACGACTCCCTACTGATGAAGAGCAATCACGGCAACGGGGATACTGCCAAATTCCTATGTTACAATTGCCATGGTAACTCCTGCGACGGCTGTCATAACATGCACGGCCCGGGGCCGGACCCTTCGCTTACGCCGGTCAACCACGGAGTAATCAATCTGGAGAAAGTGTTCGGTACCGACAGCGGTGGTGGACCGAGCGGCGGCCGCACTTACACCCATCCAATTACCGTGGATAACACGCATGACTCGATCGCAGAGGCCGCTTCGTCGTGGAATGATGGCCGCTTCTCCGGTTCCAACCGGCATGTAAACTGTGTCGATTGCCACAACACTCATGAATCCGGCTCTACCTTGCATGCGCAGGGCAGCAGCCTCATCGCCGCCGGCAGTACTCTGCTGGGAGCCTCCGGTTTGACCTTCACCGCTCCCGCGACGGCCTGGACAGCGACTGCGGCGGGAAACTTCACCTGGACCGATTCGGCTTCCTACGAGTACGAGATTTGCTTCAAATGCCATAGCTCCTATGCTTGGGGCGCGACGCCGCCGAGTGGGCTGACGGACCAGTCACTGGAGTTCAACCCCAACAACCGCAGCCACAACGTCGTAGGCCAAAGCGGCGGAGGCGCACCGCCTACGGTAAGTGCGGACTTTCTCTACTTCCGCGACGCGAACGTCTCGGAGCCGGCTCCCAATTCTCATCAGACCGGGGATTCGTTCAGCGGGGGTTCTTGGGCTTCCCACAATATGACGATCAGTGAGGGCGCAAACCGGGCCTCCTACAGTACCAACTCGAGCCAGAACAACACGCGCTACTACCAAGCCCGTACTTTCGTTTCCGACGCTCTCAGCGCACAGACCATAAACTCCGGAACCTGGGAGTTTCGCATTACGGCACGGGAGGACGACAGCCGGGTCAATGCCAGGATCCGTATCATGGTCTACATATGGCGCTCCGACGACAGCCTGGGACCGGTGATCTACGGACCGCAGACACGAAGCACTGAGTTGCCCACGAGCTATCAAGTGATCACCTGGAGCTTTAGCGGCGCTGCGGCGGCCGTGAACGACAACGACCGACTGGTGGTCGACGTGGAGTTTTCGACTTGGGACGCCACCCGCCAAGACAGCATGAGACTACGATGGAATGATTCCGTGGGTAGCGGCGATTACGGCCGCATCGACCCGCCCGGTTCGATTACCCTTTTCGACAGCGGCGGAGGCGGGGGTTGCTACGGCGTGTTCGTAAACGGCTGGGCCTGTGACGACTACATGACTTGCAGCGACTGCCACGGCAGCGACACCGCGGGAGACGCGGCGGGGCCGCATGGTTCGGATACCCCAGGCATTTTCAGCAACGGCATTCTCAAAGCGTCCTGGTCGGTGAGTACTGGAATCGGAGCGACCTCGGACCACCTGTGCTTCAACTGCCACGACTGGAACACTTACTCGGACCAGGCGGTCGACGGCAACAACACGGGCTTCTCCGAACAAGGTGGCAGCAAGAACCTTCACCGCAAGCACATGAGAGAAAACGTAGGATGCCCGCAATGCCACGGGCGCATTCCTCATGGCTGGCCCTACGACTACCCGGTATTTACCAAGGACGACACCGCGATCGACGCGGTATACCGAAGCGGAGTGGGGATGGACAAGGACGATATCCCCAACTGGGGCCCCTCCACCAACTGGGTCAAGAATGATTGCATGCGAGCCCACATGAGTTGCAAGTAAGGCACCCCGTTTCGGAGCACATGCACGAGGAATTCGTTCGTCGCCAGGGAAAACCAACTCAGCGTTCGAAGTTCCCGAGGCGGATAGGCAGAGGCCCCGGCAAGGCCACGTAGATCGTGTACTCCCGAAAGTTCAGCCTGAAACTTCGCAGCCACGAGAAGACGTCTTCGGTTTTTTTCCCAGGGTCCGGACTTTTTCTTATGAAGCACTAAGACTTACTTGGGGATGGTTCCGCCGGGATGGCTAGTGGGTAAAGATAATCATTACGGATTACAGCCACTTACGAGCCACACCACTTTGCCGCCAGGAAGCCCATCGCGGGCGTGTCCACACGCCAGAGCGCCATCTCGCGGCATGTTTCTTGCTTTGACAAAGCTGCATCGCCACTGCCGGGTCCGGGCCAAAGCCCTCGAGTTCGAGTCCCCCCGCTCGCACTTCCTCTTGCCGGATTAGCCGACGGACAGGCAGTCAGGCGATCCACGCGACCCCCGAAGGGCTTTATCCTTCCAGCGCTCGCGCTCCGAACTGTGGGCGGAGACAGTCGGCGCGGATATCGGGGCCGCTCGTGAAAGGAGCAGCAGCATGAGCCCCGTCCGAAACGCTAGTAGCGACGTCTCGAGCAACCAAGCCCGGTCTCGGGCGAAGCCGACGGCCCCAAGCGGTATCCGCTTAACCGCACTGCTTGCCTCCACCTTACTCTTCGCACTCGCGAGTCCGGCCCACGTAGCGGCCTTCGGACTGGGTAACAACGCACCAGTCGTGGATTCGGTCTCGGTTTCGCCATCGCCGGTGCCGGCCAACACTGCCGTAACGGCTTCCTGCATTGCTCACGATAGCGACGGCACTATCCAATCTATGAAGTTTACCTTCATCCCTACCAATCCGGCCGGCGCCCAAACTTCCGTGTTCGCCCCAATCACCCCGGCAGCCTCTCTGACCGGCTCGATACCATGGACGACCGGAGGGCCCGGAACCTACACCGTACGTTGCGAAGTCTGGGACAGCGGCGGGCCCTTCGGCGGCCAAGCATGGGCGCAAAACGGAATCAGCGTACAAGTGGTCGCTCCCGTGGGAGATCCACCGCTGATCGATTCCCTCACTTCTTCGGACTTAGAACTCCTGCCGGGCAGTAGCGCAACCTTGGTGGTAAGCGCAACCGATCCCGACGGTGGCGTCCTCAGCTACGCCTGGACCGCCTCCGCAGGCACTATCAACGGCAACGGAGCTTCGGCGTCATGGACAGCTCCAGCTTCTTACGGCCCGGTGCAAGTATCGGTGGTGGTGACCGATCCAACCGGGCTAAGTGCCAACGGCTCAATCAATCTTCAAGTAGTGCTGGCCAAAGCAGGGGCCGCGATCGGCACGGGCGAAGGCATTCGTCCCATGCGAATTTCCGTAGACTCCGCCGGTTTCATTCTCGCCACCGATCCGCGAAGCAACACTATCTTGGAGTTCACCCCCGACGGAACCGTGCGGCGGCGTATCCCTGCGCCAGGGCAACTCTCGGCAGTGGCTTCCGATGCCAACGGCAACACTTACGCCGGAGACTTGGAGCGGGGATCAGTGTCGATCCTCGATCCTTTGGGCCGCGAGACCGGCGTGCTTGGAGCGGGGCCCGGGGAATTCAAGAGTCCGGTAGATCTGCTGCTCGACTGCGCGAGCGACCGCATTTACGTCGCCGACGGAAAAGCCGGAACCGTCAAAATCTACGATTGCGCCGGCACACCCACCGGCAGCATCACCGTGGCCGGCGCCTTCCCTAGCGGTCTGGCTCTTGACGCCAGCGGGAAATTGTACGTAAGCGACTCACGCAGCGGCAAGATTTTCGTTTACGATGCAGCCGGCGTGCAAAGCACGGTTTTCTCCAGCTATGGAGCCGGTGCCGGACAGCTTACCCGGCCCGGCGGACTTGCCATTGACTCCGATGGAAAAGTCTACGCGGTGGATGCCTTCCAATCGCGCCTTGCCGTTTTCCAGAACCAAGCTTTCGTCGCCTTTCTCGGCAGCAATGGAAGTGGCGCCGGACAACTCCTCCTGCCGCTCGACGCCGAGGTCGATCCCTGGAAACGCCTCATCGTATCCAACCCCGACAATGAGAGACTCGAGGTCTTCGAGCTTAGCAGTGCCCCGTCTCCGGCCTGCGCGCAAGACGCCGATTGTGACGGAATGAGCGATGCTTGGGAGTTGGCCCACGGGCGTGATCCCGCGAGTTCAGCCGACGCGGCTGCGGATTTCGATGGCGACGGACTCAGCGATATCGACGAGCAATACTTCGGGACTAACGCCGAAGTTGCCGACAGCGACGGCGACGGAACCAATGATCTAGATGAGTTGCTCGAGGGGACCTTGCCTCTCGACCCCAGCGATCATGGCCTCTGGACGGACGCGGGCCCCACAGTCGCGAGCGCTCCGGCAAAGATCAGCCTCGACGGTAGCGGCTCACGAACCAACGGGGCTCCGGCCGCAATGTATGCATGGACACAAGTATCGGGCCCCGAAAACGTCGTACTGAACGCGGCCGACACCGTGGCGCCGTGGTTCGTAGGACGAGTAGCCGGAGACTACGTTTTCGAGCTACGAGTAAGCGACGGGATAGATTGGAGCGGGCCAAGCACGGTTACGGTAACCATAGCCGACTTGCCTCCCGATGCAGACGCAGGTCCCGACCTGACCGTCAGAAAACGCGGCTCGGTCTATCTCGACGCACGTTTTAGCGCCGACCCCAACGGTGCAACGCTGAGTTATGCATGGACACAGACCGCCGGCGCACCGGTGGCCATTGAAGACCCGGCCGCAGCTATTCAACGAATACGACTACCGGAAACCGGAGTGTACAGTTTTGAGGTCTCCGTCAACGATGGGAAGCTGAGTGACAGCGATACCGTCAACGTAGTCGTAAACACCACGCGCGACCACGTCCCCTCGGCCGCCGCCTCGGACGTCCTCGGCATCACCGGTCAAACCGTGGCCTTGAACGCCTCCGCTTCGGTCGACTCCGACGGCGATCCTTTGACCTATTCGTGGCGGCAACTCGAGGGCCCCACCGCCGTCTTGACGGGAGCCGATAGTGTCTCGCCGTTTTTCACCCCGGCGGTAGCCAGCATCTACACCTTCGAGTTGAGCGTCAGTGACGGCGTGCATACTTCGCCGCCGGCCATCATTCGCGCCTCCGTGCACGACGCCGGTGCCCCCATTGCCGATGCCGGGCCGGACCGCCGCAGTAGCGTCCTAGATGAGATCATACTCGGTTGCAGCGACGGCTTGATATGCGAATGGACTCAGATCGGCGGCGTCCATGTTCCCATCCTCGGCAGCGGGGCGGCAACCCGCTTCGTGCCCATCGACGCCGGAACATATCTCTTCGAGTTGAGCGTAGCGGACGCGGCAGGCCCCGGAAGCCGCGACCGCGTTGCCGTCGTCGTGGATGATCCCGACGTCAACGCGATTCCGTCGGCTACAGCGTTACTCGGCCACGGCCGCGTAGCGGTCGGAAGGCGCGCCCGCCTAGTGGCGGAGGATGTACGCGACGACGGCCCGCGCAGGAACCTCGAGTACCTGTGGACTCAAAGCGGAGGCCCTCCAGCGGTGCTCAACCGGCCTTACCGGCGCAACACCAAGGTCACGGTCCCCTTGGCGGGAACCTACACCTTCGAACTCTATGTCGACGACGGCGTCGACCGAAGTGCCGCCCAAACCGTCGAGTACACGATCGGACAAGCGCGAGGTAATCGATAATGAGAAGGCACACCCGCCAATCCCACCCGGCTTCGATTCTCCTCATGGCACTGGCTTGGGGTCTAATTCTCGCCGGCTCCGCCGCAGCCTCCGACCCGCCCCACTGGTGGCCTAATTTCCAGAACGGCTGCGAAGACTGCCATGTGCTTCACAACGCACCCGGCATGACGCTCACAGCCGTCCAGGGCAACGCGAACCTCTGCATGAGTTGCCACAACACCAGCGGATTCCCGACCTGGGATAATACGCAGCAAGCCGTCCCTGGGGCTTCGGGGTCCTCACACAACTGGTCGAACACTCCGGTCAACCCCACTTACGGAGCCTCTTTGCCCAGTGACCAACGGCTGCTCGACCGCGTAACCGACTCCAGCGGCAACACTACTACGCTCAACTGTTCGACTTGCCACAACCAACACAAGCAAACCAACCAACCCGCCGACCCTCGTGCGCCCGCTTACCAAGGTGTCGACAGCGGCGAAGGCCGCCATTTCCAACGTATGCCCAACGATGCGAACCAGATGTGCCTGAACTGCCACGCCGCGCGCAACCTGAGTTCGGTGGGACACGGAGCCTACACCGGCAATGATCTCAGCCATCCGGTCACCGTTACCATCCCGCAAGCCGACAACGCTTTCTTCGCAACGCCGCTCGAACCCGATGGGGTCACGGTTCA
Organism: Candidatus Binatota bacterium; assembly: GCA_024276575.1. Lineage (GTDB taxonomy): Bacteria > Desulfobacterota > Binatia > UBA1149 > CAITLU01 > JAJRWY01. The sequence continues at coordinate 12,207 of JAJRWY010000285.1, forward strand.
GACCAGCCTGGAATGGGGTAGCGCCAGCGGAGGCAGCACCACGACTTTGGATGATTCTTCGAAAGCATGGCCGCAGGGCGGACTGATCAATCGCTGGGTGAGATTTACCAGCGGGGCCAATGTCGGCCTGATTCGACAGATCAGCGGCAACACCGCAACACAGATAAGCTTTGCGGCTTTGCCGACCACCGTGACCACGGGCGATACTTACGAAATAGACGCCGACGGCAATTTCTCCAACTACCTCATGCTGAGCCCCAGCGGGCAGGTGCTGTGCACCAGTTGCCATGCGCCTCACTATGCGGACTCTAGCTCTGCCACCTACGACGACCGCCCGCGCACGGGCGACGGCATGCTGTTGCGCCGCGACAACGATGCGTCATTGTGCCAAGGCTGCCACGACCTTCCCATACACAACAGCACCGAACTAGGCACCAAGTACGGAACCTGGGGGACCAATTGGGATTGTTACCAGTGCCATAAGCCGCACAGCACCGCCAATATAGAACTGGTCAATGAAGCGATCACCACACCCAATAGTGGCACAAAAAGTGTGGATTTCCGCTATATGGACGCCGGACTCAGGAGCTATGGATTGGCGGACACGGTCAATTCAGGATCGGGGCCCTGCGAAGTATGCCATACTAAGACGGTCAACGAAGACGGCAGCGCTCGTTTTCGCAACACCGGCGGTGGCGCAGGCGGCAAGCACTGCCCGGATACCTACGTCTGCGTCGACTGCCACACCCACAAGAACGCATTCAAAGCCGGCGAAAGCGAAGGCGGCGTATCCTGTGCCTGCTGCCACAACGAGATCTGGACGCGTATGAACGGTAGCGTCAACACCAATCCCAACGGCGATACCATCAGCAGCCGACACAGCCTTGGCGCTACTCACGACATCAACGATAGTCCCGACCACACCAACCCGGATGCTACTTGGATCGAACCGCTCAACAGCGTAGCGGCGGCCAACCGAAGCTGCACCAACATGTGCCATAGCGATCATCCCCATAGCAAGGGCGCGATCACGACCCACCAAAACAACGTCTACCAAGACGCGAGTAGCGCGGCAGCGCGCTCTGCTGCCGGTGCGACCATGAACAGCGATTTCGAAAGCACCTATGCAAGCGGCGGATTGTGCCTCTCGTGCCACGACAAATCGGTCAGCATCAACGGGGATGTGCACCTCCCGCTCAGCAAGGCCAAATACTCGGGGGCCGCGCACGACTATCCCAACGGGACCTACACCATTCACGACGGCTCGACCTTTTCGCGCAACTGCACCAAGTGCCATGCCGACAGCGCGGATCAGTGGCCGAGTGACTCCAGCAAGCCCTTCGGAGCGGCCCACTACTCGGGGTACGATTCATTGTTGTTCAAAGATCCCTTGGCCAACAACACCACCACCAGTTTCATCTGCTACCAGTGTCACGGCAGCGGCGCTGCCAAAGACCTCGAATCCGTGTTCGGCAGCAACAACGGCGGCGGCCCCAGCGGAGGCCGGACCTACACTCACCCGATAACCACGGATACCCAACACGACTCCATAACCGAGGCCGCATCTTTATGGAACGACGGGACTTTCTCGGGGGCCAATCGGCACGTCAACTGCTTAGATTGCCACAATCCCCACGAAGCGGGCAATACGCTTCACACCCAGGGCAGCAGTACCATCGGAGCCGACAGCCCCATCAAGGGCGCATCCGGGCTCAAGTTCACGTCTCCTGCCACCGCCTGGTCGGCAACCACGTCGAGTAATTTCACGTGGACCAACTCGGCCTCCTACGAATACGAAATCTGCTTCAAGTGCCACAGCTCATACGCATGGGGAGCCACACCACCCACGGGTTTGACTGACCAGTCTCGCGAATTCAGCACTGCGAACCGCCGGCATTGGGTGACCGGCGAAGTGAGTAGCGGAGGCGGGCCCTCCTCTACTACGACCACGACGACACTGCCTCCGACTATCGACGTAGACTTGCTCTACTTCACCAGCGCGGCCGTCTCCGAGCCGGCGCCGAACTCTCATCAAATGGGTGACACGTTCTCCGGCGGCACCTGGGGAAGCGCCAGTATGGCGCAATCCACGGGCAACAATCGCGTCGAGTACAAGACTCGTGCATTCAAGAACAGCACTCGCCGCTACCAAGCGCGCACCTTCGTCTCACCGTCATTGGTCGCCCAAACCATCAGTGCGGGCACTTGGCAGTTCAAGATCTACGCTGAGGAAAAACGCAAAGAACTCAACGCGCACTTGCGGTTGATGGTTTATTTGTGGAGAGCCGACGACACTATCGGGACGGTGATCTTCGGCCCTACCACCAACTCTACCGAGATTTCCAACAAGGGCCAGGTATTTACCTGGAGCTTCAGCACCGGAGCGATAGTGGTCGCGAACAACGAGCGACTGATCGTCGACCTCGAGTTGGAAACCTGGAACGCTACACGATCCGACGACATGAAACTGCGCTGGAACGACCAGGTCAATACCGGAGAGTACGGCCTCATCAATCCACCCGGTCTCATAACGATTCCCGATACGGGTGGCGGCGGTGGCGGCGGTGGTAGCTGCTACGGAGTATTCGTCAACGGCTGGGCTTGTGGCGACTACATGACCTGCAGCGACTGCCACGGCAGCGATACGGCCGGAGATGCCGTAGGGCCGCACGGTTCGGATACGGCAGGCATCTTCAGCAATGGGATTCTCAAAGCTCCATGGGCCAGCAACACGGGCCGAAGCGGAACATCCAATCATCTGTGCTTTAACTGCCACGACTGGAACACCTACTCCTTGAACGCGGTCGACGGCAACAACACCGGATTCGCCGAACAAGGCGGATCCAAGAACCTTCATCGCGAGCACATGAAAGAAGGCCTGGGCTGCCCGCAATGCCACGGGCGCATACCGCATGGATGGCCCTACAGCTACCCGGTGTTCACCAAAGACGACACGACAGTCGATCTGGTGTACAGAACCGGGGTAGATCTGGATAAGGACGACATTCCGAACTGGGGTCCGTCGACCGACTGGATAAAGAACGACTGCGTGAACGCCCACAACGTGTGCAAGTAAGCAGTAGGTAGGAGACGTCCGGCAAAGCCGCCGCGCTCTGGCCTTCGATTATCGAGTGGTAAATGCAGCGCATAGGCGGGGACGGGGAGATGGCGGATCGGCCGGGATGCGGCCGCACAGCCGTACTGTTTTGGGCCGCACTGTCGCAGGCCATACTGTTGGGGGAACCGGGTGAGAAAGGCCTGGGGAAACGCCATCAACTCGTTGGCTAGCCTGAAGTTGACGGCCGCCCTACTCGGCCTGCTATTGGCTGTGCTCGCGCTATACGCCCGCGAAATAGTCGAAAACGAGTGGCCGAGAATCGCCATACTCACGGCACTTACCGCCAATCTCCTCGCCAACATGAGCCTCCGGCCGCGGTTGCTGAGGCGTCCGCCGCTCGCGCTGTTCCACCTATGCTTGTTGGCGATCTTGCTGCTATCCGTCGGGGGCAGGCTCGTCTACTACCAAGCCGCGCTGCAAGCTGCAGAAGGCCAGCGCGTCAAGCTATCGGGAGTCCCCAGCCACCATGGTCCTTGGGCACCTGCGCGACTCATGGATTTGTCGATCAAGCCGCTACGAATCGAGACCCTGTACTGGTATGGAGACAATCCCAAGAGTAGCGACATGGAAGTCGAGCTTAGTTACAAGAATCAACTGCTCGTACGCGGCAAGGTAGCACCCAATGAGCCGCTCGTGCATGAGGGCGTAAGAATCTACCTCTCCCCGACTCAGGGTTTCGCAGCAATATTCAGTTACTCCCCCTCAACCGGGGAGGACATATCCCGCGGAGCGATCTATTTCCCTGAGTATCGAAAGCTTTCGCAGCTACAAATTCAACAGATGACGGTTCCCGGGCTGGGCTATCAGCTCAACTGCACTTTGAACTTGACCGACCTCTTCTCCGACCAACACGCCTGGGGGCTGGAAGCACCGGCCGGCACCACCATTCGCATAAGCAGCGACGGAGAAGACACAGACGCGACCCTGCCCGTGGGGGGGAGCCTCGAGCTTCCCAGTGGCGAGTTACGGTTGGAATCCATCGTCCGCTATGCCCGTATCACCGTAGACTACGACCCTACGGCATCTTGGATTTTGTTGTTGCTGATGCTCTGTCCTGCACCGCTTCTATGGCAGTATATGGGCCTGGGGAAGCTGCATCGTCAAAGCGCCCGCACAGGCAGTAGCCGGCAGCGAGGCGCCGCCGGCCATGCAAACGACACGGGTAGCGTAAACGCGGCTGGCAGCACTAGCCGCGCGGCTCGCACGAAACAATGATAACCCTGGAAATCACCCTGCTATGGACGGCAATGTCGCTGTACTTGATCACCGCAACGACAGCCTGGATAGCTTTGTTGTGGGAAAAAGAAAGCTTGTTGCGCTGGGTCACGGCAGGCTTGCTGCTGGCGCTCGCGGTCCACGCTCTTCCGCTCGTCGAGCGCTGGCTCCGCATTGGCCACGGCCCCTACATCAACGCACTCGAAGTGCTTTCCGGTAGCGTCTGGATCGGTTCTGCCACACTGGCACTGGCAGGTTTTCGCAAGCCCGATCTACGTTGGATCGCCGCTCCAGTGCTCTCGGTCTGCGTACTATTGATGGGCTGGGCCGTACTATCGAGCCCCGAAATCCAACCGCTACCCCCTACTTTCAAGAGCATCTGGCTGGTGGTCCACATACTCGGAGCAAAGCTCGCCTTCGCTGCGATACTGACGGCGTCGGGCATAGCCGTAGTCTATCTGCTGCGCGAACGGAAAATGAAGCTCGCTACACGGAACCCGGCCGCCGAACGCACGATGCCAACGGCTGATCCCGTCGCCAACCTCAGCGCTTTGGACCGGCTTTCCCAACGGCTCGTGTCCTTCGGGTTCATCTTCATCGCTTTCATGGTTGCGGCCGGGTCGATCTGGGCCCGTAACGCATGGGGCAACTATTGGAGTTGGGATCCGCTCGAAACCTGGTCACTGCTAACCTGGATCGCCTATGGATTGGCCCTGCATCTGCGTATCACCTTCGGAGTCCACGGCCGCGCTTGGGCTTGGACCGTCATCGCGCTGCTGGCGCTGACAGTGTTTTCCTTGTTTATTGCTGCGCTAGTCTCCACGACGGCGCACGTGGAGTTTATGGTGCAGTAATGAGCGACAAAAAACCAAAAGTAATGCTGGTCACGCCACCCTACCATTCGGGCGTAGTGGAAGCTGCCGGCGTATGGATGCCCTTGCACCTGGTTTACCTAGCGGGACACGCCCGTGCGGCCGGCGCCGAGGTCAGAATCTATGACGCGATGTCGCTCAAACACAGCCATGAGGAAATCGCCAAGGAGATCGAAGATTTCGCGCCTGACCTTGTCGGTGTGACCGCGATAACGGCGATGGAACCCGATGCCCGTGAAGTCTGCCGCAGCGCTAAACAGGTAAACCCCGCTACCGTTACGGTGCTCGGCAACACGCATCCGACTTTCTGCTGGCGTGGCATCCTCTCTGATGATCTCTACGTTGACGTAATCGTCTGTGGTGAAGGCTAAGAAACTTTGGCCGATCTGATCCGCGCGCTATCTTGCGGAGACAGCCTCGATAAGGTCGCCGGCATCGCTTACCGGCTCGACGGAGTAGCACGGCGGACCAAGGCCAGAAGTTTCGCGGCGTCGCTCGACGCCCTCATCCCCGCTTGGGACTTACTCGACTGGTCATCCTACTTTTACCGCCCCGCGCCGGAAGGGCGCTTGGCCATCGTAAGTTCTTCGCGCGGCTGCCAGCAAGCCTGCTCGTTCTGCTCACAACAAAAGTTCTGGGAACGCTCGTGGCGGGACCGTTCGCCGGAGTCCTTCGTCGGCGAACTCGAAATGCTGCGAGATCGCTATGACGTCCGTATCGCCATGCTTTCTGATGAGACTCCCACGGTAAGCCGGGAGCGTTGGCAGCGGATACTAGATCTGTTGATAGAAAGGCAAGTCGGCGTCGAACTACTGCTCGAAACGCGAGTGCCCGACATCATAAGGGACCAAGACATCTTGTCGCGCTACCACGAAGCGGGGATCAGCCATATCTACGTGGGAGTCGAAGCAACCAACCAAGCCACGCTCGATCTGTACAAGAAGGACATACTGGTGGCCCACTCCAAGCGCGCCATCGAATTGATCAACGAGCACGACATCGTAAGTGAAACATCTTTCGTGCTGGGGAACCCCGACGAGACCAAAGAGTCCATCGAGACCACCGTAGACTTGGCTAAATGGTTCGCTCCAGATATGGCGTTCTTCCTCGCCATCGCACCATGGCCCTACGCCGATATCTACCCGGATCTCGAACCTCATGTAGCAACCCACGATTACCGTCGCTACAACTTGGTGGAGCCGGTGGTAAAACCACGGGATATGACATTGGAGGAGATGCGCCAAGCCCTGTTCAAGGCCACCGGCAGTTTCTTCCATGACAAGTTCGAACGCCTAGACCAACTGACTCCGCATAAGCGCAACTACATGATAGACGTGCTGCGCTTGCTCATAGAGCACAGTTATTTGGGCGATGAGATGAAGAAGATGGCCGGCCACGCAAGCATGCCCCCAGCGGTGCGGCGCATGCTCGCGGAGCTCGGGATCTCCATCCCCGGCTCTAGCAGCGGAGATTCGCAAACGCGGCGCGCTTCTTGAACCTGAACCGCTTTTCCGGGGGAGTCGAGAACCGGTGACGACACAAATCAGCCCCGTTGTTATGAAATGGTTGATTCCCGCTACTCTGGCCACCGGGATAAGTGTGGTAGTGGCGGTGTCGCGGATACCGGCCGAACATGAGTTTCTCGTATACAGCGCTGAGGAGTTGGCCTCTGTAGAAAACATCCATGACTACAAAGGCAAACCCGTATGCCAAGCTTGCCATCGCGGCAACAGCATCTGGCTCAAGGACGACCCCGTCGTGGTCTGCACCGAGGGTTGCCACAGCTTCGAGCACGGGAACCATCCCGTCAGTGTCGTTCAGCGCGAACCGGCCGACACCGGGCTGCCGATGGGAGCCGGCAACTTGGTCGTCTGCCATAGCTGCCATGACCCGCACGACATGACCAAGTTCAAGCACGGACTGCGCATGGAATTCTCGGCCTTGTGCCTACGCTGCCACAGCAGCCACTGAGGCAAGTGCCCGTGGGGCTAGGGGGGTCAAGTCGCGGCTTTCGACTTCTCTCGACCCTCGTTGTGAATCCGTTCGGTTGAGAGAAGTCCTCGTGAGTACGGAGTTTTCGTCTAACCAGTAAGTCCTGGAGAGTGCGTAGTTCTCGGTCCTAGCTGGCGGGGATCAGCGCTCAGTAGCGTTGTCTCGAAGGCGCAGATCTGAGAGTTCGGTCGCCAAATCGATCCACATATCGATGAGCTTGCGCAGCCGCTTGTAGTTACGCA
>JAJRWY010000286.1 GCA_024276575.1 Candidatus Binatota bacterium
TCACGAAACGCCTATGCGGCCACCGGGTCTCAGAATCCGCCCGGCGCCAGCCAAGGCCGCCCGCTTGCCTTTTAGCCGATATCGCCCTTGAAAGCTCGCGGCGTGGTTCTCAGACGCCACGCACACTGCAAGCCCGTGCGGCGGAGCCCCCGGCGGCCCGCCCTTCGCAACTCGCCGACAGCGAGATAGGCACGAAGGGCCGCTCGCTCGGCTGTATTATTCATGAAAGCTAGTACGTCGTGACGTAGGCCTGCTCCATGCCTTTTTCCTGGCGGCAACGCTTGGCCATCAACCTGGCTTCGGCGATGTCGGGGAAACTACCTATGCGAACCCGGTACCACCAGCCCTGGCCGTCCTTCACTTTCCTGACGTACGCGTCATAGCCTCTCCTTTTCAAGCTCCTGACCATATCCGCCGCGTCGTCGCTACGCCGCGTGGCCAGAACCTGAACGCTATAGGCCCCACCTACACTCCGCTCAGGGGCCTCGGGAACAGTCTCAGCCGAAGAGCGAGCAGGCGGCTTCTTCACTGATCCTGCCGCTGTGGATCGCTGTTTGGAACGCTCTGAACTCTTCTCGAGCGCCGCCGCCGAAGCGCCCGAACCGGCGGCCACCGCCGCCGGCGCCTCCGTTATATCCTGCTCAACGGAGGCCTGGAACGGGGTTACCTGGGCTTCCTGCTTGATCGGGATTCGAGCCACTCGCTCGCCTACCGGCCCGTGCTCCGCCGCGTTACGCTTGCCCAGATAGAACCCAAAGGTAAAAACCAGCACCATGGTGACACAGAAACTGATCGTCAGTGCGGTCAATTCCGCGGCACTGAATTGAAACGGTAGCCTGCCCCTCTTCCCCATCGCCCGCCTACATACGCTCCGGTGCGCTGACACCGACCATCGACAGAGCCCTGCCGATCACTTGCTTGACGGCTTTCACCAAAAGCAAGCGGGCAGCGGTCAACTCCCGGTCGTCGGAAACGCATTTGTTCCTCGCATAAAAGCGATGGAACTCTCCCGCCAATCTCTGAGCGTAAAACACCACGCGGTGAGGCTCAAGAGCCCGGGCCGAAGCTTCGACCAAATCCGGAAATTCGTCGAGCAAGCGGATCAGCGAAAGTTCGTCGGCATTGCCTAGCCGGGACACGCAAACGGCCGATATCTCGGGCTCGGGGATGCCACGTTCCGAAGCCTGGCGGAAAATCCCTGCAATCCGGGTATGAGCATACTGAATGTAAAACACCGGGTTTTCGGCAGTCTGACGCCGTGCAAGCTCCAGGTCGAATTCCAGTTGGGCATCAGATTTGCGCATCAGGAAGAAGAACCGGGCAAGATCAGGCCCCACTTCGTCGATGATCTCACGTAAAGACACGAATTCGCCGCTGCGTTTTCCCATACGAACGGGACGGCCGTCGCGAGTCAGGCTTACTATCTGCACCAGCACCACCGAGAAGGCGTGAGGATCACAGTCTAGAGCCGCTAGGCATGCCTTGATTCGCTTTATGTATCCGTGGTGATCGGCCCCCCATACGTCCACGATGCGATCGTAGCCACGGGCGAGTTTGGCACGATGATAACAAATGTCGGACGCGAAGTAGGTAAGCTCGCCGTCACTCTTCACCACTGTACGGTCTTTGTCATCGCCGAATTCCGTCGAGCGAAACCACTCGGCCCCATCGGCCTCGTACATGACCCCACGGCTGCGAAGATCGGCAATCGCCTCCGCTACCGCGCCGCTCTCGCGTAGCGCCTTCTCACTCGTAAAGCCGTCGAAGCGTATCGAAAAAGCCGCGAGGTCCTCCTTGATACGCTCGAGCATCGCTCGGCCGCCGGTCTCTCCCATATGAGCGACCGCCTCTTCCTCCTCCCGGTCCAACCAGGCCGCGCCTTCTTCGGCAACGATCCTGCGGGCGATATCGATCACGTAGTCCCCGGGGTAGCCGTCTGGAGGGAACTGCACCTCACGGCCGTGGAGTTCGAGATAACGCGCATATACGGAGCGACCCAGATTCGTTATCTGCACACCGGCATCGTTCACATAGTACTCGCGGTCCACTTCGTAACCGGCGGTTTCGAGGAGGCGCGCAAGTGCATCACCGGTGGCCGCTCCGCGCCCGTGGCCGATGTGCAAGGGGCCCGTAGGGTTTGCCGAGACAAACTCGATCTGAACACGACGGCCCTTGCCCAAGCCGGAGGATCCGTAAGTTTCGCCGACCTCAATTATCGATAGCAGCCTACGGCGCCAGGCCTCGTTGCTAAAAGTGAAATTAAGGAAGCCGGGACCGGCGATTTCCTTCTCCGCCAGGTCGCCGCCCTCGTCGCTGATGCAATCAACAATGATCTTCGCAATCGCACGAGGCGGCTTGCCCACCACACGCGCCAAGGTCATCGCTACGTTGCTGGAAAGATCTCCGTGCGAAGAATCGCGCGGAACTTCGACCTCCACCACGGGGATCTCGGATAGCTCTAGTGCGCCCTGCTCACTGGCCATCGCAAGCGCGTCACTGATCAATCCACGGAGTAGCTCTTTCATAAAGCTCCCGTAGCAAGCGCTTCCACGTCGGTAAAGCCGCCCCCGGGGCCAATTGGAAAGGAGGGGCGCCTGTCAGCAGTCACGCCTCAGTTGTCGCCGGAGGCGTCCTCCGCCGCTGGCGCCGCGTCGGGTTCGACGAATTCGATCATTGAAACGGGAGCCGCATCGCCGCGGCGTCTGCTTATCTTCACGATGCGAGTGTAGCCACCGTTACGAGCGGCGAACCCCGGCGCAACTTCGTTGAACAGACGCGACAAGGCCGCGTCGGTTCTCACAAAAGCACGCGCGCGGCGCCGCGCCGCCAGGGTTTGTTTCTTGCCCAGGGTCACGACCTTCTCCGCGTAACGGCGGACTTCCTTGGCCTTGGTGTCGGTGGTCCGGACGCGGCCGTGCACGATCAGCGAGGTGACCATGTTACGCATCATAGCCTTACGGTGAGCGGAGGTGCGTCCGAGTTTGCGTCCGGCTTTGAGGTGTCTCATGAGCTAGTACCTGTCCTGCTCGATTCTCATCTTGTCGAGCGCCTCACGGTCGGGGAAGTTCACGATTGTCATTCCCAGGCTCAAACCCATATCGGTCAACAGCTCCTTGATTTCCAGCAAGGATTTGCGACCGAAATTCTTGGTCTTGAGCATCTCACCCTCACTGCGCTGCACCAACTCGCCGATATACTTGATATCGGCGTTCTGCAGGCAATTTGCCGAACGCACTGACAGATCGAGTTCATCCACACAGCGGAACAAGTGTTCATTCAAAGGCTCGGTATCCGGCTCCGCTGCGCTTTCCTTGGCTTCGAGTTCCTCCGCGTCAAAGTTGATGAATACCTGCAGCTGGTCCTGCAGAATTCGCGAAGCAATGGCCACCGCGTCATCGGGGCGAATGCTACCGTCGGTCGTGATCTCCAGCGTCAGCTTGTCATAATCGGTACGCTGTCCTACCCGAGCGCTACTAACCACGAAGTTCACACGCCGCACTGGGGAGAAAGCAGCATCGAGATGCATGGTTCCGACCGGGGCGTCCTCGTCACGGTTGCGTTCGGCCGGAACATAGCCACTCCCTCTCTTTGCCGTAACCTCCATCCTCAACGTTCCGTTGGGACCGAGAGTCGCAATCACCTGCTCGGGATTGAGCACTTCCACGGAGGCGTCGAACTTTATGTCGCCGGCACGCGCTACGCCTTCACCGGAGGCTTCGAGCAGGCCAGTGTGAATCTGCCCTTCGTGAATCTTGAGCCTCACTTCCTTGAGGTTCAGCACGATGTCGGTAACGTCCTCGGTCACACCGTCGATGGTAGAAAATTCGTGCAACACACCGTCTATCTTGACTGCGGTGATCGCGGCCCCCTTCAGAGAGGACAGCAGGACGCGGCGTAAAGAGTTGCCGATAGTAGTGCCGAAGCCGCGTTCGAACGCTTCGAGTTCGAGTTTCCCGTAGCAGTCGTTCAGTTCGCGAACTTCGAGCTTGGGCCTGATCAGATCTTTCCAGTTTTCCAACATATTTTTTGTCGCCTCCGTGGCTTCATCAGCCTGAGCGGCTCACGCCTTCGCTACTTCGAGTAAAGCTCCACCACCAAACGCTCGTTGATAGGCATGGTAAGCTCCAGGCGCTCGGGCAGGCGCAGCACCTTACCCGACAAAGCGCCGACGTCGAGTTCGAGCCACTCCGAAACTCCGTGCCTTTGCGAAGCTTCTACGGCGTGTTTGAACACTTCCTTCGCCCGGCTCTTTTCCTTGACGGCAATCTCGTCACCCGGCTTGGTGAGATACGATGGAATGTCCACGCGCTTCCCGTTGACCGTGAAGTGACGATGCCTAATCAGTTGCCGCGCTTGAGCGCGAGAGCCGGCCAAACCCAACCGGTAGACCATGTTGTCCAGACGTCTCTCGAGGAACGTGAGCAGCGCCTCGCCGGTTACATCCTTCGACTGTTCGGCCATATCGAAGTAACGGCGGAACTGCTTTTCGAGCAGGCCGTACATCCTTTTCAACCGTTGCTTCTCGCGCAGTTGCACCGCGTACTCCGAAACCTTGCGACGGCGGCCTTGGCCGTGCTGCCCCGGCGCATAGTTACGGCGCTCGATAGCACACTTATCGGTGTAACAACGTTCTCCCTTGAGGAAGAGTTTCAGCCCCTCTCGGCGACACAGCCTGCAGACGGGATCGGTATACCTTGCCATATAGAGCTTTCCTCAGAATCCTTGTTGCGCGATCACACGCGCCTCTTCTTGGGCGCCCGGCACCCGTTGTGCGGGATGGGCGTAACGTCCTTGATTGCCGTAATCTGCAGTCCAGCCGAACCGATCGCCCGCACTGCGGATTCACGCCCAGCACCGGGTCCTTTGACCAACACTGTCACCGCTCTCATTCCCATGTCGACTGCGGTCCTCGCCGCCCGCTCGGCCGCTTGCTGAGCAGCAAAAGGCGTGCCTTTTCGTGAGCCCTTGAACCCGACTTGGCCGGCGCTCGACCACGAAACCACACCCCCCTTCGGATCGGTGATGGTGATCATGGTGTTATTAAAAGTCGCCTTTATGTGGGCGACACCCTCGAAGACAGTACGCTTGTTTTTCTTACGCCTTGCCGCCGTGCTGCTTTGTTGCCTAGTTGCCATCTATTATTGTTCCCGGCCTATCTCTTCGGAGCCTTCTTCTTGCCTGCAATCGCGGACTTCGGCCCCTTGCGAGTGCGAGCGTTGGTGTGAGTCCGCTGCCCCCTAACCGGCAAACCGCGGCGGTGGCGGATTCCACGATAACAACCGAGATCCATGAGCCGCTTGATGTTGGTAGCGACCTCACGCCGCAAGTCACCCTCGACCTTCCGGTCCTCCAAGGCGGCTCGAATGGCGTTGACCTCGCTATCGGTCAACTCATCACTGTTTCTACCCAGATCAACCCCGGCTTCGGTCAGAATTTTCTGCGCCGAGGTACGCCCGACTCCGTAAATATAAGTCAGAGCTATATCCATCCGCTTGTTGCGTGGTAAATCTACGCCGGCAATTCGCGCCATGCTTCTTCTCCCGTCCCGTCTCAGCCTTGCCGCTGCTTGTGACGAGGATTCTTACAGAGCACACGCACCTTGCCGTGCCTCTTGATAATCTTACAATCTCTACACATTCGTTTTACTGAAGCTCTTACTTTCATCGGCTCACCCGTTTACGACGCCGGTCAACACTTCCGGGCCGTTGTCGGTAATGGCAACGGTATGCTCGAAGTGGGCCGACTTACGGCCGTCCTCGGTTCTCGCGGTCCACCCGTCGGGATCGACCGAAATCCCCGGGCCTCCCTGGTTGATCATCGGTTCCACAGCCAGAACCATCCCGGCTTTGAGCCTGCGCCCGCGCCCCGGACGGCCGAAATTCGGCACCTGCGGATCTTCATGCAGGGCCCTGCCTATTCCGTGCCCGACGAAATCCCGAACCACGGAGTAGCCGCGGCTTTCCGCTAGTTCCTGCACCGCAGCTCCGACATCACCGAGCCGCTTTCCCGGCACCAATTGCGCAATGCCACGGTCAAGGCAGGCCCTCGTTACTTCGAGTAGGGCGCGGTCCTCCTCGCTAACTTTACCCACCGCTACCGTGGCAGCCGCATCGCCGAAAAAACCGTCGCACTCGACTCCGAAATCAAGGCCCACCACGTCTCCTTCTTTCAATTCGCGCTCAGCACAAGGAATACCATGGACGATTTCGTCGTTGACGGACGCACACAGCACCGCCGGGAAAACCACATCACCGACCCGGTAGTTCTTGAACGCCGAGCGGGCGCCCGCCCTGGCTATCAATCGCTCGGCCTCGCGGTCGAGATCACCGGTCGTAATCCCCGGCCGCGTGATTTCACAAAGACGGGCAAGGATCTCCGCAGTGATTCTTGCCGGTTTGCGCATTTTCGCGATCTCCGCCATCGACTTCAGTTCAATCATGCGCCGTTTATTGCAGCGCTGATCCTCTTCCCTACAGTGTCGGCATCACCGGAACCGTCCACGCTGCGCAACACACCGGTGTGCGAATAAAAACCGATCAGCGGTTTGGTTTCACGAGCGTAAACGGCAAGCCGGGCCCGTATCGTCTCCTCGTTATCATCATCACGCAAAACCAGCGACGCTCCGCACTCGTCGCAGATTCCTTCAACAGACGGCGGATTGAATCGCAAATTATAGATGTGGCCGCAGCCTGAACAGCTCCGGCGTGCGCCCAGACGCTCCACCACGACTTCATCTGGAACTTCCATGGCGATTACATGATCCAATGCTCCGCCTTCCGACGCCTCGAGAACTTGGTCAAGGGCTTCTGCTTGCTCGACTGTGCGCGGGAAGCCGTCAAGCAGGAAGCCCCTCTCGCACTCATCGCTAGAGACTCGCTCCTTTATCAGGTCGAGCACCAAAGCATCGGGAACCAACCGTCCCTCGTCCATGTAAGTTTTCGCTTTCATTCCTAATTGCGTCTTCGACGCCACTGCCTCGCGTAACAAATCTCCGGAAGATATGTGCGGAATCGAAAAGTCCTGCTGGAGCTTCTCGCTCTGCGTACCTTTGCCGCAGCCGGGCGGCCCCAGCAGCACGATTCTCATCTAGTTATCCCCGTCCCCTCACCTTGCCCTTCTTCAAGAAACCTTCGTAGCTGCGCTGAATTAGATGCGATTGCATCTGCGCGACGGTGTCAATGGCCACACCGACGACGATCAGCAGCGCCGTTCCACCGAAAAAGAAGGGAACGTTGAACTGAGAAATCAGTATCGTCGGGAGTACACACACCACCGATACGTAGATGGCGCCGCCAAGCGTAAGGCGCGTCAAGATCCGGTCAATATACTCAGCAGTGCGCCTTCCAGGCCGTATTCCCGGAATGAAACCGCCATACTTCTGCATGTTCTCAGCAACATCGTCAGGCTTGAAGGTCACCGCCGTGTAGAAATAACAGAAGAATACGATCGCGGCGACATAGATCACGTTGTAGAAAAGGCCGCCTGGAGCAAGTAAATCCGCCGTCCCGCGAAAGATCGGATGGTCTATGAACTGCGCGATCGTTCCCGGGAAAATAAGTAGCGACGACGCGAAGATCGGCGGAATCACCCCCGCGGTATTCACTTTCAGCGGAAGGTGGGTACTCTGCCCACCCATCATCTTACGGCCAACCACACGTTTGGCGTACTGAACCGGAATGCGGCGCTGCCCACGTTCGACGAACACGATGATTCCAACTGTGCCGATCATGATGACGCCGAGCACCAGGAGCACCAGCACGCCGAGTTCTCCTTGCCTAGTATACTCAAAGGTCGAAGTTATCGCCGAGGGGATAGACGCCACGATGCCGGCAAATATGATCAGACTGATTCCGTTGCCGATACCACGCTCCGAAATCTGCTCGCCGAGCCACATGATGAAGACAGTGCCGGCAGTAAGAGTCAGCATCGTCATCAATCGAAATGCGAAACCGGGATCACCAACCACCGACGCGCCGCCCGGCGAAGAAATCTGCTCGAGGCCCAGAGATATGAAAAACCCCTGCACTGCCGCAAGAAGCACGGTTCCATAGCGCGTGTATTGCGTTATCTTGCGACGGCCTTGCTCTCCCTCTTTGGACAGGCGTTCCAGATAAGGAACCACCATGGTCATCAACTGCAGGATAATAGACGCCGAGATGTAGGGCATGATGCCGAGCGCGAATATCGAAAACCTTTCGAGCGCTCCGCCGGAAAACAGGTTGACCATCGTAAAAACGGTCTGCTGCGCCTGGCGAAAAAATTCGCTCAGGGCTTCCCCGTCAATACCCGGCGTCGGCACCGCCACGCCCATGCGATACACGGCCAACATCGCCAGAGTAAATCCTACGCGGCGCCGGAGTTCCGGCACTCTCGGTACGTTTTGTATGCCTTCAAACACCTGTGATTACTCGGTTTCTCCCGCCGCCTTCACCAACTCGGAAATCAACTCGGCCTTACCGCCGGCTTTCTCAATCGCAGCCGCAGCGGTCTTGGAAAAAGCATCGGCCCGTACGGTCAGTCCGTGCTCGATGACACCACAACCCAGAATTTTCACAGGCATCCGCGCTTCAGCCATGCCGCTGGCCTTGAGCAACTCGGGATCGACCACTGAGCCGGCTTCAAAACGCGACAAATCGCCCACGTTGACTATCTGGTATGCTACACGGTTGCGGTTTTTGAAGCCCCGTTTCGGCAAGCGGCGTGCGAGCGGCATTTGCCCGCCTTCGAAACCCGGCTTGGTCCCGCCACCCGAACGCGAGCCCTGCCCCTTATGGCCGCGGCCGGCAGTCTTACCAGTGCCCGAGCCCGGGCCGCGCCCCAAGCGTTTACGTTTCCGCCGCGAACCGGCGGCACCTTTCATCGAATCAAGCTGCATGGACTATTCCTCCACCGCTACTAGGTGCTGAACCTTGCGCAGCATGCCCGCAACCGGCTCCGTGACTTTAACCGTCACCGTACGGCCCCGGCGGTTCAAGCCCAACCCGCGCAAAGTCTCCCGCTGCCTGCGAGTGCAACCGATGTAGCTACCCTCGAGCCTGACTTTGACCGTCTTTCCGCTGGCACTAATCATCTCCATCTTATCGAATATCCTCGAGGCGCTTACCGCGGCGTGCCGCAACGGACTCAGGAGACGCCAACTGGGTAAGAGCTTCGATAGTAGCCTTCACCATATTGTGGGGATTGTGCGAGCCGAGGCATTTCGTCAAGACGTTCTCGACGCCCGCGAGCTCGACCACCGCACGGATTCCACCACCGGCAATGACTCCGGTTCCCGGACCCGCGGGCTTGATCATGACGAGCCCCGCACCGTGGCGTCCCTTGACCTGGTAGGGGATGGTCCCGTCGGTGATCGGCACGGACACCATATTACCGCGGGCCCGTTCCACGCCCTTACGAATCGCCTCGGGCACTTCTTTGGCCTTGCCGATACCGTAGCCGACCCGCCCCAAGCCGTCCCCAACCACCACCAGTGCGCTAAAACTGAAGCGGCGGCCGCCTTTGACCACTTTGGCAACCCGGTTGATGTGCACCACCCTTTCACGAAGGTCGGCACCCTCGGACTGCTGTGTATTCTGTGTCTGTCGTCTCGCCAATTCTCGACTCTCCCGTCGTCGTCAGAAGCTAAAGTTTGAGACCGGCTTCTCGCGCCGACTCGGCAAGAGCCTTGACCTTGCCGTGGTAACGATAACCTTGCCGGTCGAACACTCCCTGCTCGATCGACAAAGCCTTGCACTTCTCCGCGATTTCTTTACCCAAAAGCTGCGCGGCGGCGACATCGTTCTTCCCGCCCGCCTTCAACGTAGATGCGGCGGCCAGGGTACGGCCACTCTGGTCGGATATAACCTGCACATAGAGGTAACGGTTGGAGCGAAACACCGCCACGCGCGGCCGCGCGTCCGAACCTACCAGCGTCTTTCTCACTCGAACCGCCCTGCGGCGCCGCCCGATTCTTCGTCTTGCCGAAGATTCCATAACAATCTTGCCCAACTCTTCCGGCCTAACCGGCTGCTACGCCGGCCTTGCCGGCCTTACGACGAATCCTTTCGTCGCTGTATCGTATGCCCTTGCCCTTATAGGGTTCCGGCGGCCGCAGTTTGCGTATGTTTGCGGCGACCTCGCCGACCAACTGGCGGCTGACACCGGAAACCGTAATCACTGTCTGCTTGTCCACCGAAGCCGTTACACCCTCGGGCAACTGATAAATGATAGGGTGGGAGTAACCCAAGCTCAGATGCACTAGGTTGCCCTTCACATCGGCCCTGTAGCCCACGCCGCTTATCTCCAAGGTCTTCGAGAAGCCCTCTTGAACACCCTGGATCATGTTGGCGACCAAGCGCCGCACCAAGCCTTGTGCCGACCTCTCCGCTGCTGAATCCCCGGTTCTATTGACGAGAATGCTGCCATCGCCCAACTCGAGCTTCACCCCGGTCATTACCTTCTCCGACAACTCCCCCTTCGGACCCTTGACGGAAACACTGTCACCGTCGATCTTGACGACGACCCCAGTGGGAAAAGGCAGCGGCACTTTGCCCAAACGCGACATCTCACCACACCTCGCAGAGGATTTCGCCGCCTACATTGCGGCGTCTGGCCTCACGATCCGGCAATAGGCCAGACGGCGTGGACAGGATGCTGACGCCGAGACCGTTACGCACTTTGGGAGCTTCCGCAGCGCCGCTGTACACGCGCAATCCCGGCTTGCTGACCCGTCGCAGCCCCAGGATCACGGGCTCACCATCTTCGGTGTAGCTCAAAGTCACGGTTATGAACTTTGACGGAATCTCACCACTCACCTCGACATCGCCAATATAGCCCTCGTCGAGTAGCACCCGGCATAGACTTTCCTTGGTGCGCGTCCACGGAATGCGGGTACGTTGGTGGCGGGCACGCGACGCGTTCCTGATTCTGGTTAACAAATCGGCTATCGGATCCGACATTGACATCGTCTACGCCTCCCCGAGCCTACCAGCTCGCCTTTACCATTCCGGGAATCAGGCCCTGGCGAGCCATCCCGCGCAGGCAGATCCTGCATAGGCGAAAACGCCGGTACACGCTGCGCGGACGCCCGCACTGCATGCAGCGGGTGTATCCGCGCACCTTGAATTTTGGCTTGCGCTGAGCCTTTACCATCAAAGATTTCTTAGACACCTTGGACTTTCTCCCGATTCCTCAGTTCTGTGTGCGAAAGGGCATGCCCAATGCACGGAGCAGAGCCTGGCCCTCTTCGTCGTTCTTGGCCGAACTGACAACGGTAACACTGAGACCTTCTATCTGCTCGACTTTGTCGAGGTCGATCTCCGGAAAGATTATCTGTTCGCGAACACCCAGTGTGTAGTTTCCCCGGCCGTCAAACCCTTTGGTGGATAGCCCGCGAAAGTCACGTATACGCGGAATCGCCACCGAGATCAGGCGCTCCAGGAAGTCGTACATACGGTCGCGCCGCAGGGTTACCGCCACGCCGATGGGCATGCCTTCACGCAATTTGAAATTCGCTATCGACTTGCGCGCCCGCGTCACCACCGGGCGTTGGGCTGAAATCCTCATCAAGTCGTCGACCGCTCCTTCGACAAGCTTCGGATTTTGAACAGCGTCGCCGAGTCCGATGTTGAGTACGATTTTCTCCAAGCGAGGCACCGCCATCACCGAACTCACACCGAACTGCTTTTGAAGAGCCGGCCGGATCTCTTTGATGTACAACTCCGCCAGTCTGGGTCTTAGCTTCTCTGCCATGCTTCCCTTCATCTACGCTTGCGGCGTTCCTGCGAACGCAAGCTGCTCAAGCGCCGTCGATGACCTCCCCGCTTCTACGACTCACGCGTGCACCTTTACCGTTCTCCAATCGCTTACGGCCTACCCGGGTCGGTTTGTTGGAGACCGGATCCACCAGCATTACGTTCGAGCGATGCATCGGCGCTTCTTTCTCAACTATGCCGCCCGGCTGCTGCCCCTGCGGCTTGCGATGGCACTTGACCATATTGACCCGCTCAACCAGCAATTGGTCACGGTCATCGAGCACTCGCAGTATCTTGCCGGTCTTGCCTCGCTCGCGTCCGGTGATGACGAGCACCGTGTCACCTTTTTTGATCTTACTCTTGGCCATCGGCGTTTCTCCTAAATAACCTCGGGCGCCAAAGAGACGATCTTCATAAAACGCTTGGCACGCAGTTCCCGAGCGACGGGGCCGAAAATGCGGGTCCCCACCGGCTCTCCCTGTGCGTCGAGAACCACGGCGGAGTTATTGTCGAAACGGATGTAAGACCCGTCCTCACGCCGCACTTCCTTGGCGGTGCGGACTACCACCGCCTTGACTACGTCGCCCTTCGAAACTTTGCCCCCGGGTATGGCCTCTTTCACCGTGCCGACAAAGACATCACCGAGCCGCGCGTAACGCCTGCGGCTACCCCCAAGCACCTTTATGCACAGTATGCGCCGTGCTCCGGAGTTGTCGGCTACGTCCAGTACTGTTTCCTGGCTAATCATGACTGCCTAGCTCTTTTTTTCAGCGGTGTCGGCAACCGCCCGTTCGATCACCTCACGCAAACACCAGCGCTTGCGAAGACTCCGCGGCCTCGATTCCGCAATGAGCACCCGGTCTCCCTCACGGCACTCGTTGCGTTCGTCGTGAATCATGTACTTCCTGCTGCGCTACACGAATTTGTGGTACCGGCTGTGCTTGACCCGGCGCTTAACCGCAACCACGGCGGTCTTGTCCATCGCCGTACTCACCACCCGACCTTCCCGGGTTCTGGCGCGGGGCCTGCTATTTTCCATGCTCTCGCTCATTCACTCGCTCCATCACTCGCTGCAGCCGCCTTCTCGCTCGCTACCGTCATCAGTTGAGCCAACTCCCGCCGTACGCGCCGCAACTCATTGGGTTTCTCGAGTCGCTTTCCGTTGCGCTTCATCGTCAATCTACCGATCGACTCCCGCAGGTCGTTCTCCCGCTCGCGCAACTCTTCCGGAGACATCTCTCTTAGTTCAGTCAGCCCCACCGATCTGCTCCCTCACGCAAAAACGCGTGGACATAGGCAACTTGTGGGCAGCCAAACGCATCGCCTCACGGGCCGCTTCCACCGGCACTCCCTCTACCTCGAAGAGCATCCGGCCCGGCTTTACCGGGCATACCCAGCCCTCGGGCGAGCCCTTACCTTTACCCATTCGAACTTCTGCCGGCTTCTTGGTGTAGGGCAGATCCGGGAAGATCCGAATCCACACCCGCCCGCCGCGCTTTATATGGCGCGTAATCGCAATACGTGCGGCCTCTATCTGACGCGCGGTAATACGCGCATGGGCGGTGGCCATCAATCCGAAATCCCCGAACGCCAGCGTGTTTCCGCGCATGGACATTCCACTATCGCGCCCTTTGCCCTTTTGTATCTTGCGATACTTTGTCTTCTTCGGCTGAAGCATCGATCAGACTCCCAAACCGCCCCGCTCGTCGCCCGTACCCGAGGCGCTGTCGCCCTTGTACACCCAAACCTTTACCCCGATGATTCCAAAGGTAGTCTTGGCCTCGGCCAAGCCGTATTGAACATCGGCCCTCAGAGTATGGAGGGGGACACGGCCTTCGCGGTACCATTCCGTGCGCGCAATTTCATGGCCGCCAAGGCGCCCGCCACACTGTACTCTTATGCCCTGCGCTCCCATTCTCATGGCACGAGCCACACTTTCTTTCATTGCGCGGCGAAACATCACGCGCCGTTCGAGTTGCAGCGCAATATTCTCCGCAACCAGCTGCGCATCGAGATCCGGCCTGCGAATCTCATGGATCTCGACAAAGCTGTCTTCGCCTGCGATCGCCACGATCTCACGCTTTAGCTTCTCGATCTCGACACCTTTCTTACCGATGACAATGCCCGGCCGTGCCGTGTGCACATTCACCTTCACCTTGCGCGCGGCTCTTTCTATTTCGATGCGTGGGACCCCGGCATGGGCGAGCCTTTTCTTGAGGAATTCACGGATCTTGATGTCCTGTTGAAGCAGGTCCGCATAGTCGCGGCCCGCGAACCAACGTGAATCCCATGTTTCGGTTATCCCTAAACGGAAACCTTTAGGATGAGTCTTTTGTCCCACAGTCTATTACCTACACTCTGTTATCCACTCGTAAATCAACTTCGCTGATCTACGATGACGGTTATATGACTCGACCGCTTACGAATAGCCGTAGCCCGCCCTTGCGCGCGCGGCCGGTAGCGTCCCGCGATCGGGCCACCGTCTACAAAAATTGTCTTGACGTAGAGTTCGTCTACATCCACGTTCTGCGTATCTTCCGCGTTGGCAACCGCAGACCGTAGCGTCTTGGCAACGATCTCCGCCGCTTTCTTCGGCGTAAAATCGAGGATGGCCAAAGCCTCCTCCACGTCTTTTCCACGCACCAGATCGGCAACCAATCTCGCCTTCTGCGGCGAAATCCGTACGTAGCGTGCTAATGCTCGGCTTTCCATACGATGCGGCCCTCTTTATCTCTTCAGGTCGCCCTTACGCGATCCACCATGGCCATGATAGGTACGCGTCGGTGCGAACTCGCCGAGTTTGTGGCCGACCATGTTCTCGCTCACGTAAATGGGCAAGAAACGCCGGCCGTTGTGTACGGCGATCGTGTAGCCGACCATCTCTGGAATGATGGTAGAACGACGCGACCATGTCTTTATCGGTCTCCGGTCATCCACGCTCTGCGCCGATATCTTCTTGAGCAGATGCCCGTCGATGAACGGTCCTTTCTTTACGGATCTAGGCAAGTCCCCAACTCCTCACTGCGCTGCTAGCGCCTCTTCTTACGGCGGGCGACGATATACTTGTCGCTGTTTCGGTTACGCCGAGTCCTATAGCCCTTGGCGGGTTTGCCCCAGGGTGTCGTCGGATGGTTGCCCTTCGAACGGCCCTCGCCGCCACCGTGGGGATGGTCCACCGGATTCATGGCAATACCGCGCACGCTCGGCCGGCGGCCCGCCCAGCGTGAGCGCCCCGCTTTACCTATTCTTACGTTCTCGTGTTGCTGGTTGCCCACCGAGCCGATGGTCGCCCGGCATTCCTTGCGTACGCGCCGCAGTTCTCCGGAAGGAAGACGTAACAGCGCGTAGTTGCCTTCTTTCGCAACCAACTGGGCCCCCGTGCCCGCACTTCGCACCATCTTGGCACCGGCACCGGGTTTGAGTTCCACAGCATGGACCACCGTTCCCAGGGGCACCGACTGCAATTCCATGCTGTTACCCGGCTGTATGTCCGAGTCCTGTCCAGCACTGATCGTCGATCCAACCTGGGTGCCCTCCGGTGCCAGGATGTAACGCTTCTCGCCATCTGCATAAGCGACCAGTGCAATACGCGCCGAACGGTTGGGATCATACTCGATCGACTTCACGCGAGCGGGGATGCCCTGCTTGTCGCGCCGGAAATCGATCAGGCGGTAACGGCGCTTGTGGCCTCCTCCGCGATGACGCGAGGTAACCCGCCCCCGCGAGTTACGGCCGCCGCTCTTACTGATAGGCGCCAGCAACGACTTCTCGGGCCCGGTACGCGTGATCTCGGAGAAATCCATCCCCGTTTGAAAGCGGCGCCCCGGTGACGTCGGCTTGTGTTTCTTGATTCCCACTGCCCTAAACCTTCTCGAGCAAATCCGCCGCCTGGCCCTCGGCCAAGCTTACATAGGCTTTTTTCCAGGCGGCCTTCTTGCCAAGCGTGCGCCCTACCCTACGGGCCTTACCCAGATAGTTTTGGGTGCGCACGGAGGAGACCTTGCAATCGAACAGTAGCTCAACCGCTCTGCGGATCTCCGGCTTGGTGGCGTCGGTGGCGACTTTGAACACGACCTGCCCGGACTCCCCGACCAAAGTGCCTTTTTCCGTAATCAACGGAGCCTGAAGAACTTCATACGGACTTTTCATCGTGCGACCCTCTCTTCGATCGCAGAAAGCGCTTCTTTCGACACCAGTAAATGCTTGTGCCTAAGAACGTCGTAGACGTTCAAACCCTCAACCGCCTGAACCAGCACCCTCGGCAAATTACGGGCCGATAACTCCACGTTGCGATCGCCCGCCGGGATGATGATCAAACAACTCTCGCACACGCCGAGTGCTTCGAGCGTAGTACGCATGGCCTTGGTCTTCGGCTCCGAAAAGCGCAACTCGTCAATTACCTTGATTAGCCCGTCCCGCTGTTTCTGAGCCAAAGCGCTCATCAAAGCCGCACGGCGTGCGGCTCTCGGCAAGCGGTAGCCGTACGATCTCGGTTGGGGCCCGAAAATCGTTCCACCGCCACGCCAGATCGGCGAGCGGCTCGAGCCCGCACGTGCCCGCCCGGTACCTTTCTGTCGCCAAGGCTTGGCTCCACCGCCGCGGATCAACCCCCGGGTCTTGGTGGCTGCATCACCCTGGCGCCGGGAAGCACGTTGCGCCAACACCTGCTCGAACAAAAGATCGTCGTTTACCGGCGACGAGAAAAGCGCCGGCAATGCGACACGGGCGACTTCACTGTTGCCCATATCTACGA
The DNA here is from genome assembly GCA_024276575.1 of Candidatus Binatota bacterium. Classification (GTDB taxonomy): domain Bacteria; phylum Desulfobacterota; class Binatia; order UBA1149; family CAITLU01; genus JAJRWY01. The sequence goes on from JAJRWY010000286.1 coordinate 16,486, forward strand.
CTGCGGTTTCTATAGCGCCGTTATCACTCATCGATCTAGACCTTTCCCGTTCCTAACCGGCAGCCTTGATGGCCGGCCGTAGAACGACTTGACTATCGCGCCCGCCCGGGACCGCGCCGCGAATCAACAAAACGTTGTCCTCCGAGACCACTTCGACTACTTGAAGGTTCTGCACAGTGCGCCGCACGCCGCCCATACGGCCCGGCATCCTCTTGCCCTTGAATACGCGCCCCGGATAAGCGCAGGCACCGATGGCTCCGCCGCCACGAAACGATTCGTGAGTTCCGTGCGTAGCGCTCTGTCCGGCAAAGCCGTAGCGTTTCACCACACCTGCAAAACCACGACCCTTGGTGGTTCCGGTCACGTCCACCATGTCGCCATTGCGAAACAAATCGCCGACCAAAAGCTCTTGCCCGACCTCGTAATCGCCAGGTTTGTCCAGGCGAAATTCGGCCAACACCGCAAACGGACCCCGGCCCGACTTCTCCGCATGGCCCTTGACCGCCTTGCTTGCGAGCTTCTCGCGCTTCGAGCCGAAGCCCACCTGCAAAGCGTCATAACCGTCGTGATCCTTGGTGCGAACCTGGACTACCGTGCATGGCCCGGCCTGAACAACGGTAACGGGGATAGCCTCTCCGTCATCGCTGAACCGCTGGGTCATGCCAATCTTTTTACCTATTAGACCGAGCATCGAAGCTCCTTGTCCTCATCTCTGCCAATACGCCTCAGCAGTCGAGAGCCGTGCCACATAGCGCACTGGGGCGCTAGTGCAGCTTGATCTCGACATCGACACCGGCGGGCAAGTCGAGCTTACCCAGGGAATCAATGGTCTGCTGAGTCGGCTCGACGATGTCGAGCAGTCTCTTGTGGGTGCGAATCTCGAACTGCTCACGCGACTTCTTGTCAACGTGAGGAGACCGGTTCACGGTAAAACGCTCGATACGAGTCGGAATCGGGATCGGCCCCGCAACCCGTCCTCCCGTCCTCCGCACCGCATCCACGATCTCCCGCACGGATTGATCGAGTACGCGATGATCGTAAGCTTTCAAGCGGATACGTATCCGTTCACTCATCATGGGCGTTCACCCTAAATCCTTCTGTCCGCTCGCTGCCCGGCACTATTCGACTATCTTGGTCACTACGCCGGCGCCGACCGTGCGGCCACCTTCGCGAATCGCAAAGCGTAGCCCCTCGTCCATTGCGATCGGGGTGATCAAATTCACAGACAACGTCACCGTGTCACCGGGCA
>JAJRWY010000026.1 GCA_024276575.1 Candidatus Binatota bacterium
GAGCGTGCCGCGATCAACCCTCATGCCGACTCCTCAACCCAACCCTGTCCCTCAATCCAGCGCACGGGCTTGCCCGCAGAAACATCGACGAGGCTCTCATCATCCTCCACGGGCAGGCTCGCAACCCAGTCGGCCATTCCGGTCTCGGCTAGCTCAGCGGCCTCGGGGTGCGGACTCTTGAGCGAAGCCATGAGCCCTTCACGGCGGCGGCGAACCAATTCGTGCGCAACCGCCTCAGCGATGAAACGGCTGCGGTTACGTTCAAGCTGATCGATACTCTCAATCAGCTCAAGGGGCAGGGTCACGGTAACTCGCTCAGTTGTCGGCATAATCACCTCCGGTGTGATCGAGAGTATGATCATACTCAACGTTCGGGCAAGCCTTGTGGCCAAAACGGTCAGTGCCCCGACCGCAGCGCCGGTGTCAGAATGCCGCCGCTGTACAGGCCGCGAATGGGGTCCCATTATTGCGGGAAAAATGCGCATAAGCCGTAACCCACTGTTTTCAATGTGTTCTCAGGGCAAAGCCAGGTTCGAATCCACATCTCTCAGTTCAAGAATGAGTTCGCGTAGCCAACCGAACGGGGAGCCATACTTCTACGGGGCAAAGAAAACGCCCCACAGTTTGACGCGGCCCCCTTCGAGGCAACTCGATCGGGGCCGCTTCTTTTTCTTCGACATCGCGCGAGGTTGCGGGCACAGGCGGCGGACACGGCGTACGTGACGACGCAATCCGGAGAGGGCTGGAGAGCGCTGCACCCGGTCGATCACGCGCCAAACCTCCCTCTCCATGGCCGATCAGAGAGGGAGAGCGGCCGGAGAGACCGCTTGCCGGTTGACGGTGGAGAGTCGGCGCTTGACTGCCGGAGAGAGAAAGCAAATCGGATCTCGAACGACAACATCTCGACGTAGCTGAAGAATCGCTCCGCGTCGTCTCCGAGAGCGGTCGCGCACCACTCGCGCATCGACCGTGGCCTGGGTTCAGTCGTCCAGCACCACCATTCGGTTCCCTCTCCGCGATCTGCCCAACCGTTGCACAAGTTGCAACAGTTGCCTCTAGCGCACTCGCCGCGGGCCGCGATCTGGACTGCCGGACCGTTCGAGGTATGACGGTAGGCGCCATGTTCATTTGCGCCGCCGGCGATATCCACGGAGCTCTCGATCAGCTCTACTGCGACGTCCTCGCCTTCGAGGAGTCTCTTGGCGTGCGCTTCGATCACGTGCTTCACGTCGGCGACTTTGGGATCTGGCCCGATCCGAAGCGCATCGACAAGGCCACGCGCAAGCACGAGGGAGCCGGCGACTTCCCCGTGTGGTTCGCCGAAGGACGTGCCGCGCCCCGGCCGACAATCCGGTGCATCGGCCTCAACAAGGTCGGGATGCCGGGCAACCTGGTCGCCCTCGACATGCCCGCCCGCGGTCGGGACTGCGAGATCCTCGCCGAGTGGCCGAGCCACAGGTAGGTCTCATCGATGCCTCATCCGTACAGGGCAAGAGGCCTTTACTCCCAGCCCAGCGAAGGAAAGAACGCTTTACCTTGCGGGCTCTTCGATAGCGAGGCTTGTTACGATTCTTGACAAACGACACATATTTCATTACTTACGTAGAGAATCGGAACGGCGTGCGGGGTGAGGCGATTCTCGCCTGATGCAACGCTGGACGTTCTATTCAGAGAGAATCGTAACGGATGCGGGCCGAGGAGTACATCGAAGATCTGGCCGCCAACGGGCGGTATCACTTCACCACCGCCGATGCCCTAGGGGCGATCGGCGGAAGTGGCGCCGCCGTGCGCGCGCAGCTCCGACGCCTCAAAGATCGCGGACGCATTGCGAGTCCGATGCGCTCCTTTCACGTCATTGTCCCGCCGGAGTACAAACAGCTCGGGTGCCTCCCGGCAGAGCACTTCGTAGACCAACTGATGGAGAAGCTGGGAGAGCCGTACTACGTGGCCCTCCTGTCGGCCGCCGAGAGACATGGGGCAGCCCACCAACGTCCGCAGTCGCTCCAGGTCATGGTTCGCAAGAACCGGCCAGCCATAGAGTGTGGCCAGGTGCGCGTCGTGTTCATCGCCCGCGGCGACCTCGAGCGCATGCCCATCGCCACCGTCAACACGCCCCGGGGCGCCGTGCGCTACTCCACGCCGGAGGTGACCGCGCTCGAGCTCGTCGGCTACCCGTATCAAGCGGGCGGCTTGAACAACGTCGCCACGGTCCTCGCCGAGCTGTCCGAGGAGATGGACGCCGAGAAGTTGGTGGAGGCCGCCATGCTATCACCAGCGGGTTGGTCACAACGCCTCGGATACTTGTTGGAGCTCATTGGCCAGCAAGATCTCGCAGGTGCGCTCGCATCCTTCGTGGAGAAGCATGCCCGCAGCTACACGCCCTTGCGTCGCGCGGAGGATGTGGCTGGAGCCGAGCGCAACCTAAAGTGGAAGCTGCTCATCAACGTCGACGTGGAGCCGGACGAATGATCCCTAAGGACTACATCACCGCATGGCGTGTTCACGCGCCGTGGCGGCAGAACGCTCAGGTCGAACAGGACCTCGTCATCAGCCGAGCGATCGTCGAGATGTTCCGCGCCTCCCCCATCGCCGATCGTCTCGCGTTCCGAGGTGGCACCGCGCTCAACAAGCTCTACTGGCAACCCGCGGCACGCTACTCCGAAGATATCGATCTGGTTCAGGTCAAGCCCGGGCCCATCGGCGAGACGCTCGACCTGGTTCGCGGTGTGTTGGATCCGTGGCTCGGGAAGCCACAACGCAAGCTCAAGGAGGGGCGCGTCAACCTCGTCTACCGCTACCCGTCCGAGGACGTTCCACCGATGAAGATGCGGCTGAAGATCGAGATCAACTCCCGCGAACACTTCACAGAGCTTGGGCTCGCGCGCGTGCCGATTCGCGTCGACAGCCGTTGGTTCACGGGTGAGGCCGAGGTGACGACGTATGAGCTCGACGAGCTGCTCGCGACCAAGCTTCGGGCGCTGTACCAGCGAAAGAAGGGGCGTGATCTCTTCGACCTCTGGTTCGCGCTCGAACAAGACGCGGTCGACACCGAAGCTCTCCTACGTTGCTTTGCGCGCTACATGGCCGAGGGAGGGCACCCACACGAAGGGCGCGCAGGACAGCAAAGCAAGACTGCGGATCGACCCTGAGAAGCTCCAGGTATTCCTTCGCTCGCTCCGCAAAGAGGACCTGCGGGACCTCTTGGACCGGGCGATCGATCTCCTGCCGAGGACACGGTTGCCCGCGCTTATCGACGGGTACGTCAAGCCAGCGGAGCTGAGAGCAGATGGTTCTTCACAGGGTCGTCTGCTCGAGGCGGTCAAGACATTCCAAGAGGCGAGCCTGCGCGGCGACCACTACGAGGATTTCAACGTAAACTCGAAGAACTTCATGGAGATGTCTCGCGGGACCGAAACCTGGATCGCGGAGTGCAACCGACTGCTCGATCGGTGCGTGGCGGCCGTGAAGAAGGGGCGTCACGCAGAAACGCGGGAGGCATTCGACATCCTGTTCGGCCTTCTGCGCCACATCGACGAAGGCCGCGACGACGTGATCTTCTTCGCCGATGAGGGCGGTTCGTGGCAGGTAGGCGTAACCTGGGAAGAGGTTCTACCCGCCTACTTCGCGTCGCTTGCAGCCACTGCTGAACCTGACGACTACGCCGAGGCGGTTACCGGGATGGTCAACGATTTCGTACGCCACGATCGAGACAAGTACCTGCGCAAGGCACGTGGCATAGCCAGCGCTGCGCAGAGAAGGGCGCTCCGATGAGGGTCCTACTCGTCGGCGTGAGCTGCGTGGGCAAGACAACGATTGGCAGGCTGCTTGCCGGGCGACTCGGATGCTCTTTCTTCGACCTCGACGAGGAGATCGAGACGCACTTCAACACTTCGATCAAGCGGCTGCAGGCCCGCTTCCTGACTGACTACTCCTACAGGAAGGAGGTCTCCGTCGTCCTGAAGAGGATCGTCGCCGAGCACCGGGACTGTGTGGTCGCGCTTGCACCGAGCGGCCTTCGTGACGCATACCTGCGTGTGATCCGAAAGGTGGACTGTGTGACGGTCGCGATCGAGGACACGCCCGAGAACATCGTGCAGAGGGCCACGTTCTATGACATCTAATCCAGGCCCATCGAGAAGCACCTCACAGACGACGAGAGGAAGCTCTACCGGAAGGAGATCAAGAAAGACATCACCTTCTTCAGGAAGTCGTACCAGCGGGCCGACATTCACGCCGACATCGCCGGACTCGACGCGGCGGCCGGTGCGGCAATGATCGAGGAGTTGTTGCTCCACCGAAAGAAGAACGACGTAGCCATGCCAGCGCGGTAGGTCCCAGCTCATCGGTTGCAGATTCTACGGTTCGTTACCGATTCAGTAACGAATCACAGGTTACGCAACCTACACCTGACCAGCCGCGAAGGCCTCCCGGTCCGCGTCCCGCTGCAGAGCCACCCCGGTGATCCGCTCGAGCTCGACGAGCTGGCCGTCGGGGTCAGGCCACTGCCGGGCTAGGTCCCGCAGGCGCCGCTCGCACCACGCCGCCCGGTTCACAGCCAGTCGGCTCTCTCATGCCGCTCGTTTGCCCGCCTCCAGCTTCGCCGGGATCTCCCCTCCCCTGCCGAAGTAGATCTCATCCGGGCGTCGATCTCGGACAAGCCGCGTGCTCTGCCAACCCGCAGCCATGTTCGGCTCGCACCCACGCGCCGTAGCGGGAAGATGAGATTCCAAGGATCTTCAACACCGCGCTCGCCGGAAGCGTCTTGCGAGCCCGGTCGGCAGCCCGAAGTAGCCTGGCTCGCGTCTCCCGGTCGATGGCCAACGGAAAACCTTGCCGGCCAGTGGCAACCCGGCGTCGGAGATGTCGAATGCTCGTAGAGATCCGACCCGTTCACTTCGAGAATCTGCTCGGCCTGGACTCAGGCCCGTTCGAGCCAGTACCCGGGTCTGCGACTTGAGTGGGCCACCGCGACGATCTCTATCTCGTCGGCATCTACGACCACAAAAAACAGCACGTAAGGAAAACGTGAGAGGAGGCGCTTACGGTACGGACGATCGTCACGCCACAGAGGCCACCCCTCGGGGTAGTCGGAGATCTGCCCCACAGCCTCATCGATCTCCGCAACAAGCTCGACTCCAAGTCCAGGCCGCCTTTCGTCGTACCACGCTGCGGCGGCCTCGAGTTCCTCGCGCGCCTGGGGAAAAAACCTGATCCTGCTTTTCAACGCCTTGCCAAGCGTTTAAGAATCCCGGCTCTCACCTCGGCCCATTCCGGCAGGGGCTCTGCCCCACGTGCGGACTCGTCCATACGGCGGTCGAGTTCAGCAAGCCACGCGCGGTCCCAGTCCGGATCAGGAGGGCCGTCGACGCTGGCAATGATTTCGGAAGCGAGTTCCAACCGTTCCTTGGCGGAGAGGTCGAGCGCTTCGGAGAATAAGGCTTCGGCCGATCGCGTCATGCGATAAGAATAGCCCCAGCAAGGCGGATTGACCAAGACCGGAGGGCCACGGTCTGAGTTTTTGAAGCTCTCCGGGAAATCTTGCCACAAGTTGCCAAAGCGCATGCAACCGAAAGGACAGGTGAGAAATGGGGTCCCATTATTGAAAGCGTAAGGCCGATCGAGCCGCAACCTCTTGTTCTCAAAGCGTTCTCAGGCTGAAAGCAAGTTCGAGTCCCAGGTTCTCGGCAGAGAATCCGCTTCGCCGCCGTCCTGAGCCGACCGGGCCCGCGGCGCCCGCTGCCGTCGTACTTGCGCGCAATAAGACTCCGATACCATCGAATCAACGTGTCCGGCGTCACGATCGGCCCGATACCGAAGAGGCCTTTGCGGCCGACATTCTTCGCCGCCGCGGCCAGCTTGCACCACTGGGCGTCCGTGAAGCGCAACCGCCGGCCACCGAGGTGCTCCCGCAGAATCCGATTCTCCGCCTGCAGCTATTCAATGACGTCCTGTTGGCTGCGGTTCACCCAGCCGGCCATGGCCGCGAGCAGGAATTGAAGCCGTGCCGTCGGCACGGACCGGAGCGTAGGCTGGTGTCAAGGCCAACGGTAGGCCGCAGATGTTCAGGCTGCGGATGTTCGCTAACGCCGCAAGCAAGGCTGCGTCGTTGCTCGCGTTTTTGGTCGGCCAAGTTTTGGCACCACACGGGGTTTCGCACAGAACACGATCCCAGACGGGATGCACCGCGAGTCTAGCCAGCAAACCGACTCAGCCTGCGACGCACATCAGCGCCCGGCAGACGGCATCGTGCGTGCCTGGAGATGACGCTGAGTCCGCGGTGCAATCTGTCGAGTCCGACGTGCCCGCCATCGGCGAACTGATCGAATACCCAGAGTACACCATGAATCTCGACGCGTTCGGCAACTGCGAGTTCGCGGAGGCCGCCATCGCCCGTCAGAAGAATCCATTCGCGAGATTCAGCGAGAGCAAATGCGAAGGTGTCCGGCACCGACAGCGTTGCATCACGACGACCAACGATTGTCGCCCGCGTAAGCTCTGCAGGCTCCAAGACCTCAACGCGGAGACCCAGCTTCGTCAGTTCGTCGCCAAGATCGCCCTTGAGTTCTCGATCGTAAAGAAGGTCCGGCACTGCGAATTCGAACGGCAGTCGAAACAGGTCTTCGATGAGCCCCGCGCGCTCCAAATCGACCAGAACCGAAGTGTCGGAAACGAGGACTCGCATGAACCTCAGTCGCTATCGATCCAGTCGAACATCCAGCTCGCGAACAGATATCCCTAGCAGTTCCGCCGCCCGGCTTTCGCCGATAACTCGCTCGGCGAGCGCCCGATAGCACAGCCGCTCAAAGCGCATTGGTTCCTCGATCTCCGGCGCCATCGTTTCCGGTTCCTCGAACGGCGGCGTTCTCCATCCGCGCTGAGCAAACACCTTGAACAGGCGACCAAAGGCAGCTTGCGTAATTATGCCGAGATCCTTGCAACGGTACGTAAGAGCCTGAATGCTCACGCCAAAACGCTTCTTCAAAACAACCAGTTCACCAATGCTGATGGAGGAGCGATTGGCGCCAACTTCAGCGCGGAGAACATCCGCGGGCATCAAAAACGCACCCGCGAAACGATGCGCCGCCTTTTCCGCATCCACTTCTGCTGAAGGCGCAATTACCATATGGCCGAGTTCGTGTGCCAAATTGAAACGCTTGCGCTCAGACCACGTGCTACGCTTTATCGCGATCACCCGCGACGCGCTTCGACCCTTACGGCGTACCTTGGCGGCAAGTCCATCGATATGATCCAGGTCAAGCGACAGGATTTTGATACCGCGCTCCTCTAGCAGTTCCGCCAACTGCGGGATGGGATCGTTCCCGAGCCCCCAGTCCTCACGCACCGACCGCGCCGCATCCTCCGCATCGCGCATGTCCGCGACCGGATGCGGGGCGCTGCGTGGCTGCTCCCACTCGACGCTACGTAGCTGAAGCAGGTCCTCAATCGTCAGATAACGCTCCAGCATCTGAATCGCGCGTGCCTCCAACGCAGCAGCCTCACGGCGGGACGCCTTAACCTTCTTCCGAAAGTCTACTCCCTCCAGAGCAAGTTGGTCCTCGCTGAGGAGATACTCCTCCGAGACGTTGAGACCGGCCGCCAGTGCCATCAGAACCCGAGAACTCGGCATGTCCTCGTCTCGCTCATACTTCCCGATAGCTTGAGCCGTAACGATGCCCCCTACGGCATCCGCAAACGCGCGAAGCGAGAGCCCCGACGCAGACCGAGCAACCTTAAGCTTATGTCCGATCATGATGGCCTCCCTGGCTTGTCAGGTTTACGATATTAGCCTATATGCAACGTTTTGTAAACCGCTACAGTAGCTATAATACCCCTGTAGCGCTACCATGCCTGGCGCAGTTGGGTGCATATACTAGGTTTTTGTAAACCGCGCGACCTTAAATCGTCGCCACAGCACAGCAGCCACGCGAGCCGGCTTCGCCCGCACGCGAATCGAAAAAAGAAACGATCATGGTGTTGAACGATACGGAACGATACAGAACTCCGATACTACGATAGCAACGTCCTGCGCCTGCCCTCCGACGAGCGAACTGAGTACCACCAGCAGGCAGACCTGTCACTAGCCAAAACTCTATCCGGCCCGAAATCATTGCGCTTTTCCATCCAGACGCAACCCTTGCGATCCGATCGAATCCCCGAAATCATTCAGTGAATGTTTCACGATTTCAGCTTCATTTTCACATGGCTCTGGACAAAGACACGCCAGAGAAACGCCTGCGGGACTACCGCGCGATCGGTTACAATCGTGAAGAGATCCCGCTGCCCCACGCTAAAACAGAGCGTGTGACCGTGTTCGACGACGACGCGCCGGTGCGCGGTGACCTCATCTGACGCTTGGCCGTCCCTGCGCGGTCGGTGTCCCTAGTCCAGAAACCGACGGTGGACTCTGAATACGCCCTTGATGCACTCGCGGTTGCGGACGGCAATTTGGATATGGGTCTTCTCGTAGAGTCCGGATTCCGGAAAGATCGGCCCGCCCTCGAGAAATATACCTCGTACGGTGTCTACCGGCCTCTCGCTGGCCTGTTCGCGAATCTCATGGAGCACCTGTCGATGGTGTCGATGGGGATCGAAACCCGCGTACTATGTTGAGCACTCCATAATACGCGCTTTTGCTCCACCGCTAACAGCAACTGAGGTAGCGGGAGACGGTGGTCTCGGAAACCACGAGGCCGAGCTTCTTGAGTTCGCTCAGGATCCGCGGCCCGCCACATAGGAGGAGGAGTCTGACGTCAAAGCGGCGCCGTGGCCACCGGCCGGTTCGCTGCCTGAGCCCGTTCCGGGGCCTCCCCTACGCTGGCTCGGTAGTTGGTTCAACTACCTGATTTTCAAGCCCGACGGGATATTGACGACCCACATCCCGGAGTCGGTGATCGTAGGCTTGTTTACGCTACTCTCGCTCGGCATCCTCCTCTTCTCTTCAACCGGCGTTGCCTGGTCGCACCGACACATTTTGCCTGTTTCACGCAGATAAACAGCCGAGCTGAGGATTTACTCGTAGTGGGTCCACAACCGCAGGATCTTCACCGTCTCAATCTCGTCGAGGACCTGATACACGACGCGATGCTGGATGTTGATCCGGCGCGAGCACGCACCCGCCAACTCACCAACCAACCGCTCGTACGGCGGAGGACTTCGGTAGGGATCTTCGGCGAGAATGTCGAGAATCTTCTGCACTTGCGCTCGTAATCCAGAACGCGATAGCTTCTTCGCGTCTCGTCTTGCCTGTTTGGTGTAAACGATCCGCCACTTCACCAGTCGAGCTTCTCATCGCACTTCGCAACCGGCATCTTCATGCCCTTCACGATAGACTCCTTCATCCCAGGAATCGCGACCAGATACAGAGTTTCCTGAATCGCCCGCCAATCCTCTTCAGAAACGAGGACCGCCGAATTCCGCTTCCCTGTGATCTGAACGGGCTCATGCGAATCGGCCAATTCGTCGAGGAGAGTGTACAGTCGCTTGCGTGCCTCGCTTGCCGTGATGTTGGTCATCTTGTCGTCTCCATAGCGTACGACATTACGTACGACACCAGGAGGCCGTGGTCAACCTGCGGTCTGCCGAGCAAGTTCTCACGGTGTACGGGCAATTTTTGACGAGTACTCGACACGAATCTCCGGATCGAGCTGAGAATTCGCCGCACGGCAATCACGCCCCAATGAGACTGGAGAAAGGTCTCCCACGACACCCGCTTTTGCCGCTCCGGTACCGGCCCGATGCCGTTCGCCTCGAGGATTCGTTGGATCGTGGTGCGGCCGATTATTGGGGCAGGACAGGCTCGGAATGAGTTGGGCTCTGTTTCTGGGACCTCTTCGATCCAGCCGATCCACCAATCACCGTCTTGCTTAACCACCGCAGTGTAGTTCTGTTCCATGCTCAGTACCTCTTAGCCCGCATTATGCATGAAACCTCGTCGCGAGAGTCGCAAGCGTCCGTGAGATCGGCCCAAGCGCAGCGTTGAGGCCCGCAGGCGTAGTGACACTACGTCGAGGGCCGAAACGCGAGCACGGGCCGAGATTGCGGGCGATTGA
>JAJRWY010000287.1 GCA_024276575.1 Candidatus Binatota bacterium
CCCGTGAGATCGGCCCAAGCGCAGCGATGAGGCCCGCAGGCGTACTAACAGTACGTCGAGGGCCGAAAAGCGAGCACGGGCCGAGATTGCGGGCGATTGAGGCTCGTAGCAGAGGTTTCATGAATAATGCGGGCTAGCAGCCTGCTTCTCCGTGTTAATCCGCTGGGGCCCCGAGGGATATCGCTGAAAGATCTTGCGCCGGGGGAGTGCAAAGCGTGCAGCATCTTGCGTTTTTGCCGCTTTGGGCCGGTTCTAGTCGCTAACGGCCTTCATTTGGGTTATCAGGCGTAGCGCATCTTCATTTTTCGGGTCGAGTTCCAGTGCTCTACCCAACTCGCGCAGTGCCGCCTCGCGTTGTCCCAAGGCCAGCCGTTCTTGCCCTAGCAATACCAAGGTACGTGGATCTTCGCCGTCGCTTTTCCTGAGCGCCTCGAGTTCATCAAGAGCCGCCTGGTGGTTGCCGCTTTGCGCCAACGCAGAAGCCAGGTTTCGGGTGATAGACGGGTCGGCCGGAAATTCCTCCAGCGCCTCGTGGTAAACCGCTATTGCCTCGCCGTTCTTTCCCAACTTGGCCAAAGAGGCGCCTTTCATATTCAACGACTTACGTCTTACGCCGGCCTCTCCCGAAGCCGAAACCTCGAAGTAGTCCAACGCGGCTTGGTAGTTTCGCTCTCTGAACAAAGCTAGGCCGGCGTTGAAAGCCGATGGGTCGCTAGGGTCGAGCTTGCGGAGCAATACGAATCTTGACAGCGCCTCTTTGTAACGGCCGATCTCGGTCAGAGTCTCGCCGAGCCGCTCTATCGAGCGGGCGTGTTTAGGATTGAGTTGAAGCGCTGCACGATAGGCCGAAACCGCCCGTTCCTTTTCGCCCATCCTGGCCAGGGCCAAGCCCAAATTGTAGCGTGCTTCTACGGTTTCGTTGAAAGCAAGCGCTTTTCGAAGCACTGTTTCGGCCTCCGCAGGCAGGTCGAGCTTGAGCAGTGTCAAGCCGAGATTGTAGGTTGCATCGTAGCTTTCCGGACGTGATTGCAAAGCTTTTTCAAAGCCCGCCCGGGCTGCTTCGAAGCGCCCGTTTCGGTAGTCGAGCAGGGCGAGGTTGTAAAGTGCTCTAAAGTAATCGGGACGTAAGTCCAAGGCTGCGCGGTACTCGGCGGCGGCCTCGTCCTCGCGCCCGCCTGCACTCAAAGCCAACGCCAGGTTGTAGTGGTAACTGGCTTCGCCGGGGCGCAGTTTCACTGCTTCCGCGAAGTGCTCGATCGCTTCGTTGAGCTGTTTCTCGCGTTTCAGGGCAAGTCCCAGATTGTAGTGGGCTTCGGCATAGCCGGGATCTACCTCGATGGCTTTGCCGAAGTCCTCGGCCGCTGCTTTGTCGTCGCCGAGCCGCGCGTGGCACAGGCCCGAGTTGTAAAGAAGCGCGGCGTCGCCGGGATGCTCGAGCACGGCTTTGTCATAGATCGTTCGTGCTTCCCGCCACTTTTCTTCGCGCATCAACAAGGCGCCCAGATTCAGCGCTGCGTTGCGATGGTTGGGCTGCAGATCGAGCAAACGGTGATACTCTTGTTTGGCTTGCTCGGTTTCGCCGGAGCGTGACAGGATCACCGCTAGGTTGAAACGCGACGATAAGTCGCCGGGACGCAGGCGTAAGTTTGCGCGCAACGCCGCTACGGCTTCTCCGATGCGGTCCTGCCGGGCCAGTAGAATGGCCAGATTCGAATAAGCCTTGGCGGCGGTTTCCGAGCGGTCGCTACGGGTAACTTCCCGGTAGTCTTGTTCGGCGCCTTCCAGGTCTCCGGCTGCCGTTCTTACCAGGGCCCGATTATAGCGCGCTTCTCCGTAGTAGGGGTTGCTGTCGAGTGCACGCGTAAACGAAGTGGCGGCTTCTTCCAGGCGTCCTTTACGAAACAGCAGGGTGCCAAGATTGTAGTGAGCCCGGGCATGGGCGGGATTGGCTTTGATGGCTTCCCTGAACACTTCTTCGGCCCGGATGTCGTCCGACTTGCTCAGGTAATAGACCCCGAGGTCGTTGAGAATCGCAACATTGAGGGGATGCTCGCGCCGTAGCCGCGAGAGTTTGTCGATGGCCCGGCTGATACGGCCCTCGCGAAAGTCCCGGCGTGCTTGCTCGTGAAGAGGGAAGAGGTCGGATTCGGTATCGGTTTCAACGTCGAACTCGGTGGCCGAGGCCTCTACTCCGAGATCCGATGCGTCGATACCGGCGATTGTTTGCTCCTGTGCGAAAAACGCGGGAACCACGACCACATCCGCTACGTCGGTTTCCGACGGGTAGCTCGCTAGCAGGCCGCATAGCAGCGCAACGAATAGTGCGGTCGCACTCAAGCATAGGGCTCGAGAGGTCACGAGGGCGCTCCCTGCTCCGGTCCCGCTTGCGCAATGGCACTGCGTTCGAGCCGGAGACGCAGGCCGCTACGGTTTGCAAGTTGTATGGTAAGTCCCGGGCGTGCGTTGAGTTCGAGTATCATCGGCCCTTTTCCCGCGTGAATGACTACGTCGACTCCGAGATAGCCAAGCCCGAAGATCTGGTTGAGCGGTTTTACGATCTCTATCAACTCGGACCAGTAAGGGATTTCGATGCCCGCAAGCTCCACCTGTGTATCCGGATGGACGGAGACCGGGCGTCCCCGGCAAACCCCGAAGGTGCTCCGCCCGCTTTCGAAATCGATGCCGATGCCGACGCCGCCACGGTGCAAGTTTGCGGTGGGCCGGGACTTCTCGGAAGGGACCCGCAGCATTGCCATTACCGGTTCGCCGTCACAGATGATCACGCGCATGTCGGAGACCCCGGAGCCGCCGTGAACAGCGCGCAAATCCGGGTGTTCGATCACGAACTCCTCGACCAAAACTCGGTCGCGCAGAGAGTCGAAGGAATACATTCCCGATAAAATCGAGGCCATATGGAAGCGCAGCTCCTCGATGCGCCGGCCACGAGTGCCGTCCGCATCTGTGCAATCCGTCTTGCGGGCTTCCATGCCGGCGCTTAGTGCGTTATCGCTGCCGCCACCTTTCGCATTGTCGCTGCCGGCACCTTTTGCGTTATCGCTGCCGCTGCCCTTTGTGTCACCGGTGCCCGAGCCTTTTTGGTTATCGCTGCTGCCACTTTCTATGGCACAGTTGCTGCTGCCTTTTTCGCGATAGTCGTTGCTGCCAGTCTCGTCTTGGGTAGCCGCCTGTAGGCGCTCGGTAACGGCTTTGATCCCTGATCCGCCGAAACCGCAGGCCGGCTTTATTACGCATGCCTCGGCGTTGATCGCAGCCGCCAGACAAGCGTCGATTTCTTTTCGTGTATCGGCGTGTGCGATGGTGGCCGGGGTGGGCAGGCCGTGTTCGCGGAGGATGCCTTTGCAGCGAATCTTGTCATCCACCAGTGGGAACAAGGCTCGAGGATTACGGCCGTAGACGTACTCGAGGTTACGCCGGTTCATACCGAGAACATCCGCAAACGCCTGTTTCCAGCGCCTAGTTCCGAACATCGGTTATTACCCTGCCTTGTTCTTCGCTAAGCTTTACCCGGCAATAGTTCACGGGCGAAGACGCGTTGGAGTGCACCATTCGTAGCCGGGCGGAGCGTTCGCCGGGCGGAGTGTATCCAAGCGTCCTCGAGCATCGGCGGGCAGCAGTGCGGCCGCCGATGGCGCACTCCAGCGCGAGCCGCAGCCGCTTTGCGCTAAGAATGTCTGTCTGGTCAAGCTTAGGCATCAGTCGACCAGCAACCAGCGAAAGCGGCCGTATTCGGTCAACCGCATTCCAGTCCAGCGGCCCAGCGCCAAAGAGGCGGCGACCACGCCGATGATTACTTCCGGAAAGACGAAAACCACCGCTTGAACCCGGTAGCTTTCGATCAACATGAATACCACGCCGACTACTACCAGCGTTTGCAACATTACCAGCAGAGCTTGGGCGGGCCCGTGTTCGGAGGTAGTACGGAAAAAGCTCTCTACGGTGATTGCCAAAATGGCGATCGGGAACAAACTCATGTGGGCCGGTTCGAAAGCGCCTGCGGTTGCCGAAAGATAGGTGACGGCAAGCATGAACCCGACCACGAAGACCAGGAGTATGGACAAACGGGGCGTGTGCAGTAGCTCGACGTGGTCTAGGGCCCGGCGCAGTGCAAGGCCGAGCAGTAACAGGGCGCAGTATAGTCCGGCGCCCCATAGGAATCCGGTTTCACGGAATGCCGCCGCCATCAGCGCCGGATGAAAGGTCCCGAACATGGTAAGGCCGATGACGTTGCGGAATAAAACCACGACCAGCACGCCGACCGGCAACAACAATACTATTCTCAACAGGTTCAAAGAGATGTGCGCTCTGTCGAACGCATGCCAGAAGGCGTAGGGGTTGAGAAAGCTTGCGGTGGCGGGGTCCAGATTTTCGTCGGGTGGAGTGCGCCAGCGTCTGATGTTGAAGTGGTATTGAAAGTTGATGTTGGCGGTGCGCGAGAACAACACCTGGTCGCCGTAATACAGGATCAAGTAGTTGGCCGGGTGTTCGGCGAAATGGTCATTGAGTGCATCCATCGGCACCCACACACCGTTTACCCAAGCCTCGAGCCATGCGTGCGAGACTCGCTTGGATCCCGAAGTGAGTATCAAACCGCCGATCATACGCGCGGGGATGCCCACGCTGCGCAGCATGGCAACCAGCAGTCGTGACTTGCCTCCGCAAAAGGCTTCCCGCCACTTCAGCGTGGTCAGTGCGTCGAGAGTGTTTTCGTAGTCACTGCCGTCGACGTCGTCACGCACGAAAACGTAGAGCGCACGAATTACCGAGGCTAGGTCCTCAGCACCGCTCGTTTCCACGATCTCCCGGGCCTTGCTGATTATTTCCTCGGAGTCGGATTGTATGGTCTCGGTCGGCTGCAGATAGGGTGTTAGCGAGGGCGGATAGGACTTGGGTATTGCGATGCCGTCGGGGATCTCGTAGCGCTTGGCGTGTATCGCTACCGTTGCATTGTAGGTCGCCAGTTCATGGCCGGTTACGCCCCGCGCCGACCATACTGCGCGGCGGTTAGGCCCCGAACGGGCCAAGCTGTAAGCGAGGTGGCTGGATTCTACATTCTCCTTTTCTACCGTCTGCCTCTCCCCGCTAGGCGGTAAGTAGGTTTTGATGTTGGCGGACTCGCCGTGCAATGACGCTTCCATCTGCAAAGTCACGTAGTACTTGATGACGGGACGCATGCTGTCGATGCGGACTCCTCCGAAACTCAAGCGCGCGATCATCAAGGCCGAGGCGGCTAGCAACAATAGGGCGGCGGGAACGTAGATGCGATTCATGGTTCGGTTTACTCCGGCACGACGCTCATGCTCTTTAGCCGGGATTATTCATGAAAGTTCGCCGCGAGAGCGCCAAGCGGGCGAACGGGCACGCCTCGAGATGACGTGCGCTTGGCGGTCGTTGCTGAACTCTTCATCAATAATCCCGATCAGTAGGCTGCCGACACGCCGGTCACGACGAGATGCCGCAAGTAGTCGCGAAAGGTGTTGCCGATGTCTATCCGGTTGGTGTCACGGTAGTCTATTTCGTAGCTGGCGAACAGGGTGAAATGGCGCGAGAGTTGGTAAGAAGCCAGCACCAAGGCGGTCCAGCGGTCGTATTGCAGGCGCCGGGTGAGCGAGCCGGGGCGGTTGTCGTAGTCACGCTTCCGGTAGCGCATGCTTGTGTGCAGGCCCCATTTGTCTACAGGAATCCATTCCAGTTCAATTTTGCCGCTGTGGCCGATGTAAGATTCGAAATCTTGGTAGCGGTCGTCTTTGCGGTCGAAATCGTAGCGCAGTTTTATCTCGAGCGTCTTAGCCAGTGGTATGTCGAGTTCGGTGTCGGCGTTGTGGAAGTGATGCCTTTCTGCTGGGACTCCCGGTGGTTCCGCGCCGAAGCGGTTTCCTGCGGGCTCCTCGTCGTAGCTTTGGAAACTAAACGCGTAGGACAGTTCCCAACGCAATCCGTTGTCCCAGCGTTTGCGGTAGGAGAGTTCCGGTCCGTGCCGCCACCAGTCCAGCGAGGTTTGTGCTTGAGTCTCGACGAAGTCGCGCCGCTGGGCCGAGTACGATAAGCGGAGAGCCCGGCCTTGGTCTCCGTATAGCCACAAACTGGCACTGCTTCGGTAAGCGGTGTATGCGAAATTACGGGCGAGTTCGAGTCCGCGGATGGTGGTTGCGGAGTCATTGCGCCGTTTTACTGAACCGCTCAGTGATAACGAATAGTTGGCGTCGGGGCGGTATCCGTAGAACGCACCGATTTGTAGGCGGGAAGGGCTCGCCGCCAAGCTTTCCTGGTAGCGCCGCCGACGGGCACCCAGATCAAATTTCAGCCGGTGCGATTTGCCGAAGTAGCGGCGTCCCTCCAACTCGGCGCTTACCGACTCGAAGGTCGAATTGCGATTGTCGTTCGGGCTTTCGTGGACGTTGGAGTCGTAGCCGACCGCCGCCGTCGCGCCCAGGTTGGCCACCCATTGTTGGGTTTCACGAGCGTGCCGCCGCTTTTGCCGGTGTAGGTCTGCCGATGCGCTGAGTAAGTCGGCGGCTCTGTCGATCTCGTCATCGTCTTCGCCGATGTCCTGCGCATGGCAAGCGACGCTAGTCGCAAGCAAGAGCAGCAAGGCTCCGGCGAAGCAAAGGTGCAGTTTCATGGTGTGGGCGGCTCTCCCGTCGGGTGCGCGGCAAGCACGAAGCCGTAGTCGAATCACTATACGGCAAATCGGCTAGCGTCCAGTAGGTAGGCCGATAAACCTAGCTTCGTAAGGAACCCGGTGTTGCAATGGATGCGACGGCTCTGTTTTTCAACCGGCTTCGATGTCTTGCACGAGCTTACGGGGAATCTCGACTTCCTCCTCTAGTAAAATTTGGCTGTAGCCTTTCCTTGCGGGTCGTTGCGAAGACTCGCTATGCCGCCGCCTCCCAGCACCTCGTGCAACAGGAAGTTCAACGCGGGTAGTCCGGGCAGGGAGAAACATTCGACCTTGCCCTCGAGAAAATGAGAGAAGCGCGCGGCTACCAGTTCGGGAGTAATCGCCGCTTGGATATAGGGCATGTAGCGCGGGTCACGGGCGATAACGCCTATATTGGCTTTGTCTCCCTTGTCTCCGCTTCGAGCCCAGGCCAGACGCTCGAGCGTTACCGCGACGGTTTCTTCCTGCTCGAGCGCTAAGTGCGCCGCCGCAGGGTCAGTGGTCCCGGAGGCTACTTCGGATGCTAATTCGGAGGTGGCCGTGTCCAACGCCAACACCGCCCTGTCTAACTCCAGTCCGTTTAACTCCACTCCGTCGAACTCTACGGTGATTTCCACTTCGCTTTTCGGTAGCAGGAAGGAAAACAAACGCACCACCGGCGAAGGGCGCGGGCGGCCTCCGGCGAAACCGGTCAAGCCGGGGGGCGAGGCCAGCGCTGCGCCCACCATCTCTTTGAAGAAAACGCGTACTCCTTCCCCGCTCGGATGTCTGACCGCGACCTTGAGGTCGACTTCGCGCACTTCGCGCGTCCTACGCGCCTCGCCATAGTGGGATTCTGCGCCGATTATCTCGACACAGCTCTCGCTATAAGGGGGAAGTCCTTTCGATTGGAGCGCTCGCCCGGAACGCGTGAGCACGGTCTCGGCGATCCTCTGGGCTTTTCGTTCGGCGTCACGCCCGTAAACGGTACGGATCTCGCCGCCGCGAAACCCGTCCGCGTAAGTGGCGCTGACTTTGTAGTTGGCAGGGGGCGGCGCACCGGCGGCGTTGCTTACCTCGACCCGCTGAGGTGCCGATTGCCGCATGCGAACTTGCGAGAAGTCGCAAACCACGTCCGGCAACACGTAGGCACAGGGATCGCCGATTTCGTAGAGCATTTGTTCGGCCACTGTGCCTACCGACACCAAGCCTCCGCTACCCGGGGCTTTGGTGCAGACGAAAGTTCCGTCGGTTGCTATTTCGGCAATCGGATAGCCGGCGTCGACAAGACTGCCGGCGACTTCTTCCCAGTCGGTAAAGTTGCCCCCGCTGGTCTGGGTGCCGCATTCGAGTATATGGCCCGCCAAGCTGCCTGCGGCTAGGCGGTCGTAGTCGCTTGGCGCCCAGTGGAATTCGTGTATGCAAGCTCCGAGAGTAACTGCGCTGTCTACGCAGCGCCCGGTTATTACGATGTCGGCCCCAGCATCCAGTGCCGCTGCAATGGGGAAAGCACCTAGGTAGGCGTTGATGCTCGCGACCGAATCGACGTGTGGAAAAGCGGATCCGGAGAACATTTCGACGACGCCCGAACCGGCCAGCGCATCCTTGCGGTCTATCAAGTCGTCGCCGAGTACCACCGCGACTTTCAGATCAAGTTCTTGCTCAGCGACCAGCTTGCGTAGTGCTGCCGCGCAGGCGCGGGGATTGACGCCTCCCGCGTTGGCGATCACTTTTACTTTTCTCTCGGCGATGCTCGGCAGGTTTGCCGCCATCGCCGAGTGCACGAAGTCGGTTGCATAGCCGAGTTCCGCGTTTTTCGCGCGAGCGCGAGCCATGATCGACATGGTGATCTCGGCTAGGTAGTCGTAGACTAGATAGTCGAGTTGCGGGGCAGCCAGCAGTTGCGGTGTCGCCATGGCTGCATCTCCCCAGTAGCCACTGGCACCGCCGATTCGAATGGTTTTCTTCTCCATCTATTTTCTTCTCCCTTGCCGTAAGTGCTGGCAAGAGCGTGACTGAAAAACAAACCGTGCATAAGCGCACTGCCTGCACGAATTTTCCGCAACTCGTTGCGCGATCGCGGATCGTGTCTCTCCGTCTCGAACTGCTTCGAAAGCGTGATCCCCTCTTAAATCAACAGACTAGTGGCAATCTTGTGCCGATGGGGCCGGACGTTTCCGTAGCGGTCTAAATGGTATTAAGCAGCGGTCGTGCCAATCGGCCACAGTAGAGCGGAAGCGATAAGCCGGAAGCTGTAGAGGGGAAGCGATAGGCCGGAAGCCGTAGAGGGGAAGCGATAGGCCGGAAGCCGTAGAACGGAAGCGATAGGCCGGAAGCCGTAGAACGGAAGCGATAGATCGGAAGCCGGAAGCAGTAGACTGGAAGCGATAGACCGTAGGCCGTAGACCGTAAACAGGAGAGTGTCGCGTGGGCGGTGCCGGTGCTACGCAGCCATCAGGTCTCGGGCGACTGCTTCGTGTACGATCCGGCCTTGGTGCACGTTGACGCCGCAGGCGAGATGGCGGTCTTCCCGGATTGCCCTGTCGTATCCCTTGCCGGCCAGGGCTTTCACGAAAGGTAAAGTGACGTTGTTTAATGCGAAAGTGGATGTCCTTGCCACTGCTCCGGGCATATTCGTCACACAGTAGTGAACGATTCCGTCAACTATGTAAGTTGGATCGGCGTGGGTCGTCGGCCTACTGCTTTCGAAGCAGCCGCCCTGGTCGATGGCGATATCCACCAGAACGCAACCCGCTTTCATCCTGCGCAACATCGCACGGGTCAGCAGCTTCGGTGCCGCCGCACCGGGGATCAAGACCGCCCCGATGATAAGGTCGGCCGATAGCGCGAGAGATTCGATGCTGTGTGCGGTCGAGTAAACGGTTTCGATCGTGTTAGCGAATCGCTGTGCGAGTTGGCGTAGCCGCGCCACCGATACATCGACGACGCTGACGTCGGCTTGCAAACCGACCGCTATCTCAGCGGCACTACACCCTGCGGCACCGCCACCCAAGATCACGACCTTCGCGGGTTCGACGCCGGCGGCACCGCCGAGCAAGATGCCGGAACCGCCTTTTATTTTGTGCAGACAGGTCGCGCCGACCTGAACGGACATGCGGCCGGCGATCTCGCTCATCGGAGTCAACAAGGGCAAAGAGCCGTCGTCTGCGGTGACTGTTTCGTAAGCGATCGCGGAAACACCGCACTTGCACAGCGCTTCGGCCAGCGCCCGGTCGGCTGCTAGGTGGAGAAAGGCGAAAAGCACTTGTCCCCGTCCGAGCATTGCGCACTCCGGCAATTGTGGCTCCTTGACCTTGACGATCAGTTGCGCCCGGGCGAAGAGGGCTTTCGCGGTGGGTGCGATTCTCGCTCCGGCTGCCTCGTAGTCCATGTCGGTGATACCGATGCCGTCGCCGGCGCCGCTTTCGATCCACACTTCATGGCCCGCAGTGACGAGTTCGCGAACGTTCGCGGGCACCAAACCAACCCGGTACTCGTGGACCTTGATCTCCTTGGGGACTCCGATTTCCATGTCTGATTCCTCCACGCCGCGCCCGGTGCTTTGTCGGCGGCCGTGCGCGTTTGCTGTCGCTCCACACAACAGAATACTAGAGAGACTCAGGCAGAATACTGCAAAGATTCGAAAAAGATGGCGTTTTATGGCAGATACTGTCGTAAAGTATGACGAGTAGCATGTATTCTTGTGAGTATGATGATTGACCAATTTGATCGCGCCATCCTGGCTGCGTTGCAGAAGAACGGCCGCATGAGCAACGTGGAACTCGCCGAGCGCGTGAGTTTGTCGGAGTCTGCTTGCTTGAGGCGTGTCCGTGCTCTGGAAAAGAGCGGACTGATCAAGGGTTATACCGCAGTGCTTGACCAATCCCGAGTCGGCCTGCCCGGCAATGTGTTCGTCAACATAACGCTCGAGCATTCCGCCGTGACCGATCTAAGCGCGTTCGAGAAAGCCGTTCGCGGCATACCTGAGGTAATGGAGTGTTATCTCATGAGCGGGCAGTACGATTACCTTCTGCGGGTGGTCGTTTCCGACGTCGATGATTTCGAACGTATCCACCGCCGCCACCTTACCCAGTTACCGGGCGTCGCCAGGCTCAACTCGAGTTTCACGCTACGCACCGTGCGCAAGACCGGCCCACTGCCTCTGAAGCCGCTGAAGTAGAAAGTAGTAGGTTTGCATTAGCGTGAAGAAGTTCTCGCGGTGGATTCCTGCACCGCTTACGGTGTCTCGTCATCGTGTGCGTTACCACGCGATGGCGAGACGCCGTAAGCGGCATCCGGCCGTAAGCGGCATCCGGCGGTACCGCGCTTGAACGTGGACCTGCCGGCTTGGGCCGCCGCCAAGGCTCTCGCCTTTGCCCGGTACAGACCATAAGAAAAGAGGTGTAGGAATGCTTGCGGAGGACGGCAATGGCGGAAAGTAATAAAAAAGCGGTAGTGACTTGTGCGCTCACCGGCGTGTTGACGGATCCCAAGCAGCATCCGGTGCCGGTGACGCCCGAGCAGATGGCTTCGGACGCGCGTGATGCGTTCAATGCAGGAGCCTCGGTAATGCATGTGCATTTTCGCAATCAAGAGCCCGGCATGGGGCATCTTCCATCCTGGGATCCCGAGCTTTGCGCTGAGATAGCCGATGCAATCCGCGACGCCTGCCCAGGAGTCATAATAAATCAATCCACGGGAGTGCCGGGTCCCGACATTTCCGGTCCGGTGGCGGTGCTGCGGCGTCTGAAGCCGGAAATGGCCGCCTGCAATGCAGGGACCTTGAATTATCTGAAGACGCGGCGCAGCGGCGAGTGGGCGTGGCCGCCGATGGTGTTCGAT
Source organism: Candidatus Binatota bacterium (assembly GCA_024276575.1). Classification (GTDB taxonomy): domain Bacteria; phylum Desulfobacterota; class Binatia; order UBA1149; family CAITLU01; genus JAJRWY01. The sequence goes on from JAJRWY010000287.1 coordinate 11,501, forward strand.
AATCCGGTGGAAAAAGTCGAGAAGTTCATCGCCGTGATGCGTGAAACCGGTTGTCTTCCGGAGTTCGAATGTTTCGATGTCGGCATTGTGCGTTCGGTGGGCCTTTTCATCGAGAACGGGATGACCGAGCGGCCGGACGTGAACTTCGTGATGGGGGTGGCTTCGGGGATGCCTGCGGATCCTGAGCTGCTCGATCTGCTGGTCGGTTACGCGAACTACGACTGCACCTGGCAGGTTACCGCCATTGGGCGCGAGGAGATATGGCCCTTGCATCGCCGCGCGGCCGAACTCGGCGGCAATCTACGTAGCGGCGTCGAGGATACTTTCTACCTTCCCAACGGCGAGCGCGCTGCCGGAAACGGGCATTTGATCGAGACCATGGTCTCGGTGGCACGCGAGGCCGGGCGTGAGATCGCCTCAGCGGCAGAGGCGCGCGAAATACTTCACATCAAGCGCTGAACGGCGCGTACTCGACCGTAGCTGAGCATCGGCGGGCACGAAGTACAGGCCGCCGCCGATGGCGTGCTCGAGCGCGAACTCCAGCGCGAGCCGGTGGCGGTTTACGCGATAAATTGTCGTCCGATCGAGGTTTATAGCTGTTTGCGTTCCCCCCCGGCCTTTGCCAGCTCCTCCAGGCCCCGCTCCACGCTCATTACCGGCTCGTAACCAAGTTCGCGGCGGGCCTTGTCGTCGATGAGTATGCAATCGCAACACATCAGGTCCACCGAGTGGCGCATCAGCGGCGGCTTGGATTTGATGCCGAAGGTGCGCCATAGGCCCTCGACTATGGCGGCGGCGGGGCGGGCCAGCCAACCTGCTATCGACCGCTCAGGAAGGGTTACTCCGTGGGCTGCCATCAGGCGGGTCACGAAAGTACGGAAATCGCAGACCTCTCCGTCGGTTACGAAATAGGCATCTCCTCCGTTGCCGCGGTCGAGAGCCAAGCCCGCCGCATGCACCAGATTGGCAATGTGTGTGGTGGAACTACGTGCGCGGCCGCCATCGAGCCACATGAAGGCACCGCGTTCGACCATCTCCTTTATTTCCGGCACGATGGTTCGGTCGCCCGGCCCCCATACCCAGCGCGGGCGCAGTGCGATGGTGCTCATGGCCTCGTCGTTGGCTGCCAACACCTTGCGTTCTGCTACGGCTTTGGTCTCAGAGTAAAGATAGGGAGTCTTGTCGGGGTAAGGATAAGTTTCATCGACGTCACGAAGGTGCTGCCCGCGCCAGAGCACGGCTTCGGTACTGATGTGCACGAAACGCTTGGCGCCCGCAGCACGGGCCGCCGCCAGCATTCGGTCGGTTCCCTCGACATTAGCCGCGTAAAAGTCGGCTCGCGATCCCCAGGGTTCCACATGGGCGGCGCAGTGGATGACGGCGTCGGCTTGCCCGATTTCACCGGGTTGCAGGCCGCCCAGGTCGCAGCGCAACGGCTTGGCCCCCAGCGTTTCTATCACTGCGTCGCTACGGGCGCTTCGCGACATGGCGGAAACCTCATGTTCCGCCGCCAGCCGCCCGGCGATTGCACCGCCAACGAATCCTGAAGCTCCGCTTATAAATATCTTCATGACCTACCTTCCATCTGAATACTGCTGTGGCTTGTGCAACCCTTGCCGGCCTGCGCGGGGACTTCTACTGCCGCCCGCCCGCATTATTCATGAAACCTCTGCTACGAGCCTCAATCGCCCGCAATCTCGGCCCGCGTTCGCTCGCCCGCTGCGCTGGCTCACGGCCCTCGACGTTAGTACGCCTGCGGGCCTCATCGCTGCGCGTGTGCCTATCTGGCCAATCTCGCGGGCGCTTGCGACTGTCGCGACGAGGTTTCACGAATAACGCGGTCCTAGACCGTATGGAGCAATGAGGCGATCGGCTCCGTTTCGCGATATTGGGGATATTCAAAAACCCCCCGGCCGTAAAGCCGGAATGTCCGCGGGTTGCCCCAAGGGGCAGAGCCGCAAGCGAACGGAGCCGGTCGCCTCATTGCTCCACACGGTCTAGCCTTGATCGGACAATAATTCACGGCGTAAATCGCCTCTGGCTCACGCTGGAGCACGCCATCCGCGGCCGTACTCGCGCCCGCCGATGCTCACGTACGGTTGGGTACGCTCCGCTCGGCGAACGCTCCGCTCGGCCAC
>JAJRWY010000027.1 GCA_024276575.1 Candidatus Binatota bacterium
AACCACACGTTGCCACCGTTGTAAGCAGGGTCGGAGATCGGCATGACCCAGCGCCCGGCGCCGTCGGCATAAGTGGTCCCGATTACCCGCACCGGGCCATCCTCGTCGGAGTAGGCCTCGATCTTCCATCCCCAGGCCGGCCGTTTCTTGCCCGTAGTCCACAGCACAGAGAAACGGCCGCTGAAAGTGTAGGTAACAACGCGCCCGCCGGCGCTTGCCGGAGCAGCCACACCGGCGCCGGCGCCGAGCAAGGCGCAATCGGGGTGGTTGCAGTCGCCACCGTTGGGGTCGACGCAATCGACGGCGAGTTCTTCGGGGCTGAGGCTGTCGGTGAGAATGGCCTCGAGGTCGAGGTGCTCAGGGTCATAGACAGCATCCGCCGGTACGTTGCGACGAGGCTCGAGATAGGCATCGAGATCAACGGCGTCAACGCCGTCAATGAAGGATTGGGCCAGAGGCCCCTCCCATTCGGCAAGGCCATCGTAGGAGTCGTATAGCTCCTCGTAACTCGACTCGAAGAAAACCGGCCTGTCCTTCGCGTCCGCGGTGATGTCGTAATACAGCGCGATATCGGCAGTGGCATCCCGGGGGCGGCCGGCCAGCAAAGCCTCGATATCCGTCGCCGAAGGTTTTCGCGCCGCAAATAGCTCGGTCACGGCTCCGCTCAGTTCACCCAAAGGGTCCATCGGGTCGAAGGAGAATACGTCACCGCGAATCAGCACTTCCTGCGGGCCGAAATCGCGAAAATCCAGGTCGAAAGAGACGGCCTCGGTCTCGCCGCGCTTGACGAAGAAAACGCCCCCGTTTTTGGTCCCCTTGCGCAGGCAGGCGGTCCAGCTAGGCTGCGTATCACTGACTCCGAGCACGGCTTCGAGACCAACGGTCCCGGCCAACAGCCCTTCTAAATCGCCAACGATCTGCCCTCCCTCCACTTTCTCGCTCTGGCAAGTAGGGAATCGCACTACCACGTCGAAGGTCGGGTCGGTATTGTTGATCACTACGTCGACCCGCGTGTCCCCCTTACGCACGATCGGCGACAGATCCACCCGTCCCGTCGGCCTAGACTTGGCAAGGTCGAGATTGACCGTCCAGGCTTTGTGCGCGGCCGCCGGTTGGGCCGCCATGAAAAGCACCGGAATTGTCATGGCGATAATCGCACAACGTTGGCCGCGCTGCATCATCGCTCGCATCAAGAACTTCACAAACATGGTCGATCTCTCCTCCTGATTAAAGAGAAGGCGTTCAATTCATATGAACAATTGTACGTTCCGGAAGCTACGAAATGGACAATCGCGGGTACGGCGCGAAATAAGCGGGATTGGGCAGGAATCGGGGTCGATTTTCAGCGTGGATGGCCAGCGCAGAGGAAAAGGACAGCTACTCGCCCCCTGTAGATCGGTATCGGCCACCGATTTTTCGTCGCGGCGAATCGGTACCCGTCCCCGATTTCCGAGCCGGCCTATAAGCCGGGTTCTGTCCGGCTGCTACGGTTGCCCGCAGCAGCCTGGGCAGCCATTCATCTAGGCCGCCGGTTGCCCGGCGGCTCGAGCGACCTTAACCCGGAGAACTCGGACGGGCCGCCCTCTCCCTATTCGGTCTTGCTCCAGGTGGGGTTTACAAAGCACCTGCCGTTACCGGCAAGCCTGGTGAGCTCTTACCTCACCGTTTCACCCTTACCGGAATACGCAATGATTCCGGCGGTCTACTCTCTGTTGCACTTTCCCCGCCTCACGACGGGCCGCCGTTAGCGGCCACCCTGCCCTATGGAGCCCGGACTTTCCTCCCGCAGAGATTAACTCCCTGCCGGCGACTGCCCAGCCGGCTCGGAAACCCTGAGCCGGTGAGTATACATTCATTCGCGTGCGACGTGGAATCGCGTGTGGCGTGGAATCGCGGATTTGGTCAAGAGTAGGAGGCCAAGCCGCAAGCGAGCAGCGCGGGAGCTACCTGGGCCGGATCCAAATCGCCATCGAGTTCGGGTAGCTGAGGCCAAGCCGCAAGCGGGCAGCGCGGGAAGCGCCGGTCGGCGTTGCGGCTGCGAGTAGCGCTTCGAGATAGAACCCCGTCGTAGCGTCGTAGATCGCCTGGAGGGCGGAACAGCCACGAGCGGACCGGGAGCCCACCGCGCGGGACACGGCGCCGCAGGCCGCCAAACTATTCGATCGAGATTTCGCTTTCAGAGACTTCGTCGGCGGCTACATAAAGGATGCGCTGACAGTGCGGGCATACCTTGACCGAACCCGTCTTGAGTATCTCGATCACGAGTTGCGCCGGCACGTGCATGTGGCAGCCTTCGCAAAAACCGCCCTTGACCTCCACCACCGCAAGCCCGGAACGCGCCGCGAGCACACGGTCGTAGCGCTTGCGCATAACGGGATCGAGCGCAGCCGCCACCTCATTGCGCGCCCTGCGCTCGGCTTCCAGATCGGATTTGAGCTGCTCGATGTTGGCCGCTTCCTGGTCCACGTGGCGATGGTCGGCTTCTTCGAGTTCGCTGTACTCGCCCTTGGCGCTCGCGATCGTGGCCTCGATCTCCTCGACCTTGCTCATCAGCTCGAGGGCCTCGGTCTCGGCCTCGGACTTGTCGTTGCTTAGAATCGAAACTTCGTCCTCGCCGGCACGCAACTCGCGTTCCGTACGCGCGCGCTGAATGCGCTGGCGCTTGTCTCTGAGCATATCCTCTTGATCGGCCACCCGACGCTCGGCCAAGGCGCGGTCGGAGACGAGTTGCTTACGTAGCGCCGAGAGTTCGTCTATGCGGGCACGGCATGCAGCCATTTGCTCACGACGTTCAGTCAATCGCTTGTCAAAACGGTCGATCTCGGCTTGCTTGGCTCGTAGAGTCAGATCGAGAGATTGAAGTCTGTGAAGGGTTCTGAGTTGCTCCGCCAAAGTCGCTTGACCCGTATTTCCTTTTTCCGGGCTGCCCGAACCCGGTTGCCCTAACCGGTTCGACCCCGAGAAGCCCCGATTGGCCCGCTGCCGGAGCCGGCCGCCAAACGACCGCGCCGGTTGCTGAATCGTCTCAGCCGGAACCCGCCCTGCAGGGTCCGTCGGCTAATGGGCCCACCAGGACTCGAACCTGGGACCAGAGGATTATGAGTCCCCTGCTCTAACCAACTGAGCTATGGGCCCGCATGCGCCGGCTCATGTCATGAAGCTCTTCAACTTCTTGCTCCGGCTGGGCAACCGGAGTTTACGAAGCGCCTTAGCTTCTATCTGCCGGATCCGCTCCCGCGTAACCGAGAACTTACTTCCGACTTCTTCTAAGGTATGGTCCGTTTTGCCTCCAATGCCAAACCGCATCTTCAAAACCTGCTCCTCGCGAGGGGTCAAAGAGGCCAGTACCTTACGGGTCTGGTCTCGAAGGTTTTGATTGGCAATCGCATCGACCTGGGGAATCACCCTTTGATCTTCGATGAAATCACCCAGGCTGCTGTCTTCTTCGTCGCCGACCGGAGTTTCGAGCGAAACCGGCTCACGCGCGATCTTCAAGACCTTGCGCACGCGGTCGGCCGGCATGTCCACCAACTCGGCAAGCTCGGGATCGCTGGGCTGACGGCCGTGGTCCTGGAAAAACTGCCGCTTGGTGCGAATCAACTTGTTGATCGACTCGATCATGTGGACGGGAATGCGGATGGTGCGAGCCTGGTCGGCGATCGCGCGCGTAATCGACTGCCGGATCCACCAGGTAGCGTAGGTGGAGAACTTGTAGCCCCGGCGATAGTCGAATTTCGAGACCGCCTTCATGAGCCCGATGTTGCCTTCCTGTATGAGGTCCAGGAACTGCAGACCGCGGTTGTTGTAGCGTTTGGCGATCGAGACCACCAAGCGCAGGTTGGCCTCGATCAATGCGTTGCGGGCTTCTTGAGCTTCTTCCTGGGCGCTACGGATCGCCTTGACCAGTTCCTGCAAACCTTCGCCGTCCAGTGAACACCATTCGAGCAAAGCGCTACGCTCCTCCTCGGCGTCTTCGATGGCCCCCGCCGTGTTGCGGATGGCGTCGGCGTTCATTCTCAAAGTACCGCAGATGCGCTGGTCGGTGGTCTTGTCGTGGCCCAACTGTGCGGCCAACTCGATGATCTGTCCGGCGCTACGCCCGGCCTTACGCTCGGCACGGGCGATCAGACGTGTGCGTTCGCGCACATAAGAGTTCGCCTCCTCGATCGCAGCAACGATCTCTTCGGATTGCCGCGGATGCAGCGGCAACTCCCGCAACATGGCGGCAAGCTCGGATTGCAGGCTTTCGCGCCGGGCGCCTTCGGGCACGGCCTCGATCTCGTCGATGATCGCCAGCGCCCGCTGCAAACAACGCAGAGCGCTGGCGCGGATCTCCTCTTCATCTACGGTTTCGTGGTCGCCTTCGCCCAGAGGATCGGGATCGCTGATCTTGACCAGCGAGCGCACCGAGATGTCGCCGTCGGCCAGCCGCCGGGCCTGGGCGCGGATGTGCGCCCGTCCAATCGAGGTGGCCAGAGCCCGGTCGAAGATCTTGTTCTCACCGCGCTCGATGGCCTGGGCGATCTCGACTTCACCAGCGCGGCTCAACAAAGGCACCGAACCAATGTCGCGCATGTAGATGCGCACATAGTCGACGCCGCCCTCGGCCAGTTCCTGCTCCTTGCGCGGGCGCCGCGCCTTGGCTTTCGAGCGTGCGACCTTCTCGACAGCCTCGGCGATATCCGGCGTTTCGGGCACCGCGGCCGCAGCTTCGTCACGCACCTCGATATGGCCTTTTTTCAAGACGTCGAGAACGACATCGATGTCTTCCTGGTCGGTAACCTCTTCGTCTAGAAGATCGTTTACCTGGTCGAAGGTAACGTAGCCCTGGTCCTTGCCGATCTTGAGAAGTTCTTCCAATCCACCAACGTCGGGGAACTCCCCACCCGACGACGGCGGTGCTACGCCGTGTGCCTTGCCGCCGGAGAGCGACGTCGCACCCGTGGGAGCTTGACCGGCCGGGCTGTCCGGGCTGTCCGGCCCGGTGCAGGGCTTCGGATCTGCCGCCAGATCAGTCGTCTCATCAGTAGTCTTGTCCGGCTTCCCGTCAGGCATTTTGTCCGCCGTATTGTCGGGCCTTCGAGCGCAATTGTCGAGCCTCCGGACAGCCCTCCCTGCGGCCGTCTCCCGCGCCGGAGAGCCCGCGCCCGGTCTCAGACATCGCCGCCCTCGGACTCGCCTCGCAGATCCGTCGCGCTACGCAGCGCTTCCCGGGCTTCCCCAACTCGCGGGGTTTCCCCTGCCCTTTGAGTTTGCCCCGCTTCCGCAACTTCGCGCATTCCCGTTTTCCCCGCTCCAGCTTCCCT
>JAJRWY010000288.1 GCA_024276575.1 Candidatus Binatota bacterium
CGACGGGGAGTAGAGCGTCTCGGCATCCGGGAACCGTGCCACGTTTTCGGCCCCTTGCAACACCAGGCTGGGCCTATCCTGCAAGCCGTTTCCCTTCGCTACACCACCCCGGGAGACCCACACAAATCCCCGATGAGCCATGTCATTTACCGTACAGGCGTTTCCATCATCGCAAGCAACGCTGTTGTTGACGGATTGGCACTGTCCCGCACCGTCACAGGTGTCATCGGTACAAGGATTGCCGTCGCTGCAAACCGAGGCAGCCGCTTCGAAAGCACAAAGCGACGAGCAGCAATCGCCGTCACGCGGCAGGCACTGTCCACTGCCGATACCGGCACAAGCACCCGGGTTGCCGGTGCAATCGCTACCGTCGTCGCAACGGCTGCCGTCATCACAATCTTCAGTGCCATCGAGAACCCCATCTCCGCAACGGCTGAACATCGTCACGGTGAGTTGAAATACTCCTCTTCCGTTGAACCGGTGGACGAGCACGTGCCACTCCCCTTCCCCGGGAATCTCTACCTCCAATGCTTCGAACTGATCGACTCTAAACGATCTGAGGTCGTAGTCGGTGGTCGTAGGTGCGGCACCGAGCTTCGCATATAGGTCGAAGTCGGATCCCGGGGGTGGAATTGGAGCATCGTTGGTCGCGTTCATCGTGATGCGCAGCAAAGTGGTCCCCTTGGGAACACGTACCGAAAAACGCGCGTCGTCACCGGCGTCAGGGAACAGCGTACCGACGAGCAAGCGGGAACTGGCTTGATCGTGCTCAAAGATCTCACAGGCGGCAAGCTGCGCAACATCGGCGGCAGTGGAACAAGTTCCCCCGAAACCCCAAGCATTGAGTGCCTGTACCTGTGCGTCGCTGCACTTGCGCCGTAGCCGCTGTAGCACTTCGGCCGCCGCCCGTCCGATCTTGTTCTGGCCGGCAGCATCGAGACAGGAAGCGAGTTCACCCCTTTCTCTCTTGGTCTCGCACAAGTCGAAGACTTTGAGTCGCTTGCCGGCATACTTGCGCATCGCTGCCGCAACGGCCTCCTGACACTTGCGTAGGCCTGTATCGGGTATAACAGCGCCAGGGTGCGCAAGTGCAGCGTCAAGCGCAGCCTCTACCGCCTTTTCGGTTTCGCCGCGCACGCACGCAGCGAGATCTTTTCGACTCATCACGGCGGCACAAGACCCGCCCATGTCGAGAAAGGGAATGGTGTCGGAATCGCACCACGGCCGAAAACGCCCGGCACGTACCCTGCGCGATGCACGTTCGATCCGCTTCGCCGCCTTCGGGTCCGGGCAGGGGCCTGCAATCCTCCCGGCGTTGACAGCGGCGGCACAAACCCGCATTGCATCCAGACGCGAGTGGAAGTAGCGATTGACATGCTCACGTATACTCCCACGACACCACCTTAGCCATGCGGGAAATCCCAGAGAGCCGCTGAAAGAAACGACGCGGGTGCCCTGCCTACCGATCATCGGCCGTGCCGTAAGCAGGGAATCGCAATCCGGCGGCACTGACGGGTCGGCCGTGCAGTCGACGACCGCAAGATCCGCGCCTCCACTAGCCTTTATGAAATTGCAGTTATCAGCATCGACGACCTCGGCGTCGAAGGAATTGTCGTAAGGCCGGCACCGCAAGTTGACGCCACCGGAGGTGGTGCCGGCCACTACCTCAATTGCGGTACCGGACGGCGAATACGTAACGAACATAGGGCCCCCGGAATCCCCAACGCAGGTGTTGGAATCCGTTCCTGCGGCTCCCAAAGGATGATCCGCCGTATCGAGAAACTCCCAGCACACGTGCTCCGCATCCGGAACATTGTGTCCCACGCTAGGATAGTCGCGTGGACAGGTGCCGATGACCACCCTACCTCGCCGTTTGATACCGTACTGCTCACGGAAACCGGCTAGACGTCCAAAGCCCACGATCTCGCCCGAGGTTCCATGCGGAAGAACGTTCTTGGTATTCAGCGGCGATGGGGCCACCCCGGAAATAAGCGTCCCGAGCTTCACGATCCCAACATCGCCGTGGTCGGCAAATACGTAATCTCCAGGATTCGGTATCGCAATACTCGTTACTTCGAAGCGTCCTACATGTTGCAGGAACACCTCGAGATTTGCGGCGTCGGCCAGCCGGCAGGTCGCCGAACTAAGATAGGTGCTGCCGTCGGCAACGCACAGGCAGTGCGCAGCGGTGAGGAAGGTGTCGCAGCCGATCATCGTCCCGCTGCACACTTGATCATGGTACCCGTCGCCGACGTCTTCCAGCAGCGCACCCACCGTCGGGCGTCCTTGTATCGGCACTCCGTTTACGATTCTCGGGGTACGGGGTGCCGCTTCCAGCGCCTGAGCCGGCGAAGCGGCAAGCCAGTCGAAGCCCTGAACAGGGAAACCGGCCGGAGCAGAAATGCCGGCTATCGTGACGACAACTGTGATGACAACGGCCAATATCGCGCAGGCTATGCCCACACACCCAACGATATACTTCGAGTACATGGCAGACCCTCCCCGCGGCCTCATGATCGGGCCTTCTGTCGGCGCGCCCGGAGGAAATTCGGAGGAGGGTAGTCGGCATCGGCCAGCCGCTATGTTGTGACATTATAGCACAAGTAAGCACGTATCGGGTCTAGAAAGCGGCCGGAAAGAATGGGATGAGGTCCACGGCTGCACCAAGAACCAACGAGGAAACGGGGAAATGGGGAAACATCCTCGGGCTACGAATTCCCAAGTCCTTTGCCGCCGAGGCCGCCTTTGAAGCCGGCTCCACGGTCAACATTGCAATCGAAGGCGATAGTTTGGTTATCCGGCCCGTCCGGCGGCCCAGATACTCGCTCGATGATCTCCTTGGCTAGGTAACCACCGGCAATCGTCACGACGAGGTTCCGACCGGTGACCCTGTTGGTCGCGAGATTTGGTAGTGGCGGCGCGTTACGTACCGAATCGAGGTGATGTTGTCTGGCTTCAATTCAACCCTCGAGCCGGGCACGAGCAAGCAGGGCGTCGACCGGCTCTCGTTGTCTCGACTGGCGCGTACGTAAGGCTAAGAAGGCAGGTACTGTTCCGCAGGCGCTTACGGATGAGGTTGTCGCTCGGATTCTACCCTTGCTTGATCCAGAGGGTTCGCTAACAACGCCGTGAACCTGTCGGCCGCTTCGCAGCCGCAGGTTATGGTAAGCCGTTCGGCGAATGGAGACGTACATGCCATCGGAGGAACTTGAGTGACGCATGACCAGATGCTGCCGGCCGATCCGCTTCGGTTCGTTCAGGACCGCATCCGACGCGGCCGCGTCCTCTGGACGTAGCACGTCAACATGCGCCTTGCGGGTCGGTTCATTCCACGGGAGTCTATCCTCGCGGCTGTCGAGACCCTGGAACTGGTGGAGGCGTATCCAGACGAGAAGTACCTCCCGAGCTACCTCGTCCTCGGCCGAGTCGGATCTGACACCTTTCACGTGCTGTTCGCAGCGGACGTGGAGGGTGATAATGTCCGGGTGGTCACGGCGTATCGCCCCGACGCCGGGGCGTGGCAAGATGACTTGAAGACCAGGAGGTCCGAATCATGAAATGCGGCGTGTGCGGCGGGGAACTGAGCAAGATGACCACGGATTTGCCGTTCAAAGTGAGCGACACGAGTATCCTGATTCTGAAGGGCTTGCCTGTAATTCAGTGCGCGAAGTGTCCGGACTACCTGATGGAGGACGATGTCCTTCATCGAGTGGACGACATCTTGGCGAAGGTAGAAGGGGGGACGGAACTTGAGATCGTCCGATACACCGCATAGTGGACGAACATCGCCGAACCCTTATAAGCCCACCGTTGGTCAAGAGGTAAAGCTCTCCCATCGAGCGCAATGTTCTTCTCACCCTCGAAACCCCTGATGCCACTACGTTTCGACTGCTCTGACTTCGTTTCACGGCACGGTTGCGGGTCCCCAATATCGCGAAACGGAGCCGGTCGCCTCATTGCTCCATACGGTCTAGACGAAGGGCACGCCGGCTAACGAGCAAAGGCGAGAATCACTATGTCAACTGCGAGCGACGGAATTTCACCTGCCACGCCGTTAGTGGTCTACGGCAGCACCGCTTCTTACTACACCGGCAAGCTCGAGGCATACCTACGCGCCAAAGGCATCCCCTACCGGCTGGAGCCTTTCACGGAGTCGAACATGCGCCGCACTGCGCGCCACACTGGAGTCATGCAGATTCCTCAGGTCGAATGTCCCGACGGACGCTGGTTGGTGGATTCGACGCTTATCATCGAACACTTCGAACAATCCCGTCCGGAGCCGGCGGTGACTCCGCGGAACCCGGCCGTCGCGTTTCTCAGCCTGCTCCTCGAGGACTACGCCGACGAATGGTTGTGGCGTCCGGCGATGCACTATCGCTGGTCGTTTCCCGAGACCGCCCGGCTTATGAGTTCCTGGTTGGCGGAGCACCTTGGCGAACGCCGGGCGCCTGCATGGATGAAACGACTGTACTGGCGGCGGCGCCAGTACCGAACTTTCGTTCAGGGCGACGGCGTTACGGAGACCACGCGTGCCGCAGTCGAGACAACATACCTGGAAACGCTCGCCGCGCTCGAGTCTATCTTCGCTCGCCGGGCTTATGTGCTCGGCGAGCGGCCTACTGAAGCCGACTTCGGGTTCTTCGCGTCGATGTTCCGGCACTTTTTCTGTGACCCCGCACCGGCGCGCATCATGCGCGAGCGTGCCCCCGGTGTACAAGAGTGGGTGGCGCGAATGTGGAATCTCCGGCCTGGCCGTCTCACTTCGGGGCCACTGCCAGACCGCTTGCCCGGCGATCTCGAAGCGCTACTGGAGGCGGTATCCACGGTCTACCTTCCCTACCTCGACGCCAACGCGAGCGCATACGCCAAAGGCGAGCGCAATGTGTCCTACCAAGTGCGAGGCACGAGATTCAGCGAGCCGGTAAAACCCTACCGGGTGTGGTGCCGTGAAAGGCTCCGCTGCCGCTTGGTTGAACTCGACGACATCTCCAGAGCCGAAGTCGAGCGCGCCCTGGACTCGAGCGAAACCGTCGCACGATTGGCCACTCCGTCGCCCATAGAGGTAGAAAACGCCATCGCTTCGCTACCGTTGACAACGAGTTCACGATCTAGTCCAGTTGATAGTTGGTGGCGTGACGCAAACTAGACACTCAGTCTCCGAGGAGTCCGATGAACAAATCGACGTTAATC
>JAJRWY010000028.1 GCA_024276575.1 Candidatus Binatota bacterium
GCTTCTCGTTGCATGTTATATCAGGAGGGTGGAAAGGATGATTACCGCGATGCACAGGGGCGCAATCCATGAGCGTGCTGGCTCTTGCCTGGGCTGCTGATTGAGCGCCTGTCGCATTGCCTCGTTGTATCTGTTAGTGCTTATTGCTCGGCCATCGGAGGGATCCGGGCCCCCGAACGTGGGGAGGCTCGTATCCCAGTCGCCCTGGGTGTCTAGCGTGCCTTGATCTTGCCTGATCATTAGTGGCACCCCCCGAACTCCTCGCACCACCGATCTGCGATATACGTCCGTAGCCCGCACGAGATTCTGTACCCCGCCTCCTCTGCCGCCTCGCGTGTCTCGTCCGCGTAGTCAATCAGCGTCTAGGGGTAGCCGTCCCACAGATCCTCAATCCTGATATCGCGGCACCACTCGGCGGGCGTCCTGACCGATTCCCGTTGCTCGTTTTTCTCGTTTGCGTTCATGGCCGTAGTCTCCTTTCGGTCTCGTTGTTGCCGGGCTCGTTGCCCGATCTCTGGTTGTTAATTGCTGACTTTGCAAAAGTGTTTTGTTCCGTCCGGTGTCGAAAAATATAGATTTTCTTCGCCGATGCTTGTTATTTGTATCCAACCGATTGTGGCTAGCTCACCTACCTCGACCTCCACCAGGAGCCCTAGTGATTGTTTGGTGATCCGCTTGGAGGATTTGGTTTTTTTTGCCATAGCGCGATCCCTGTCATTTAGGCGATGAACGCAATCCAGCGATGGTTGTACGTGCGTGTTGAGATATTTCATTTTTCGGTTTCTGTTGAGGTGGCGAGGTCCGCGGGAGTGGACTCCCCCACGCCGTCCTCGAAAAAATGGCAGAACCGCTCCCACGATACGTTACTGGCCCAGTCAGTCAGGGCCTCGCGGGCGTCCTCTTCGTAATCTGCCCACCCGTCCGAGTAGCCGCCGTCAACGTCGTCCCGGCCCCCGTAGGTGGTCGAGGCCGATCCGTAGCAGCCGCGCACGTCGATCAGCTCGGCCAGGTCTTCGTAGTAGCCGGTGAGTTTGTCCGCCGCTTGCTCCTCGTGCCCGTCCCAATCCCCCACGTCTGTGGCCTCAACAGGCCCGGGGATAGGCTGGGCGCAGTCGGTCGAGGTAGTGCCGCTAGGCAGCTCGGGGGATCCGTGCCGCTCCCAGATACCTCGCACCTGGGCGACGATTTCGGACAGGTACGGGATTTGGGCGAGGGCGTCGAATTGGGTGAGGATCGTGTTGGTGGTGCTCATGTTCATGGTCATGGTCTCCGTTCTGTTGCTGCCGGGCTCATTCCCGACACAAGTACTATCGGCTATTGTGTTACAAAGCGCAACCGAAATGTGTGACAAATTACATCCATTTGTCCATACATTCTAACCCTTTGCCCCGTAACGGGTTGTGTATACAAAAAGATCCCGCCGGTGTCTGAATTCGGCGGGATCCGGATTCCGAGGCTGGCGCTCTCGGGATCCCCGGGCATCGCAACCCGGGCCGGTCGCGGCTCACTCGGCTCGCGCCGCAGGGCTCTGGCGACTGGACCTAGATCCTACCCCGCCTGGTCTGTCCCCGCAATACCCCCTGGCGGTAGGCACTCGCCCAGATACTCCGTGGAGCACTCGGCTCGCCCGCATAGGCACGATTCCAGCGATATCCCCGCTAGCTCTGCCACCACGTTGTTAGCGCACCAGGACCCCTCCGTCCGATGTCGCTCAATCTGCGCAGCGCCCCACGATCTAGGCACCTCAATCTCAATCTCGTACTCTACCCGCACCCGTACCCGTACGTTGCGCGCACCACCCACGCATCGAGCAGCGTGCTCTGACCCGACCGCCCGCTGGCAATAAAAGCACTCCCCAGACCCACGGTTCGCGGGGCGCTCGCTCGACTCGGTGACGATGTTGGCCGGGTTGGGCACAGGATAAGTGGGTGCAGGTGGCGATGGACAGGTGGGCCAGAGACAGGTTAGCCCGCTCCCACCGCCCCCGCAAGACCCCCCGGCCAGCACCACCAAACCAGCCGCTCACCGCCCCCCCTGGTGGTAGAAGCCCTCCGGTACGCCCGTCCACGCCCCTAGCGCCAGCCACCCGGGAGCACCACCACACCCCGCCCAGCACGTAAAGCCGGAGAAGACGCAAGCGAGTCTGCGAGCGCGCAGCGAGTCCGCGAGCGGAGCCCACCAAAGCACGGCGCGGAGCGCTCCACCCTCACCCCGAGCCCCAAACCCTGCCCAAGCACACCACCCACCCGCACCCCACAAAACCCACCCCAAGCACCCCACAACCCTCCCCCCCTTGACAAAGCACACTCTCAACCCTACCCTGAGGAAGGCGGGGGCAAGAACCCTAAGTCTCTCCCCCTCCGCCCCGGGCCTCGCACCCCACCCTCGCACCACCCAAACACCTAGCTACCGCTCCCCAAACACCGGAGCAAGCAAGCAGCAAACACAGGAGGGCGAGGGCAGCAGACGAGGACGGAGAAGGGCAGAAAGGGGCCGGGAAAGGGCAGAGGGAGGGCAGAGGAAGGGGCCGGGAAAGGGCAGAGGGAAGGGCCGGGAAGGGCAAAAAACGGCTATGAACACGCGTACGCCCACCCCAATCTCCCCCCATTTCCCCGAAATTGGCCTCCCTGGCTTGCGCGTGCGCTCGTTCGCTCGGCCCTGCCTATCTAGATGCGTGCGGCCCCATTCCCCGGGGCTGCAGCGGGCGTCCGAGCGCGCGTAGCCATGGTGTCGGTCGCTCGAGCATGCGTTCTCGGTCCGATAGCCCAGGGCCTGGATAGAGCCCCCCCCCCCTCCCACCGGGCACGGTATGGGGGGCAAGATAGCAACGGTACACCGTTAGTTCCCCTCACAGGTACGAGCCCCAATCTTTCTGCTCCCTCCCCTCCGTGGTGTGCTTGTGGGCGTGTGGGGCTTGCTAGGGGGTCTGTGCGGGTGTTGCTTTGGAGTAGGTGGCGGCTCTTCGTGCGATGATGTTGAGTGCTGCTAGTGCGAGTGCTAGGTCTGGGTGGTTTGGGTTTGCGTCTGCCACCTTCTGTGCCGCCTGTCGTGCGATTTCCAATGCCTGGATGGCTGCTGTTGCGTTCTCGATGGTGTCGAGTGCTCCAAGGAGGCGGAGGGCCTCTGCTGCTTCCAGGAGTGCGGAGCGTGCTGCGGGGGTTTGTGCGACGGTGGCGAGGTCTTGGATGTCCTGGGCGGCTAGTGTGGCTTCCTGCTGGATTGCTGGCCAGGACTGTGGGGCGGTGCAGGAGGGGGTGGATAGGGCTAGGGCGAGGAAGATGAGTGCGGCGGCGGTGATGGCGGTGAGGGAGATTCGCTTCATGGTGTTCTGGGTACGTTTACGGACGGGTTTAGGGCTTGGAAGAGGTCGATCCATTGTTCGTGACTGGTCTTTGTCATTCGGTCATGGGATCGGGAGGACAGGTCGCGGGAGATTTCTTGGACGTCGCGGCGCAGGTCGTGGATGGTGTCTTCAAGCTCGTCCCATGCGCGGGTGCCGTCGATGACTGCCTGGGCGAGCCATAGGGCTGCGGTGACCCCTGACGCCAAGAGGAAGATGGTCGCCCCAACGGTCACCTTGGTTCCCCTTGATATGGTGATTTCCTGGTCTTGCTTCATGTTCACAGGGGGTGGGAGAGTGTCTCTGAGAGCATGTCAAACAGGAGCCCACCCGGGCCGGGGTTTGAGTCCATCGGGCCCATGAGTAGCTGGGTGGTCAGGAACGGGGTGGAGGGGACGCGCATGGGGTTGTCCGTGCTCTCCTGGGCCTGCATCGAGCGGTAGAGGTACTGAATCATGAGCTGGCGGAGGATGCTGTCGTCTTCCATGGGGCTAGGCTATGTCGTAAGTGAAGAGAAGGGATGCCTTGACCGTGGTTTGTACGAAGGGCATTTGCCCGATGTCTACCCCGTAGATGCCAAAGAGCGTGGAACTGGACACTCCTGGGTTTACCGGGATTTCGATTCGCGAGCGGACTTGGCTCGGCCGGTTGTGCCATTCGCGGATGCGGACGACTCCAGGGGCTTCCACGTCCCACGCCTGAATGGAGCGGAGAATGCAGCGCTTCTTGTGCGGCACGGCGCGGACGGGATCTCCTGTAATGTCGCATAGTCCGTTGGATATCGCGTAGATCCACTCGGGGCAAGCAAACCTCGTTCCTGACCATACTGACCCATCCCAGCCGCCGGGCTCCGGGAAGTAGTTATCGGCACCGCCGTAGGGAAGAACCATCGGGGGGCTGATTAGCTTCCCCTGCACGACCATCAACTGGTGCTGAATCTGTGTCATCCTACGTCGTAGGCGATGGCGATGTAGCCGCCAGCGGCACCCGACACCTCGACTGAGAAGCCTCCAGGTGCACGGATCCCGTCTGGGCCAAGGAGAATATCTCCCGAGACTTGATTGGAGAGCACGTAGCGAAACATGTTCTGGCCTGCGGCGTCCAGGACTTCGACCACGGGCCAGGGGGCGCTGGTCACCGTGGTCGGTGGAATGAAGATCGAGCGAATGATGGCGTCGCTAGTGCCTACGTTGAACACGCTATCGGCCGCCGTCTGAGTCGCTCCCCAACCGATGTTGGTGATAACGTTCTCCTTCTGCGGGTAGTAGGTGTCGATGGGGGCAGCGAAGATCGAAAAGAGCTGGTGCCGCTTCACTAGGCCACCTCGTAGGCGATGACCCAACTACTTGCCGTGCTGCCCGAGTCGAAGCGGAAGCCACCGGGGATCCGAATTCCATTTGGCCCGAACGTGTAGCTCCTTCCCACCCCGCCTGTTGAACCGGGACTAAGAGACATGATCGCTTCCCCTGATAGCCGTCCGAGCAAGGCGGCACCCGCGCTGTCCGTCCTGCTCGCCGTGATCGAGTAAATGATCGCGTCCTTTCCTGACTCGAAAAAGGAAGAGTCGTCTTCGGCGGCAGTGATGTTGTAGCCGGAGAATGGGGATGCTGCCACGCTCCCCGCCTGCCAGTCGGGATATACGATGGCCCCCTTCCCGTCGGAAACGAAAGCCATGAGCACTAGCCCCCTTGTCGTGGAGTCCATCAGACTACATCGAAAACAATCGTCCAGTCGTCGGATGTTGCCGCCGACACGATTCTGAACCCACCGGGGATCAGGATTCCATTTGGTCCGAAGGTGTATCCACTGCCGATGCCGGAAGTTCCTGCCGATAGCTGGAAGAGTGTCCCCCCCGCATGCCTTTGAAAGGTGAGCGTGGCGATTCCACTGGAAGAGTTCACCGCGTAGATAATCGCGTCCTTGCTCGTTCCCGCGAAGACCGATCCAGATGCGGTCGTTGTAATCCCCCATCCGACCTGCGGGCTCGTCACGTTCTCTAACGCGGGTGCCGGGTAGAGTGTGCGTGCCGTGCTATCGCCCACGAAGGACATAAATCTGTGCCCGTTGTTCGTTCCTGCCTTGTTCATCGCATGTTGTTTGGTATGTAGTTATCGGTCCAAGTTGGTTGTTTGCGCGGCTGACCGCCCTCTGGTCTCCAGTTTCGCACAAGGTCGTCCATTGCGCGACTCTCTTCGTCTTCCATCATTGACGCGGCATCTTGGGCCATGTGCTCAACCCAATGCCCGGCGGCGATGGAAAGCACCTCTATTCGGTCGTCGTGAAGGAGCGATCCACGCTTGCGGGTGATGCGCGAAAGCTGGTAGGCGAGCCTGTACTGCATCGCCGCTTCCTCGCCCATTCCCTCGCGGGCGGCAGCGTCGCGGCGGAGCGCGTTCGTGTCGATGACCATCCGATGCTGGGTGATGAGCGGTTCGAGCGTGTCACATATTCGCTCTTCCTTCTTGCCGAAGCTTCGCTTGGATATCACTTGGCATGGGTATCCGATTGCCCGCAGGTGGGGCTTGAGGAGCTGCTCGAACATCCCGTCCCCGAAGTTGGTCTCCACGACGATGGCGTTTACGCCCCACTGTGCGGCACTCTCGGCGATGGAGCGAAGTGTCTTGTCCTCAAATCCCGATAGGTAGCCCCCGAAGTCCGGGACAAATATCGTGGCGTTCAGGATCATCGAAACGCACCAGGATGTCTCGTCCTTTCCACGTCCGGAGGGGTCTACGGCCATGATCTTCCCCGTGTACTCTAGCATCTCGGGCTTAGTAGCTACTTCCACGGGTCCGTTGAAGCGGTCGCCGGTAAGCCCCCAGATAGGAATGTCCTCGATCTTGTTGGCCGTGCCCCAAATCATGCGGGCCGGGGCCACCTCGGGATGAATGTCCGCGACGATCAGGTCATTCAATCGGATTGGGTGGTCCTCCTTGTCACCTAGCGTTGTGTCGAGAAGGTACTGCCGCGCGAAGTGTGCGCGGGTTGACTTTGACTCCCGCACGAGAAGAGCCTGCTCGTCGAAGCGGCCCGGGTCCGTAGGTTTTCCGGCAAGTGAAGGGTCATCCGCTAGGTCCTGGCGCAGGATCGGGGCAAGCGTGTCGCCCAGGATCTCGGCACGCTCTTCGTCGGGGTAGCGTGCCGGGTAGATTCGCACGTCCCACTCTCCACGGGATCGTAGCCAGTTGTAAATCGTGTCCTCAACGTGCGGCGTCCCCGCCACGACTAGCTGTCCGCCCTCGGGAGGGAGAAGGTCGGAAATTCCCATGACGCGGGATCGGAGCTTGTCACGCATACCAACGGTCCCGGCTGTTCCGGGTTCTTCTACGTCATCGAGATAGAGCCGCTGCGCGCGTGTGCCCGTGGTCGCTCCGAAGATTCCTGCGCTCTTAAAGCTGGGATCCTTCGATGGTGCCTTTGGTCCAACGTCGAACTGTACCCCAGAGCTGAGTTGGTCACCCGAAGGCATGAGACACTGGTAGAAGGGAACCTCGGTGATGAGCCGCTTGGCAAACCGTGTGATCGTGTCCGCGAGCTGCTTGCCCGCCGATCCGAAGAGCGTGTGCAGGTCCGAATGCCCGTAGTCCTCAACCTGCAACCTCTGTTCGTGCACCGCCCATGCAACTAGGATCGTTGTCTTTGCGACACCCCGGTATCCAAGTAGCATCTTCTGATCTCCCGGCGATTGCATGAATCCGGAGATATCGTACTGGATGCGGGTCGGTTGGGGATGGCCAAGGATTGGCCATACTTCCCAGACAGCATTGCGGAAATCTCGTAGCTGCCTGGGAAGCGGAGGGACTTTAGCCAAGGCGCTGGACGGTTATCTGGCTGGCAACGCCGCGTACTAGGGCGGCGGCCTGTGATCCAGAATCAAGCGCATGGCAGTAGTAGATTATGTTTTCCTCATCAGGCAGGTCGAGCATGATCTTCTTCGAGAACGATGTCTGAAAGTTGGTCGAAGCGGCCGGGAGAATGATGTTGACGGTGTTGCTGTTATAGAAAGCCAACGCCGTTGCGGCATCGTCGGAGAGCGCAAACCTATAATCCATGGCGAGGCTAGCATGGCTGTTTTGAACGCGCACGTCTAGGGTCACAAGGTACCTGCCCTTGACCAGCTTCATCGTGTTCTGGGTCACCCCGGACGTTTGCAATGTTGCAAAGTCCTGGTCCGAATAGTTCTCTGTGGGGCCACTCATGGCACACCTGGAACTTGTTGTGCGGAACCATGAGGTATCAGATCCCGGCAGAATTGGAATCGTCGTCGCGCCTAGATCGAATTGCACGATGTCGGATGCGACGGACTCCAGTACGTTAAGGCGGTGACGGGCGGAGGTGTACTTGCTTTGTCTTGTCGTTTGTAGGCTACTCATTACTAACTTCTCGCACCGCAAAGTTCCCGTCCGCCTGGGGCGGGGAAACAAACGGATACTTTTTCAAGAGGTGGTTGGTGTTTGTCGGACCTGTATTCAAATCAATCAATCCCTGGTCCTTTAGGAACTGTCTGATTGTGTTTAGCTCTGCTGCTTTGAGCGGGTTTTCTGGGTCGTCGCGCTCCAGTAGGTCTAGGAAATTCTTCGATAGAAGGTCAAGGATTTTCTGTCCTCGTCCGGTGTAGTGCTGGAGCCTCGCCTCAAGTTCGCCGATCCTGTCAAGGAGCTGCTGGCGCGTTTCGCTTGCTTCTTTCACTGGACTAACACGGCATAGATTCCGTTGGCTGCCGGTGCGTTGGTGACCGAAATTACCTCGGCCCGCATCTGCGGCATGAGCCTGACGGACAAGAGGGCGGCCCCGTTGTTATCCATGTCGGTCTCGTCGAAGACCCCGAGAATGGACCAAACCATATCGGAGCTTGCTCGTCCCTGGATCTCCATTTTGAATCCCTTGGTAGCGAACTCCGCGAAGTCGCATTGCACGGTTCCCGTCTGGCTCCCAACGCGCTGCACGTTGAAGACCGTTCCAGCTACGGCGGTGTTCCCGCGAAAGAGTGTGCTTGTCTGTCCTGTCGTTGCCATGGTGTTACCTGAGTGAAATTCCCGAAGTTCTTAATCCGCGCTTGCGGTCGCGTCGCTGCTGCTGCCTGTCTCTCATTTCCCGGGCAAGCCCCGGGTACTCTGTGAGCATCTGGTCGAATGCCTTCGCACGATATCGCGCTAGGATGTTACGCACTAGTTGAATGCGTGGTGATTCGCCGCTCGCGTCCGCCCGGTCATCTAGCCTTCGGTAGCCCGAGCTGCGGAAGAGCGTCGATAGTTCCTTGCGGAGCGTGCGTCCGTTTACCTTCACCTCTCCATGGAGCTGCGACCAACGATCATAGGCGGTCTGTCCGTTGTCTTTCTGGATATCGCGTAGGTCGAACCCCTTTGTCTTTGGGTTGGGCTGACCAAAGCCCGTTCTGAGGTTTGCTAGTTCCTTGCGGATGATATCCGATGATACCTCGCGGTATGCGATTGGAACAAACATTGAATAGAAGGCTCCTACCGGACCGCCCACCTGATCGGCAAAGATGGCCTGGGTTCTGTCGATTGGCTCCCCGAGCATGTTGCGGCGTGGCGCAAGGTTTGCGGATAGCCCCGGCACCCTCGATTGCATCCGCTCAAGAATCCCGTTGGCGTCGCGCAAGGAATCGTCTCCGGCCACCTGTACTAGCTGTGCTAGCGTCCCTGGAATTAGGTTCGCTGCATAGTTCTCCACAAGTGAGTCCATGCGCTTTTCAGGGTCGCTCATGGCCTCGATTACCTGACCGATCCCCTGTAGGAATGACCTGCTTGTGAAGTTGTTAGACACCGACGTGAGTAGGGCAGAGATGTACTCGTCTCCAAGCTCGTCATCGTCCCCGCCCTGCATGCGTAGCGCATCGAAGCCATCGGCCATTAGACCGAAGAAGGTGGCGAAAGGGTCCATGCGTAGATATTCGACGTAGCCGTTCGGAGTCTTGATTGCATAGGGCAACCATCCAGCGTCCAACATCTGACGACGCTGGTTCTGATCGCTCGGACCTTTTCCCGTAATCATTCCGGAAGATGCCATTCCTCCACCCCATGCAAGCATGGATAGCCCGGTGGTTAGCCTTCCAACCGCTTCTGATCTTCTGCGTTTATCGCCGCTCATCATGTCCTGTAGGAATCTTGAGCGTGTTTTTTCTAGCCCAATGAATTCTGGGTTGAACTTCTTGGCCAGCTTGTATCGGATGGCAGAAACTACGTCGATGCGCTGCCCTACGAACTTTGCGATGTTCACTGGCGTATTGAAGAATGGCACGACAAGGAACCGGACGAGCGGTATCGAGTCAAGCGCTGCTCGGATCTTCCTCGCCTGGCCTCCCGGTGGTAGCGGCACTTGCATCGTCACGTCGAGCAACAGTCCCTTTGCCCGCGTAATCATCTCTGACGTTCCCTCGTCAAAGAACTTGATGTACTGGGCGTCAACGTAGTCCTTGATCTCCTTGCGGTTTGTCATTCCAGCGGCCCTTGCCTCCTTGATGGCGGCCTTCCTGGCCCCCGCCTCGGTCTGGAACTGACCTTCAACGAGTATCCGGTTGAGTTTCTCTTCTGCGAAGTTCTTCGCCTCTTCAACGGGCATCCCCTTGCTGATTCCCTCCATGGTCGAATCGGCTAGTAGCGCTGAACGGGCGGCGATGTTCTTTGATATTTCGTCTCCCATCCGGATAGCCCGGGTAGGGAAACCAACGACGTTCCCGATCCAGTTGGCCGCGTTCCCGGCCCATGTCCCTGGCTCCGTTCCGAGAACCCCGGCCCCGATAAACTGCCCCGGTGCTAGCTTGTCATCGCGTAATCCTCCTCCTGGGTCAATACGCGAAGCGTTTTCCACGAATGCGCGACCTCCCGCCACTACTGAATCTGCGAACGTGCTCGCTAAGCTTGTTATCTGGAAATATGCCGTTCTGACCATCTCCGGGTTTCCCGTCAGGAGCCCACCGACCATATCTTCTAGTGGTCGGTAGATCGTTGCTATTGAAGCGCTCGAGGGCTGTACGGTTACGGTCTTCATCTTCCCCAGCAGGGAGTTGATGTAATACTCGTTGGTCATCGCAAAGACCTGTCGGTCAATCGAAATCTTCCGCATACTCATCAGCCGGATCAGTTCTTCGGTTGTCCCGCCGCGCTTGTAGGTCCCCGATAGCTGCCGCATGATCTTCTGAGCCTGCTCCGGTGCTTCGTTCATCAGGCGCAAGGTTAGCTCTCTTGCCTGCTCTCCCATTGTCCCACCTGTTTGCTGGACAATCTTGCTTGCCTGTTGGGCCCTCCCCTGCTCGCCGCGCAGGTCATCGACTGCTCTCTTGATCTTGGAAATCTGGTCTCCCACCTTTAGCCACTGAAGTATGGCCCCTTGATCGCCTGTGAGACTGCGCTTCAAGCTATCGACGCTGCTGTCTGCGAGCACCATGATAATTTGCGAAGCGGCCACTTGCGTTAGTGAGGCGTCCATAACTCCGTCTGCGGCATCCGCTAGGGCGATCAAAAGTTGTCTCTCGGTCTCTTCTGGTGTGAGCCCCATCAGCGCAGATGCTTTCCTGGATGCTAGCTCCAGAGTCTCCGCGTTTGTGACAACCTTTCGGACCTCGGGCGCAAGCACGTCCTCCATCGCCCGTAGAACGTGCGCCGCATCCTCGTTTTCCATGGCCGAAGGGATGTTCGACATATCTTCGTTGAGCTGGTTGGCTATCATCTCAATCCGCTGCTTTTCGTTCTGCGGATTGGTCGTTGCCCTCGGGTTCGCACGCTCCTCGACTGATATCTCAAATGCCACCGCCTCGTCAGGGATCTCCTGGGGGAGCTGGCGTGGCGGCGTTCCATCGGGCGGGAGCCCATTGTCAAGCTCAACGGGGACCGTCGGCTCTGGCTCCGGGGGCAAGTCCCCTAGCTCGGGTCTGATTGCCGACTCGTCCCCGATCTTCAGTGCCTCCGCCTGCTTGATCCCCTCCATGGCCCTCCCCGGGTCCACCGCCCCGACCTGGGCTCTGCGAAGCGTCTCTGGTGTCGCGTCCTGCGTGCGGGCCCTGCGAACGGCCCTGAGCCCCTTTATGGATTCAATCAAGATGCCGAACGCCGCGCCCAGGCCCGCTCCCTCCAAGACATTCTTGATCCTGGAGGTGACCTGCGAATCGTCCTCGTCTGTGGCGAGCATCTCGGTCAGTGGGTTTGCCAGTGCTGGTATCGACTCGATCAGTGCCGAGAAGTTCTTCTCCTGCCCGTCGAAAGCCAGGAAGTCGGAGACCCCCGCCGCGACTGTTCCCTCCATGGCGGCAACCGTGAAGACTCCGGCCTTGCTGGCCTTGAGTGCCGCGTTGAGCCTTAGCGCCGCGCTCGTCTTGCCGAGCACGTTTGCCACGCCTAGGCCGGGGATGAACCCAATCCCAAACTGGATCAGTGATTCGAGCCCGGCGCCGATGACTGTTTCGGAGCGTCCAAAGAACCGTTCGTCCTCAAGGTCCACGCCCGGAATGAGCGTGGCTATTGAGCGCCCGAACCCTTCGATCCCCCGGGGGATGGCTAGAAGCGTGTCCTCGAAAGAGAGAATGTCCGAGTCCTCGTCAAGGTCGAAGTCACGCAATCGCTCGCGGGCCTGCTGGGCTTGCTCACGCTCAATTCTCTTCTGTTCGTCCTCTGCGTCGATGCCCTCGAAAACCTCGCCTACGATATCACCGGCCATGCTTGTTTCTCCTTGTGGGTTTCATCGTTCGTATCTCTGCCGAAGCCTCTTCTGTCTTTTCTCTTCGAGTGCGTCCGCCTTTAGCATGTCGGAGACATTCAGCCCACGCTTCTTGTAGAAGTCCCGGCGCTCGGTCATGGGTGTGTTTTTCTTCCAGGTATCGAACTCCTCTTTGGACCGAGCATATAGCGTTAGCGTCGGGCTCAAATCAGATAGGTCCACTTGCTTGGTGAATTCCTCGTCGTAAAAGACTAGACCGTCCCTTCCAACGACAATCATGTGTTTCTTTAGCTCAAATCCGGCGGAAATCATTCGTTCTGTAAACTCATACGGTGATCTAAGCCCATTGGCGTTTGAAATGTACCTGATTTCCCGTCTAGGGATCATGACTCGGATGCTTCCTTTGCCCGATGCGATCTCCTCCGCCGAGAAGGCTCCGCCGATTGCGGCCAACTGTACCCATTCGCGCTCTTCCTGTTCTGCTGAACGCTCACCGGAGAACATCCTTGCTAGCCTGTCAATTGCCACCTTGTTCAAACTGCGCTGGTAGACCTGCGCCTGGGTGATGCTACCAAAGAAGGGTCGGACGCTTCCAGGCTCATCGAGTATCTCGGGAGGGTCGATGAAGTCTTCTTCAATTGCCCTCGTCATTGAGCCCACCCTATCGAATATCGCGTAGTTCGCATTCTCCTTTTCCAGCCGTGATCCCTCTCGGATTCCTAGTCCTTTGATCTCTTTCGATGCCGCTATCTGCTTCGGAGTCATAACGCTTTCGAGCGCTGTTTCCGACGCGATACTGATCGCCTTCGCTGACTGTGTACTTCTCTCCTCGACTGGAAATCCCGATATGTTTCTCGATAGCGCCCTGGACTCTGAAAAGAATCTCCCGGTAACGCTGGCAACTAGTTTTGATGTTTCTATCTCGTCCAGCTCTTGCTGGGCGGCTAGCTCTTTAACAAGTATCGGCAACTGCCGTAGGGTGGTGTTGAACTCTGGAACCTGGAATAGTCGATTGTCGGTCGCTGTCACCACCGTATTCCTCTTTGCAACCAGTTCGCGGTACTTGGATGGTGCGATTTTCCCGCGAAGGTCCCCAAGGGCCAGGTCCATTTGCGCTATGTCCTTCAAGGAGTTTCCTAGTGCGAAGTCGTCTCTCGATTTATCGATTCCGTCGGTTATCTCACGGAAAGAAGCGCGTAGTCCGGTGAAGATGGTTCGCGCCTTTTCCCCGTTGGCCCATGCGTTTGGGTCATTGTCGTCTTCTGCTCCTAGAGCTAGTGCGATGATCTCTCCCTTTGCATCGTTCTGCATGAAGTTTAGTTGCGCCGTCAGCTCGTCGGATAGCTCCTCTGGTAGTGCATCTGCACCTGTTACCCTAAGAAGATATGCTGCCTGCGGATTTTGTCCAATTTTGCTCCATATGTTCGTTGTCTTTTCTCGACGCCATTTTCTGAATTCCAAGACGGGCAATAGTGCTAGCGCTGTGTCCTCGATTTCCTGCTCGCTCGCCCCGTCCCGGTCCATCTGCGCAAGCTCTTCCCTTATTCGCGCAGTGTCTCTCCCCTCCCCTCCCTCGATCATTGACTTGATGGAGGCTAGGTTTCTCTCTGATAGAGCGTCTATCTCTGCCCCATCCATGAGCGCTGTGACTAGCTTGTCCTCTTGCAATCGCTCAACCGTCTTGTCAAATAGCAAGCTCTTGTCGATTAGCGGATCTTCTTCCAGTATCACGGCAACCGTCTCGCTTGTCGCCAGGTCAAGTTCCGTTGAGAAGCGTGATCTGTTCTGGGCAACGCGGACACCCATCCTTTCAACGCCTTCCCGTGCGCTCGCAATTATCTGACGTACTACCTGAACCGAGTCGCGCTTGTCGGTTCCGATGGTCGTGTTTGTTGCTAGTGGTATATCGAGCATTCGCTCCCCCACCTGCAGGACGCCTTCTACGTCATCCTGTACGTTTTGTGTGGCGTACTCCTGGAATGCACCAACGATAATTTCATGCGTGTCTAGGACTCCCTCAACGTCACGCATGTAAGCAAGTCCATTCGTGATCGACTTAATAACCGCAGGAACGTCTGCGTCATCTTCTCGCAAGTCTTCGAGCCCCTTAAAGTTGACCTCGAATTGGTTTGTCCACCCACCGGCCGCCTGCTCTTTTCGGATCTGAACTTGCCGCGCCTTTAGCTTTCCCCTCACCTCTGTATCGAGCGCCCCAAAGAACCTGTCCGCTGTTTGCTGCTTGATCCTCGCAAGCTCTCCTTTTGCCAAAGTGCTTCCAGCGATGATGGGCTTGGCCGCCGCTTCGCCGAATATCTGCTCGAAACGTGCAAGTGCTTGCTCTTGTACTCCTTCAATCAATTCTCCAGATTCGTCTTCGATTCGAGATAGGCTTTCTATCTCGCTGATCGCAAGAATGGATGCCCTCTTGCCGATTCTAATCCCCTCGGATCTGCGCACTCCGATGATGTAGTTCGGGTCAGCTTCTTCCCCAAGGACTCCCTCTGCCCGCATCTTCATAATGACGCGAGCTTGGTTTTCTCTGATCTTCTCGGGGTCAGTCTCTCCTTTGGCCGCTGCCTGGAGCGCGTCACTTAGTTTTCTCGCTATCTCTGGGTCGAGATTTCCTTCAAGGAATCCACGCTGCCTATCCTCCCTCCCCTCGTTCAGTTCTGCTCGCGCCTGGAACTGCAATCCGCGCATGATCGCCTGACCTGCCTTGGCGTAATTCTGTGCGTCTACGCCGAAGTTGGGCGGTGCCTGCGCTGCGTTCACGAATCCATCGACCGGGCGGATAGAGCTTCCGCGCCGTGCGGGGACCTGTAGGTCCTGCACTCCAAAGCGTTGTCTGTGGGGCATTGTCTGTTTTTCCTGATCTAGTCCGTGGGGGAATCCAGGTACTTGCCCTGCATGTAGCCCTGTAGACCCGCTCCGCCAATGGCGAGAAGGCTACCGATGGCCCCTGGCTTGATGAGTAGTGGCCTCTGAGCGGCGCGGGCGCGTCCTCGGGCCTGATCTGCGATTGCCCCGAACTCGAATGCGTCGGCCATTCCACCAAACTCCTGGGCCCTCTTGACTGATTCGCGCCCTGTCATCTCCTGGGCCGTGATGCTCGCCAGCACCTCGCCAACGGATTCCCCAGCCCCCTCAAGCCGAGCTATCCCTGCGGCGCGGATTGCCTGGCGAGTGATATCCATCGCCTCTTGTGCGGCTCCTTCTTGAAGCTCCTGGCGTCTTGCGATGACACCGCCTGTCCTCTGCTTAGCGGCTCTGTTCGCTTCTAGGCGTACTAGCTCTGCCTGCTGCGAGTTGAATAGGTTGGTGGCGTTTATCGCCCCGCGCTGGATGCTGTCCTGAATTACGGCGCTTCCGATCCCGAACAATCCCATGATCGGTCCCGCCCCGGCTGCCCCGGCTGCCCCGCCTGCTCCGCCTGCTCCGCCTGCCCCGGCTGCTCCGGGTATGCACATGCTAGGCGTCTCCGTTGATGTAGAAGAAATGGAACGGAAGTTGACTGTGCCCAAAGTCGTGGTGCGTGCTCAAGAACTCGAACCCCATGGACCGAATCCATCGAATGTGGACGGTGTTTCGGGCATCGACAAAATTCCACAAGAGGGGAAACTGTGATCGGAAACGCCCTAGCCAAAGCCTAGACAGGCGCATCATTTCCCTGGGGCGTTCGGTGGCGGCGTCCGAGCCCAGGAACCAAACGACTCCAGAGCCTCGCTCTGCTGGGGTGACCCCAAACATAGCAAGGGGGGTTTCCCCGTCCATGGCCGTTAAGCATGGTGAGGAAACCCTAATGGCCTCACGGAGTGTCTCCAGTGGAGTTGACCCCGCTGCCGCCATCGCTTCTTGCTTGTCCGCTTCTCGCATAATTGGCGCAAGTAGGTCAACGTCTTTCCCAATTGAGTCTCGTATCTGGATCATCGCCCGGACCTGTAGGCTGATAGGTCTCCATTCCAAACAAGTCCCGTGTAGCTGGAGGGGAGTGCCGTGTCATTGACAAGCGAAACAGTGAGCCCCCTGGCCGGTGAAGGTACGCCGACGATCAGCGCATCGCTCGATAGGACAGCCGCTAGAAGCGGGTCGGTGACTGCTGCCGGGTAGGCGTGCTCGAATGTCTCACTCATTCCGGCTGGGGTGACCTGCACCTTAAATGATCCGGTCTTGGATGTTTGCACTTCCAGGTTGTGGAGCGTGAAGTCCCCAGACCTCGGGATGGGACCCGTCGGCCCGTCGAACTGCGGGATTGGCTCGGATAGCGTGATTTTCTGGGTGTATCGCTGGCCTGCCCAAAAGTCCGTTGTCGTGTGGTCACCCTGCACGTTGATCCTGTTCGTACCGATGGATGTGACCACCAGCTCGACCCCTTGCGTTGTGGCCACCGCAACATCTGCTGCGGTCAATAGCGGGTCAAGGTCATAGGGCAGGTCGATCCCCGTTGTACCGGGCCCGGGTGAGTATCCAACTACGCAATCAAAATCGCGTACCCGTCGATCTATGCAAACCTGGAACGTGGTATCAGTGTCCGTGAGCCCGTCTCCAACCTTGATGCGCTCAAGGAACAGGTCTCCCCCGCGCTCGATCAGGACGATTCCCTCGGTCTCGAAAAAGTCGATGTAGCGAACATTGGCCGAAGGGCCAAAGGTCCAGCGGCTCCATGCTGACTGGGTTCTCTCCCTTCCCTGCCACTCATATTTGTAGGCAAATAGTGCATTATCCTCGTCCGCCTTGAAGAATGCTAGGCGCTCTTGCGGGTAGGATGTGGATAGTAGTATCTCCCCTTTGATGTAGCTAGGGACCTGGATCGTCAGTTCGTCGATTGTGTAGGCCCCCTGCTCCTGCCGGAAGAAGTCGAGGACTCCCGCGAACTCCGATCCAAGCGTTGGGAAGAAGAGTGAGCTTCCCGAGCTGATCGGCGGCAGGTCCGTGACCTTAAAGGAACTGATCCTGTTTAGGATAGCCGTTGCGGGGGTTAGCGGTTGTCCGGCAAGGACAAACTGAGCTTCGTCTGAACTGAGGATTAGCTGCTCGTCAAGCTCTCCTACGTTCCGAAGGACGGCGAGCTTGGTTTCGTTTACTGCAATGTCGATCCGGTCAGAATCGACGGTCGTTAGCGTTGTGGTGCGGTTGAAGTTGAAGTAGAGACCGACCTCCGATGCGATTGCATTCTGCTGCGATAGCAGGACAATCCGATTCGATGTGAAGGCCATCCCGGAAATCTTCTCCCCGGTGAACGATGCGACCCTGCTAGTCGTTGAATTCCCGACCGTTCTTGGGGTCCAATCCGCCAAGAGAATAGTGAAGTAGTTGGCCCCCGGTGTCCCCGTCACGGTCCCCGCCTCGTCGTCCTCTTCGAGCGTAAGCTTTCTAGGCATGGAAGCTGGGTCGATGTAGTGCTCTAGTTCCCAGTCTGTTGACTCGTTCCATGTTCCCGGCCCTACAGATAGATCCTTCTCCGTGGTGAAGGTGACAAACTGGTCTTCAAGCTCGGTTGTAGGGTCACTCGATACGCGCACTCGATATCCGTCTCGGAAGTCAACGGGAAGCTCGGTCATCGAGCGTACTTCGTGCTGGAAGGCGCCCATGAGGTTATCCCCTCCATCGTCCGACACCCTGAATTCTGTTATGGGGAAGATCGAACGAACCTCGATCAATGATCCGATTCGTACGCTCGCATCTAGTGACGGGTCGGCTGACTGGATCTGCATGAGCATCGCCGCCGCTATGTTTAGCGTCTTCTGTTCGGTGGCGGCCGTCGTGATTGTCCCAGTGTGCTTTCCGGCTGCGTTAGTGATCTCCCATGTGTAGTCCGATAGCGATACACCCTGCTTGATGAAGATATAGAGCACGTCTTCGACCTTGCTACCGAATGCAAGCAATAGGTCTTCCTCTGCCGAGAAGTCGGTGATCTGGGTGTAGCTCTTGACGGTGACTAGGTTTGCTGCGCTAGTCGTGTTGGCTAGTGAGTTGTGTGCGGCCGCTACCTGTGCCCTGATACCGGATGCAATCTGGGTGGTCGTCTCTGCTCCGCCGGTTGTGTAGGTGCCTGAGAAGGTCCCCGCCGTGTTTGTCACGCTCCAGTCGTGGGCGGTGACGCCCGTTGCCGCCACCTGCGACTTGATGAATAGCGTGTCTGCGATGCTGGTTATCTCGATCTCGAGGATATCCGGCGTGATGGTCGAAGCCGTCACCTCGTTTTCCGATGTAATCTCGATCCAGTGTAGAGTATTCTCGGCGTTGCTTTTGTACTCGGCCTTTAGCGTCGGGCTGGATGCCTGTACTTGCAAGGCGATTGCCTGCATGAGTAGCCCTTTACTCCAGAGTCCCTCTTGAACTAGTGTTCCTGGAACGTTCGGCCATGTTGATGGCTTGATGTAGCTACGTCCAGAAACGGTTGATCCCGAGAAGGTTCCTGCGTTGGTCACAAGTTACCATGAGTACGTTGTAAGCTTTCGGAAGTGAACAAGGCGCAGGATTACATCGCTGACTGTGACCTCCGCGAGACCTTCAATCCATAGCGCCCGACTAGTTCCCGTTGGGGGTATCTGTCGAGTCTTCCATGACTTGTTTAGGACAAGCGCCGTGTCTGCAATGGTCAGGAACTGGAATGGTCCGAATTGACGAACGATCGGCTTTGGCTTCGTTGCTCCAGCATCGAGGAAGTCTAGCGAGATTCCCCAGAAGTAGTCTCTTGTGGTTGATGCCGCCCCAATCACGGTCATCTGCACATACCCTAGCTCTTCACCTTTTAGGGCCGCATCCTCGCCCACCTCATCCCCATCTGACGTGTCCATCATGAATGAAGCTCGGTACCATCCGCCTCCAGCGTCTTCCACCTGCGAAACGCCCGTCGATACGGGGTTAGCCGGGTCGGTTCTGAGCACGGTTCCGTTCCAGTCGAATGTCGCGCCTATCGTCACGAAAGTGGTTGTATTCCTAAGTCCGATGAAGATGGCATCCAGCCCGTCCTTCTTCTTCACATAGATCGAAATCGAAGCGGTGTCGTCTCCGAAGTGAGTAGCTACAAACTGCCCGAGTATCCCTGGCTCTGCTGCAATCACCGGGCCCATTTCGACGGCGGTTCCATAGCCTAGCGGACCGGGCTCTACCGTTACCGAAATGGCCATCTCATCGACTCCAGTCGAGTTATCCCACTGCCCGGTTATCCCCGGGTTCTGCCAGTTTGATATGTAGTTGTCCAGTCCGTCCCCGATGTAGGAAATCACATCGACTCTTGGAGAAGAAAGGTCCTCCCCCCGGATTAGAAGTTCCGTTCCATCTGTTGCGAAGATCCTGAGCCCGAGTGAGTTGATACCTGGGGCTACGTCTGTAGCCACGAGGATGTAATCGTTCCCGTCTCTTTCAATCAGGTGAAATGCGGCGTTCGGTGAAACGTCGTCAACTATCTTCGCAATGTGCTCGGTCGGCGGCCTCTTGACCGCTCCGTCAACAAGCGAAAGGAAAGTGTTGTCAGCGGCTTCCACCTGCCCCGGGAATCGCACGCTGGATGGTTGCTGCGAAACCCCACCCGTGAGCGATGGCACTATCTTTGCGAATTCGCTCATCTGCGGTAGTCCACCCAATTGGTATCGGGTCCGTTGAACATGTTGAACGATGCGTTGCGGTTCTCCGATGCCATGAATGAAGCTCGTGCGCGCATCTCGAACTCCTGCGCCGATGGTAGGTCTCGACCCCGGTTGTTCGCGTAGAACATCCTGGATGCGCGTGCAACGATGAAGGCGCGGGCGTATTGCGGTAAGTCTGTGAAGGCCACCTGTCTGATAACGTTCAAGAGCACGTCGGACTCGAATGTATAGCTATCGGTCTCGGCGTTGTATAGCCGAAGTCCGCGCTTCGCCAAGTCCGTTGGACTCATTGGGTCGCGGCGTATCGGAGAGTCGTTACCCGAAGATTCGTTCACCTCGAATATATCCGCGTCTAGGTCAACCTCGTTTCCGGCGTTCGGGGAGAACGTCTGGTTGTACTGTGAATTGAAGTGCCATCCCTCCATCTGGATGTTTCGATCAACGGAATCTAGCAATACTTCTGCGGCGATGACCTCCGTCCTCGTTGAAGGGAGCGCAGTCTCGCGCATGTAGCCGGATGTCTGCAACATATCATTGATTGACTCTAGCTTAGTTGCGTCTGCTGCCATGGCTTGATTCCTCTAGTGTGGTTATAGCGCGGGGCCTGCCGGTTGCAAGCCCCGCGCTGTTGGCTAGATTGCCACCGTGCGTAGGACGCCGCAATCGGATTCGCGAAGGATGTTCATTCCGACGACTTTCGAGGCGTCGAACCAGGTGCCCTTGTCCTTGCGAACGTACTCGGTCTCGATTTGAAACCCCTTCATCTTGACGACTCCAAGGGACCGGGGAGTTCCGAATACTCCGATGCAATTGGCTGCGTTAACTCGATAGTCATTCACCTTGCCGTTTGTCGCGTAGTTAGGGTCAGGGTCAGCGCTTATGTCCGTGCTGGGCACTAGCGTGCTCATCAGGATATCAACCCCGTGCATTCGCCCGATAGTTCCTTCCTTCATAGAACCGTTGCCTCCGTTATTGATATCCACGTTGTGGAAATCGGTCATCTCTGCGAGCATCTGGTACTGAGTCGGAGGAACGACTGCAAAGCGTCCCGGCATCGGAACTTTGTTGATGTTCCAGTATAGGACCTGCTGCTTGATGGCTTCCACGTAGTCCGCGCCGTTGGTGTCGGCGTTTAGGTAAACCATGTCATTGCCTCCAGGCTGATCGGCGACGGCTCCAGAAGTAGAGTCTCCACCGATTGCAAGTAGGGCCATGAGCTGTGACTCCGCTAGGTCGGCAACCGCCGATCCGAGCGAGTCAACAACGGGTCCACGCACCTCGTAGGAATTCATAAACTCCTCCATCTCGTCCACGAATGCGACCGAGAAGATGGGACGGTCTAGGTCGATTTTTCGTTCACCGAATTCGATCTCTCCGACGTTCGTTCCCTCGTCCGTGTGTGTTCCCCGAACGTGGTGCTTCGCCGTTGCGTTGCCCACTGCCCCGAACACGTGGCTCTTGCCGCCCTTGAGGGTGTACTTTCTGACGCGGTGCATGAGTACAAGGTTGTTCTTGTACGATGCCGCAGTTTCTCCAGAGAACTTCTCTAGAAAGTTCGCTGTGAAATCACCACCGCCAGCGTTTTCGCCGGGTGAGGTGATATTGGGGATTGTCGCCATTTGGCTCTTCTCCGAATCTAGTTTTCAATTTGAAACCGCTGCCGCCTTTTCCTCTGGGCTTCCGTCCGGTTGTCCCCCGTGGGGGGCCGCGAGCCGCTTGGGTGGCGTTGGCAAGGGTGTCTGGGTCCCCGAGCATGGAGTTTCACCATGCAAGCGCCCACGCAAGCCCCGGGTCAAGTCGGGGATTGCGCCATGAAAGGGGGCGCTCCAGCGTGTGCTGGCAGGGGTGTGTAGGGAAGGCGCGTCCGAGCATGTGCATGATGCCGAACGCGCCTAGGGGGGAATGGGTCGTGCTTAGAAAATTCCCGCTTTCTTTGTTGCTGCGAGCCTCATGTCAAAGACTCGGTGATAGTTCTCGTCACCTTCCTTGTACTCGCGCGATCCCTGGATCTGTAACATTTCCCGGATGTTGCTGAAGGGCTTGATTGCTTCACCGGAGGGGTCGGTTCCTGTCAGTTCGGGGGCCCACGCTTGGCCTGTTGCCGCCTTGTGCTGGGCCATCATCCCGTCGAGTAGAACCTTTAGCTTCGCATCGTGTCCGTTGCGCTTCGCGGCGTCCAATTCGCCGATGAATGTCTCGGCCTGTTCTTTTCCAAGTGCATTGCTCGCCCATTGAAGCATTTTATTGAAGGCGTCCGGGCCACCTGCGGCGTCCTGGATTTCCCTGGCGTTGATCTGTGCAATCGCCTTCTGGCCTTCTAGGATCTCACCTAGGTATTCGGGCGTGATGTTGTGCTTTTTCGATATCGTGGCGATGGTTTCTTTTGATAGTTCTCCATTTTCCGCAATCTCTCCGCTCCACTTGTCAAGGTCGGATTTTAGATCGCCTCCCGGGGTGGTATCGGCTTTGGCTGCCTGCTGTGCATCCTGGTCTGCCGGCTCCTGGGCCTTGTCCTTGTCGGATTGTGCGGTCTCCATGGCCCCGTAGCTTTTGAGAAGGGCCTGTTGGTTTAGCGTTCCGTCCTGGTTTTTGAACTTGTCGGGGATCGATAGCGTGCCTGGTGCTTCTTCCCCGCCCTGGGCCTGCTGCCCTGCTGCCTGGGGTTCTTCGCCCGCTTGCTGTCCTGCTTCCACAGGGGGATTCTCGTACCCCGGGTTTTGCTCGCCGCTCGCTCCGTCGTCGTCGGGGACCGTGACTCTTTGGGTGTCGCTCATTTCATGCTCCTATTGCGCTTGCTGCTGCTGCTGCTGCTGCTGCTGCTGTAGTTGTTGGTCTATGACGGCCTGGGTGACCGGGGCTGTTGCTGCGCCCGCTGCTGGTGCCGCGACGCTTTGCATGAGTGCCGCTTGCTGGGCCGCCTGCTGCTCCTGTTGTAGCTGCTCGTCGCTCTTGAGTAAACCCGTCACATCGACACCCGTTGCCGCCGCGATGCGCGTTAGCACGTTCGACGCGTTGATACGGCTGGCCACGGCATCCGCTCCTAGGTTCTCCATGGAGACCCCTAGGAATGTCCTCAATCGTTCGAGCTCTGCTGATCGCCCGAGCCCTTCGAGCCCGGTGATTACCTTGGGCGTGACAACCCCCGGGGGTAGCTCGGGCAACCTCTGCTGCTTTTGCATGTCGGCCATGACGCGCCGGGCAATCGGAAGCTGGAGCTGCTCGTTCATCAGCGAGTAGGTTCCCCCGTGGGCCGCCTCGATTTGCTGGGCCATGTAGCGGATTTCCTCCGCTGTCACCCGCTCGGCGTCACGCTGAATGGCCGTATTGAGCAGAAAAACGCGGTATAGTTTGCGTTCGATGCGCTCGGCTGTCTGGGCAGTAACCGCAAAATCGGCGTTTTTGTCGAGTCTTAGGGCCTGAACATCGGATGGGATCCCCGGGACGTAGGACCCTGTGCGAGCGTTCTGTAACTCCGAAACCTTGGTGAACCCGTTTGGGTTGACTAGCCATAGGATGTGTGCGGCTGCCGCCGATCCCTGGACAATCGAGCGGGCTAGGGCTTCGAGCGATATCAGATCGCCCAAATAGTGCTCTCCGAGTCCTCGTCCGTAGCTCTCCCCGTCCAGATCAAACATCGTCGGGGCGATGTAGGGCAGGTCCGCCTCGTCAAGGGTGTCTGGGTTAAAGATGGAGTCGCCGACCTCCTGCCATACCCGATAACGCCCGTCCGGCTGGCGCTGGGCTGCGGTGAACAGTTCGACTGAATCCTTGTCCTTTGGTGCCGAAACGCCCTCGGGTAGGGCCGTGCGTGACATGACTTCGCGGGTGACGATCCAAAGGATGTTGGCCGATCTGTCCCGCTGGATGCAGAAATGGGGGAGGCTAAACCCGCGAACCTGTCCATCTTGCCAGCGTAGGAGATAGTTCCCCCCAACGATCAGGTGCCGAAATGTCGTGAAGAGCGTGGGGCGCAGGGATCGGCTTTCGATCTCGGCCTGGATCTCCTGTTCCATAACCGAAATGTCTGCATTGACGTTCTCGACCACTTCCTCGGGGTCTGCGCCCTGGGCTTCCCCAAGCGCCCTGACTGCCGCCGGGTCGGCCACAAGCCGGAAGAATGGGGCCGATGGCGGGAAGAGCGTTAGAACAAGCCTGGACGCTAGGTTGTTGACCCCCTCGGCCCCAACGCCCTGGAACGGGGTGGGCAGGCTCGTTGTTGCGTTCG
The DNA here is from genome assembly GCA_024276575.1 of Candidatus Binatota bacterium. Classification (GTDB taxonomy): domain Bacteria; phylum Desulfobacterota; class Binatia; order UBA1149; family CAITLU01; genus JAJRWY01. The sequence continues at coordinate 23,828 of JAJRWY010000028.1, forward strand.
CACCTGCTGGGGGTATCAGGAAGGGAATTGTGAGGGATGCGACTTCCCGGCCCTTCTGTAGGAAGTGCTCCCGGTCCGCTTTGAGCTGGTTCCATGCGGCCTGGGCCGGGTGCTTCCTATCGGAGTCGCTAGGCGACAATGACGGGCCTTGATGGATCTCGGTCATTTGGGGGCGTTGACGCTGGCTGATCGGAGCTGCTGAACCCCAAGGCGTGCGGCGAGGCTCTGACGCTCACGTAACTCAATGGGCTGGATGATCTCCAGGGCCGTCTTCTCGCGGGCGGATGGGGCCGCTGGGGTCACCGGGGTCTTCTGCTGGGGCGCGTTCGGGGTGGCGATGCACATGGTCTATTCCTGGGCTGAGTGTAGGTCCTTGATGTAGAGCACGGCTTCCTGAAACCCGGCGATTCGCTGGACCCTTTCAATGGATGCGTCTGGTTCTGGGTTCCTTAATGGGAACTTAGCATCCAGATGGGCAACCAGTTCGTCACCGACAAATGGGATTTCGGGATCGGTGGCGGTCGCAATATCCCTATCCAGGGCAACCTGTAGGGCCAGCGGAAGGTCCGATGCGGGTTCAGGGGTCTTCATGTGTGGTAATTATCAACAGTCAGTGTGGATAAATTGGACACATAGGTCCAGAATTTTGACTGCCTATTTAGTTATCGACAAGTTACCCACAAGTTACCCACAAGTTCCCAACACAGGTTCCACGTGGAACTATCCGAAGAAATGCGGCGAACTGATTACCTCGCGGGGGTCGAGTGTTCCTAACTCGGGCACAGGTGGTATCTCTATCTCGGGACAGTAGTGTGATATCTCTTCGGCAAACTCGGCCAGTAGTGGTCTCTCAAAGATATCGGCGAAGGTCTCTCGCAGGATGCGGTTCATGGTTACTGCGTCCTCGGCCCGGGTCCCGTATGAATCGTGCACCATCGCGAAATCTTGGATCCCGGCTTTTGCGCACCTATCCATCGTTTCTGTGAGCGCCGCTGAATCAAGGCTGTGAACGAAGTTTGGTGGTAGGCCGTCCCGCTGCTTAACCTTGCTCGTTTCCGCCGTCCTATTCCTTGGAGTAACCGCAACCTTTGTCGAGTGCATGAAGACGGTAACGGTCTTCCCTTCCGTTTTAGGGCAACTTTGAATCACAGGAAACCCGACGGGATTTGTCCATCGGAGAGTGTGGGATTGCGTGGCTATCTTTCGTAGCCACTGCATGCAGATAACGGCCGGGCGGGTTAGTGACTCCATCGACTTCCAGACGATATCGTTTAAGTAGGCGGCTGGTGCGTAGGTCGAATGGCCCCATGGCCGCCGTCCCACCTTCTCCTGCTGTTCAAGCATCCAGCTGCGTAGGTAGTCCTGGGCGGTGTGCTTGCGAATCCCATATGGGTTTGCCATGACCGGGCGCTTGACCGCACCCCTAGGCAAGCCTTCCGGTAAGAAGGCCCTCCACTTCTTGGCCTGTTCGTGCGTGTCCACCAAAACCTTCTGCCATGCCTTGTCCGCGACTAGCTGATATAGGTCGCTCTTCTATCCGGGCGTGACGTTGGTGCGTCTGGCCAGCTCCTTGTCGCGCATGAGTAGCGCGTAGATCTGTAATCCGTTGTTTGAGCCGTCGGATGAAACTGGAACCCTAATAGGGTGGCTCTCGCTTTCGCGCCACTCGGCAGCGTCCAGCGCCCACGCGAGAAACTGCCATGGCTTGTCCGCGTCCTTCCATGCCGTGCAGTCCAGCGGATCTCGGGCCACTTCTTCCACAAGCCCAGACGGGATTTCCCCCTTCCAGAGCCCGGCCCCATACTCCTCGAATCTCTCGGCCTCTGGAGACCCATGGAGAACCCGGCTTGTTCGATTGAATTCGAGCATTGCCTTGGCGAAGTCCGGCCCCTGGTGGTTGAGCCATGCGGGGACGGGGTACATCCTCCCGCGAAAGTCTAGGTGATGGGGGAACCAGAAGGTCTTTCCTCCGAACCTGCGGGCGAGTTCCAATACCTGTAGGTGTCTTAGCCGTGAACTCCCATTGCGGGTGAATATCTCAAGGGCTTCTGTCTTTGCCGACTTCCATTTTTTGAGGTTGTCCGCCTGCTCTTCTGGCGGGCGCTCGGGGAATGATGGTTCATCCCTGTTCGGCAAACCGGCTATCTGTGCGTTCGTGTCCCATAGCTCCTTCGCCACTTCGTAAACCGCTGCGTTCACTCTCCACGGGGTTCCTTGCGCTAGGTTGACGGCTCCGTAAACCTTCGGCATTTCGATTCCGCTGATCTCCTTGACGTGCTCCCTGCGCTGCATCATGCATAGCGGTTTGCGTCTTGCCATGTGCGAGCGGTACCCCCCCACTCTATCGCTAGACCACTTCCCGGGCTCCTGGACCATCGGTAGGTAAACAGGTGCGAATGCCTCTTGGTGATTGTGGGCTTTCTCAATCCACTCTGTTACCCCGGGCGCTAGTGCCAGCGAAGACACGGCTCTGTTCTTCGTGCGATATAGCTCTGCTTTGAAAAGGTCCAGATCGGTTAGCGCTAGGTGCCATGCGACGATTGCGGCTTTAATCTGCACCGTGCGCAATGGTGGATCCCATGACCAAAGATCTTGCTTTCTCCAGCGCTCGGCTACGCTGCTCCTGAACCGGGCCGGTACCTGCGCCGAGTGTAGGCGGTCGAACAATGGGCGATGTAGCTTCCTCATCTCTCGTAGCGCTATCTCTTCTCGGAAGAGGGTTGCTAGCTTGAAAATCCAGGTTGTCTTTCTTAGTGCCCGTGTAGCGCCGTCAAGCATGTGCTGAATTGTCATCGCGGCTACGGTCTCTGGCTGCAACTCGTCCAATACTTCGAGGCTCTCGACTCGGATCGAACTTTCTGTCCTCGTCTTATCCATCCA
>JAJRWY010000289.1 GCA_024276575.1 Candidatus Binatota bacterium
GCATCGGCCCGCGAACTGCGGCTTGACCCCGTATATTCTGTCCTTGCTTCCGGCACCGATCAGGTGGGATCGCCGGGAACAGCGGCACCATGCACCATGGAACCATGGCTTCGCTCAGCGTTTCTACGTGGTAGATTCGAGTCGGGAGGGCATTGTGGCGACAACGACTACAATCCAATGGACAGAGGTCACGTGGAACCCGACTCGCGGGTGCAGTTGCGTGTCCCCGGGAGGTGAGAGATGCGGCGCGGAGGGAGAGCTTGTCGCCGATGACCATCCCCGGCCAGCCGCGCAGCAGCAAGCAGCGCTCGCGCCTGACCAACAAGGGAAGGCGCCGGCATGACCGAGCCGGCGTCCGATTCCGGCACCGCTACCCGACCTTCGCTGCTGTGCGGCCTGACTCCCGGCGGCCGGATCGTTGTTAGTGAGGGAGTCGACGCCGCGGCGACCGTCTCCGCTGTTGTTGCCAAGCGCATCGCCGGCGCATTCTCGAAGGGTCGAGGACATGGCGTGCTACACCTCGGTGCGGTCGAGCTTGTCACCGATCTTGATCCCACTGTGGGCTTCTGGCGCGATCTGGGCCAGTCGTTCGTTGCCAAGGTGTGCGCCGGCCTGGATCCGACCGAGCCACACTCCCTCATCGTTCCCGAACCTGACCAGGCCGAGCTCGAAGCCCTGGCTGATGCCGCTCCGCCGATGCAGGGATCGGAGCTGGTTTCGAGCGCGCTTCTGGCTGAGATATGGATCGATGTCGGCAAGGCTCTCGCCGACGAAGCGGGCAAGCGCAAGGATGGCGTGCAAGGTTACCTGCGGGGCCACAATTCCATTTGGAACGTCGTCGGTCGCGTGTGCTTTCACCTGGCCGAGAATAAACGAGACCCGGACTATCCCTTCGCCTTCATCGCCACCTATGCACACAAGGTTTCAAAGCAAGCCAAGCTGCAACATTTACCCCTCAATCGAGCCCTCCAGGAGTACGCCGGGGCCAGGAACAAAAAGAAGCTCCTGGCGCTACTCTCCCCCCTGTTGCGAGCCGCCGAACGCAGCGAGATGATGCGCGAGCTGGTTGACTCCGGCGATGTGTATCATCCGCTATCGTGGACACCCAGGGAGGCCCACCAGTTCCTTTGTGAGGTCCCCATCTACGAGCAGGCAGGCATGGTCGTGCGAATGCCCGATTGGTGGAACACCCGCGATCGGCCACGGCCCAAGGTCTCGGTGTCAGTAGGCGGCAAGGCTCCTTCCTCCCTCGGCATGGCCGCGTTGCTCGATTTCGACGTCACGCTAACCCTTGATGGGAAGCCGCTGTCGACAAAGGAAATCGAGGAATTGCTCGCGTCGACTGAGGGGTTGGCGTTGATCAAGGGCAAGTGGGTCGAGGTTGATCGTGAGAAACTCTCTGACGTTCTCGACAGTTGGCGTGACGTGCAGAAGCAAGCCGAAGCGGGTGGTGTCAGCTTTGCCGAGGCGATGCGCATGTTGGCGGGCGCGGACCTCAATGGTGCTACCGGTGACGGGGGCACAGATACGCGGCCCGAGTGGTCCGAAGTCATCGCCGGCAAATGGTTGACCGGCAAACTGGACTCGCTGCGCTCGCCTCAGGCGCGGGCTGAGATCGAATCAGGCGCAGGTCTTCGGGCTGAGCTGCGTCCCTACCAAAAGACCGGTGTGCAGTGGCTATGGTCTCTGCGGAGCCTGGGCTTGGGCGGATGCCTGGCCGATGACATGGGACTCGGCAAGACCATCCAAGTGCTCGGCATACTCTCGATGCTGCGACGCAAGAAAGTCGAAGGTACCGACCTGCTGGTTGTGCCCGCATCGCTCATCGACAACTGGCGCTCGGAGATGCAGCGTTTCGCGCCGCAGCTCAATGTACTGATCGCGCACCCATCACATCTCCCGACTGCCCGCATCAAGGTTCTGTCCGCGTCCGAGGTCGATGCCCACGACGCCGTGATCACCACCTATGGCACCGTCATGCGAACTGAGTGGATCAAAGAGTACGGTTGGCGCTGTGTGATCTTGGATGAGGCCCAGGCGATCAAGAATCCCGGTGCCAAACAGACCCGTGCAATCAAAGCGCTGGATGCAAAGTGGCGTCTCGCTCTCACGGGGACGCCGATGGAAAACAAGCTCGGAGATCTCTGGTCGCTTTTTGACTTTTTGAATCCGGGTCTGCTGGGCTCGTCCAAGGCGTTCAATGGATTCTGCAAGTCGTTGGCGTCGCGCAACCATAACGCCTATGCGCCGCTCCGACAGTTGGTGCAGCCCTACATTCTCAGGCGACTCAAGACCGACAAGAGCGTCATCTCCGACCTGCCGGACAAGACCGAGGTGACCGCACACTGCCTTCTCAGCAAACAGCAGGCTGCGCTGTACCAGAAGTCGGTGAAGGAGATGAAGCGCGCTGTCGAAGCGGAGGAAGCCGAGGGCATCAAGCGCCGCGGTGTGGTTCTGGCGTTTCTGATGCGCTTCAAGCAGATCTGCAATCATCCGTCTCAGTGGCTCGGTGACAACGTTTACGACGCTAGGCACAGCGGCAAGTTCGCTCGGTTGCGGGATCTGTGTGAGCCGATTGCGGCACGGCAAGACAAGGTGCTGGTGTTCACGCAGTTTCGCGAGATGACCGATCCGCTGTCGAGTTTCCTGGCGGAGATCTTCGGCAAGCCTGGCCTAGTTCTGCATGGGGGCACCGCGGTCAAGAAGAGGCAGGGTTTGGTCAAGAGGTTTCAAGAAAACGAGAACGTACCGTTCATGGTCCTCTCGCTAAAGGCGGGCGGTACCGGCCTCAACCTCACCGCCGCGTCTCACGTGATCCACTTCGATCGCTGGTGGAATCCGGCGGTTGAAAACCAGGCCACCGATCGGGCCTTTCGCATCGGCCAACAGAGGAACGTCCTGGTGCACAAGTTCGTCTGCAAGGGGACGGTGGAGGAGCGCATCGACGAGCTGATCACGGGCAAGCAACAGCTTTCCGATGAGATCCTCTCCGGCGGTGCCGAATCAACCTTGACCGAGATGAGCAACGACGAATTGCTCGCGCTCGTGAGCCTCGATATGCACAGTGCGGTCGAAGCGTAGGCGCGGAAGATTGGATACGGCTATGAATTACGACGGGCTGGTACTGGAACATGGGACCGAAGGCCGGAGTAGGAGCAGAAGATGGGATACGACTATGAATTCCGACCCTATGTGCCAGTAGCGAAGCGTCGGCAGCGCGCCGCCAAACAAATCGCCAAGCTTAAGAAATCCGGGCGGGTGATCAGTCCTGTCGAAATCGAGGGGCGCAAGATCGCCAGGACGTTCTGGGGCGAATCGTGGTGTGAAAATCTGGAGGCGTACAGCGACTACGACAACCGACTTCCGCGTGGACGAACCTATGCCCGCAACGGCTCGGTGATCGATTTGCAGATCGAGGCCGGCCGAGTTCGGGCCATGGTCAGTGGATCCAGTTTCTACAACGTAGATATCGAGATCAAGCCGCTCGCAAAGAAGCGCTGGAACGACATCAAGACGCGATGCGCTGGCAAGATCGACTCGATGGTTGAGCTTTTGCAAGGTTCAATCTCGAAGGGCGTGATGGAAGTCGTGACCCGCCACGGAGAGGGGCTCTTCCCATCGCCCAAGGAGATTTCCCTGAGCTGCTCGTGTCCCGATTGGGCGACAATGTGCAAGCACGTGGCGGCGGCACTCTACGGCGTCGGCGCTCGCCTCGACCACGAACCCGAGATGCTCTTCACCCTTCGGGGTGTCGAGCCTGCCGAGATGATCGCCGCCGCCGTCACTGACGTTCCAACGAAGAGGAAGAAGGGACGAGGACGCATCTTGAAGACAGATGACGTGTCCTCCGTCTTTGGTATCGACCTGGATATGAGTGCCGGTGCGAACGATGAAGCGGTGCCTCGTCCGACACGGCAAAAGCACAAGAAGGCCATCGCCAAGGTTTCGACGAAGAAGGCGAGCAAGAGGACGCCCGCTCGAACCAAGACGACGAAGGGCGCGCCAGCCAAATCGGCCAGCAAGAAGAAGACGGCGGCCAAGAAGACGGCTACCAAGAAGACGGCTACCAAGAAGACGGCGGCCAAGAA
>JAJRWY010000290.1 GCA_024276575.1 Candidatus Binatota bacterium
CCGCTCCCGGCCCGAAGGCCGGGAGATACACAATAGTCGACGCGGAGAGCCCAGAAACTTTGGGGTTTCAATCCGCTCCCGGCCCGAAGGCCGGGAGATACGCTCGACTCTCCCGCACGCGGCGCAGACACTCCGCGTTTCAATCCGCTCCCGGCCCGAAGGCCGGGAGATACATCGCGTCTTCTCGATTCGCACAGTCGATAGCAGAGAGTTTCAATCCGCTCCCGGCCCGAAGGCCGGGAGATACGGTGACGCGGCATCACGGCGGGAGTAGCTACGTAGTTTCAATCCGCTCCCGGCCCGAAGGCCGGGAGATACCAGCAGGGCTTGTGCATCTCGCTATCCGACCAGCAGTTTCAATCCGCTCCCGGCCCGAAGGCCGGGAGATACCAGCTAGATAGCGGCTTGCTTCGAGATTTCCGCTGTTTCAATCCGCTCCCGGCCCGAAGGCCGGGAGATACTAGATAGTCCATCATGCGAGCGCATCACGGACTTTGTTTCAATCCGCTCCCGGCCCGAAGGCCGGGAGATACACACCGGCAAGGTGTTTTTCATCGACACGGACGCGTTTCAATCCGCTCCCGGCCCGAAGGCCGGGAGATACGGCATCAGTGTATCTCGCGTGGTGCGCGTCGGTGAGTTTCAATCCGCTCCCGGCCCGAAGGCCGGGAGATACTCCGCCTCTCCAGGAGGCGGAACTGAGTGGGAATCTTCCGCGATGTGCGCGAACCCAGTCCAACACACCGAAGAATCTTCCTGGGGCGGCAGAACCGTCCCGCATTTCTTCAATAAAATCACAGCTAGAACTCCATCGCGAACCCCTAATGGTTTCTCAATAGCTCAACGTTCGCGAATTCCTCCGAATTGAAAGAAGTGTCCTTAGATTACCAAAGGATCGGCAAAGTCGACATAGGTGTCTTTGCCGATGGTGTAAACTGCGCTACTGCGTAGCCCGTGCAGTCGGTAGATCCGCAAGCTGTCCAGCTCCGGCCGAATCTCTTCTTTCAGTGCTGTCAATAGCGCATCCATTTGTATCTCGTCCACCGAGCATTCGAACACCGAGAACTGCACGCGCTGGCCATAGTCCTCGCAAATTTTTGCTATCCTACGCAGCTGGCGCCGACCCGCCTTCGACTCTGTGTTAACATCGTAAGTTACTACGATATGCATGCATCATCTCGGCATGAAGGGGGTATATTCATCAACTTCACCACGAATGAATCTCGCTAACATCCGCGCCTGTATCATCGGCATTAGTGCCAACGGTACGGATTGGCCGAGTTCTCGATGGTGGATCTTATGCTCCTTACGCTGCTGCCAGGCGGTGAGAAGAGTACGCCGAGCGTTGTCTGACATCTGCACAGCACCTCCAGGGCGTATCTCAAAATCCGCTGGCGCGAGTTGTTGGCGATTAACGACGGTGAGTGCGAGACGGTCTGTCAAAAGGGGTCGAAATTCCTCCATCAGATCAAGCGCCAGCGCGGGGCGGCCTGGACGCAACACATGTAGGTACCCAACCTGCGGGTCTAATCCCACACTCTCTACGGCGGAGACGCACTCATTGGTCAGTAGTGCATAGAGAAAAGAAAGCAGCGCGTTCATCCGGTCGGTTGGTGGGCGACGATTGCGTCCGTTCATGATGAATGCCTCCCGGTTTACGCGTAACAGGGAATCGAACGCGTTGAAGTACTTGCGTGCCGCCTGGCCCTCGATTCCACGCAACACATCGGCGTTCTCGGCCCGCGGCAGCGATCGCAAAGAAGCGGCTAACGCGTCGGCCGCTTCCCGCAGGCTTGTAACGTCATCCGTACTGGCGGCCTCACGCGCCCCACGAAGCAATACCGCCCGGCAGTTTTGCAACTTGCCGGCGAGGATCGCGCGAATCAGGTCTATCTTGCGTTCCTCATCGTCGAGAAGTTGATGCTGGGCGCGACGGAGTAACACATTGCCCGACTGCGGTCCCTCAAGCCGCGCTTTGAAGCGTCCGTGCTCAGTTAGCAGGGTGACGCTGCGGCCATCCTCGGCGCAACGGTGCAACGTGAAGGGGCTGACCATCACATTGCCGAACAAGACGATGCCGCCGATATGGTGCAAGGGCACGGTCATCTTTGTTGCCCTGTTTACCTCGAGTCGGAGGGTTTCTCGTTGTAAGTGCAGATAAGAGCCCTGCGTCATCACGAACAACGTGTTCAGAACTTGGTGCATGTCTCCTCCGCCAGCGGTTCGAAGGGGTCGATTGACCGTGCAGTTGCGTCCGGCAGGCAGATATCTTGCAACGAACACTGCTCACAACGCCTACCCGATATGGGAGATGGTAGAATGGCAGCCCTGATCATGTTGCGAACGCTCAGAACGGTTTTTCGAACTGTTTCGCGCAGCGCTTTGTCTAACGCCACTTTGCGCCTATGCCTGCTCTTAACGTGGTAGATTGCTCCCTCTGCGATGTTTACCTTCAACATTTCTTCGAGGCAGAGAGCCTGCGCGCACAGTTGTACGTCGTCGTGCAATCCTTTCTTGCGTGGCCCGTGCTTGTACTCAACCGGATAAACCGCCCCATTACGATGAAACTCCACCACATCGCATTTGCCGAGCAGACCGAGTGCGTCCGACCAGACCGGCAACGCTCGCTCGATGCGCGCCCCGGCTTGCAACTCGGTTCTTGGTACATCGACACGGTCATGCTCTCGACGCCCTTTCTGGGTGTGCAGATTCTCTCTCCACACCTGCGTGACGTGAATTAGCCCGCACTGGCGGGGGCAGTAGACGAAATGTTGCAACGCCGAGATTGCGACGGGCTCAATACCTTCCATCTCATCTCCCTATTTTTCGAGGAGTTCTCCCACGATGCACATATGCCGCTGCCACCACACACAACTACACCTTGCGGTTTCGCCGCGTCATGCCATAAGGGAGCCGGAGCAACCTGCAGCGGCGCAACCGAGGCAAGAGTCGAAGCCCATCCTTGGGAAAAGAAGCCGCTAGTTTTCACGGGTCGATAAAGTCGCTGAGAAGCAGGCCACCGAGTCACGGGGGCTTCCGTCCATACCAGACGCCGCCTCATTCCGCTCGATGATAGCCAGCGGCAGGAAACACAGATGCATCCCCTCTTCCCCTGTTCACTACCTCTACGAGCGGGTACTGATCCCATCTTACCGCCATAATCGGCACCGAGCCACCGTGTTTCCTCTTCCGCCTACGCCTCAGCGATAGCATTGTCCGGCTGGTTGATCAGACCCCTAGAATCGAAACTCCGTTTGGCAGATTGTCCGAGTTAACTCTGACATCGTATTCATCAAAGCTGCGGGGGGCTGTAATCCCGTCCTTAAGCCTCATCTGCACGCGTTCGAACAGTGCGTGCGCCGGCGCGTTACCCATGTTGGATTCGTGTTCGAAAACCACCAGTTTGCGCGTCGCCATCATGCCCCGTGCAGCGGAACGGTCATGCTCGAACATGTTGTTTAGGGCTTCCCAGAGCAAAGAAAGATCGTCTTCGGAAAAACCGGTTTGTGTGGCCAGCGGCGCGGATACGAAACCATGGGCCGCATACAGCCCATACGGCACTGTGAACTTGCGACCCATCGTCCTGTTGTCTCCGCTTTGCTTTTCCGCCTCAGCTACCGTTGCCACAGCCATACGGGTGATCGAATGCTCCAGCGTGACAATCGGATCTACGCTACGGGCGAAGGTCATCTGCACTGGGCCACGCACTTGGCCGCAGTTGATTCCGGTGGACATCACCGCCCCGAAAGTACGCACGTCAAAGAAGTTCATGCACATCCAATCTCTGGCTTCGCCGACCTTTTCGCCGCCTTTACGTTTCTTGTCGTCCTTCAGCGCGTCTTCTGCACCTATTGCCACGTACGCTCGCTCGTGCTGGCTATTCAGCACGGCCTTTTCTTTCACATATATCTCGTAAGGTGGCTGCTCCCCATGCTTTAGCCCAACGTAGTTGCGTACCTTGCGCTTGAGGCATACGTCAGTGACCAGCCCTTTGCCGGTCTCGGCGTCGATGCGGGGCAGATTGCCGGCATCGGGGTCACCGTTGGGGTTGCCGTCCTGCACGTCGAACAGCAGCACGAAGTCATACCGGTGGTGGATTACTCTACTCATTGGTCATCTCCTTGTCCTTGGATCTTTTCGTAAAGAAGTCTTGCCGCTGATGGTAATAGCCGATAGCGAAACGGCCCTGATCCGCGAGCGGTAGGTGGGGGGGGAAGTCCTGGATGCTGCCCATTATCTCGCCGATCAGCCGTTCCAAGTTGATTGCCCGCCCCTTGCTGAGCTTGGAAATGTGGTGTTTGCTCAGTTTTATCAAAGCGGGAAAGGCCGTGACTGGGGAGCTGGAAGCGGAGCCGTAGTAGCGATCCCGGATCGTTGCATTGATCCCAGGATTAGCTTCTTCCTGCGCCTTTTCCAGCACTGCGAACAGGCGGCCGAGCTGGTACCCGATATTGGTATTGTGCATGTCGAGTGACACTTTGAGTTCCTCCTTGGTTGCGGGATTCGAATAACGCACCATGCGGTTAATGCTTGCTTTGATCAATGCTGCGCGCGGATAAGTCACCCTCCGTTCTGCTTTGATACGGCGGATTGCGGCGCCAAGCAGCGTGATCGGGTAGGGCAAACCCTCAAGTATCGCACGCATGAAATCGCCGGCTAGATTCGGGGGAATATTGTCTGCCTTACCCTGGCTTGCCGTGGAGACTAGCAATCGGAACAGCGAAAGATATTGCGGCTCCTTTGGTCCATGCGAAAGCCTTAGATCCACAAAGTGCTGCGCGAGACGTTCGGCCATTTCGCCGACCGTGCCTTCATGCCATAAGCGCACCGCAATACGCGCGGCGTTGGGTGCAAGCCCGAGTACATAGAAGAGAGTATCCTGGTCATCGGCGATATATCGACCGTTTTGGATAGACCTGAAGAGTTGCTCGATCGCACGAACGTTGCGATCGGGTTCGTCTTTCGGTGGCTCGCCGAATAGATTTGGAATCGCGGATTCCATGCCGCTCTCTTTTTCGGCCCAAAACACTGTGCTGGAATCGCCGACCTGCATGCGCTGGCTCGAGTCCTTACCCAGCAAGTGGTTCAGAGCAGTCGTGTAGGCGAAAGCCGCTCGCTTACCGACGGGCGCATTGCTGCCTTGCCGCTTTCCGTAAGAGTTAAAAGGATCAAGATTGAAAGAGACTACGTTCGCACCGGACGACTGCGCGCCCCACACGCCTTTGATCGACGTATGCAAGCGTTCGACGATGTCCATCTTTCCAGAGATTAGACATCGGGATTTGTCACCACTCTTCTCCAGGCCTATTGCTTTGATAGCAGCAATAACAGCTGGCCGCTGACACACGAGTTCGCGGTCTCCACGCAATCGAAAAGTCAGGTTAGGGTTGGTTTCGGCGATCTCTTCCCACTCGGGTAAAGCGGAAAACGTAGCTAGATCCAACAAGTCATAGAACTTACGGATTGCGTTGATTCCAGCGTCGTCGGTAGCTGACAGCTCGTCTATCCGCTTCCTGAACGCGGCATGCTGCTCAGCCACGCGATCTGGTTTGCCACGGGTATCGATGCAAAGAACATACTCTGCCGTGTCCCACAACAGGTTGGCCGCGACACTGGATGTCTTCTTTACGGCTTGTGGCACCAAAGCCGCCCTGGCTCGCTTCTTCTTGCCTACTAGCTCACTGGTATCCTCGATTTGAAGCAGATGCCCCTCAGCATCGATCTCCAGGACGAACGGGATTTCCTTTAGCTCGAAACCTTCAGGAGCGAGAGCATCTCCTGCTTCAGCTTTCCTGTCGTAGTACTCGGCAAGAGCTTGCAGGATCATCGTCGCACCTCCTCACTGTCGAAGGCCGGAACGTCGACGGCGCCGTTCTTCATTTCCGCCCGGAAGAAGAGTGGACGCGGATCTTCGGGATCGCTGTAGTCCATGTCGTAGAGCATCCAGCCCAAGTCCCTGGTCTCCTTGATCGGCGGATCACCCTCCGCTTTCGGATCGACCGGCCTGAACGCTGCGTAGAATTCGCGGCATCCAAGATAAGGCTGGTTGAAGCACTGACCTTTGGAAGTACGCCGTTCGAACATCTCAGCAAACTTGACCGCGGTATCGCCCACGCCTGCGTTGCCGGTCAATTCGAAACAGGCGTGAATACGATATCTTACATCGCGTAGAATAAGACCCGCGCGTTGCTGGCGATCATCCTCTATCCGTAGGCCAAGGCTTCCTTTGCCGTTGCGCATTGCCGCGTTTACGTTGCGGACGGAAATCACTGCGCCGACCTCGTTGCGGCGGACGTTGATCCACTTGATGGGTTCCAGAACCTCGATCCTTTGCACCTGCCAACGAATTGCAGGCTTCCACAGGATCGCTTCGAAGATCGCGCGGGCCGCGGATGGCGTTATCACGTCGTAGGAGACCCTCTCCACCTTCATCTCGGGACGGGTGAAGCAGGCGAAATCGCCCGAGACTTCCAGACAAAAACTTCTCATCGCATCCTCACCATATTGTTTGTTCGGCGGCCATCGGTTCGCCTTCCAGCAGTAACCCGAAGTCGCGGTGGTACAGTGCCGTACTTGCTAGCGCGTGAATCCCCGGGTGCAGCTCCAACACATCTCCCCGCGATGCCAACTTATTGAACCAGAACGGTGCGAGGTTGACCGCGTAGCGTTGCAGTTTACGCATTAGCCATCGCTCAGGTCCCCGCCTTCTCAACAGGCCGATTAGTCGTTTTCCTTCGTCGCTCCCATCATCATCGCAGTAAGGAACGAGTACGGTAACCCCCGAGTCTTCGATTAATCGCATCCGAATCGCCGCAGTGCGGAACTGCACATCACTCAAGTCTTGTTCAGGCCGCAACAAAGTTTCGATACCTTTCTTGTCAGAATCCGACTTGCTGTAGAAATGCTCGAAGAACCGCCTGTAATTTTCCGGATCTAAAGGGTCCCCTTCATAGCCGCTCATCAGAGACACCGTTGTTTGTGCCGCGCGGAGCAGGTGGCCGGGAGGCGCAGGCCGGGGCGGGACGAACACTACAACCTTACCCTTGTCCGGGAGCCGACCTTCGCGGTTGCAGCGCCCGGCGGCCTGGGCGATCGAATCAAGCCCGGCTACGGCTCGAAAGACAACAGGGAAATCGAGGTCGACACCCGCCTCAACCAACTGTGTGCTGACCACGCGTATCGGTTCACCTGCCTTCAGCCGTGCCTTAATACCTGCGATCACCTGAGATCGATGTTCACCACACATCAACGCTGAAAGGTGGATCGTGCCCTACGGCATAAGCCGGCAGAGATCGCGGGCGTCTTTGCGGGTGTTTACTATTGCTAGTACGCACTCATGATCTGCGATCTCCTCGGCCAGATCTTCCCAATCGCACGAGTGTTGGAAATCACTCGGAATCTCCATACGTACGCGGTCTAGTTTCCGATAAAGATCATCTGGATCGGAGACTATCTCCCGTACTCCATTCAACCCTCTGAACGACGTTCTGCCAAAGCTATCCGAGGTGGTGTTTAGCGCCGGTTGCGTGGCGGTGGAGAGTACGAATGTCACGCGGTAATGCTCTGACAGGGAGTTCATGACCGTGAGGATGGGAGCGAGAAACTGGGGGGGGATTAACTGTGCCTCGTCGAGGATTACGACACTGTTGACGATATTGTGCAGTTTACGGCAGCGGCTGGTCTTGGCAGCGAACAGAGACTCGAAAAACTGCACGTTTGTCGTTACTATGACCGGCGCATCCCAATTCTCGGCAGCCAGTCGCGATTTGTGGTTCTCCCGCTCCGGATCAAGGCTACTGTGATGCTCGATCACGCTGTCACCAAAAATTTCCCGGAAGATGTCGGCCGTTTGCTCAATGATACTCGTGTACGGAATCGCATAAATGATACGTGATTTGCCGTGTTCGACTGCGTGCTCGAGGGCGAATGCCATGGACGACAGTGTTTTCCCGCCGCCGGTGGGGACCGTCAGCGAAAAGATACCGGGTTGTCGGCGGCCCGCGTTGCGGCAATCGGCCAGGATGTCGGCTCGTACTTTGTTAACCGGTGTATCGTCGGCTTCTTCCGTTACCGACTCCATGTAGGCATCGAAGGTATCCTTGAGTTCAGTTGTAGGTGGGTATCCGCCCCGCCGGCCTGCCTGCTGGGAATCGTAGAAGGCTTCTGTATCGAGAAAATCGGCATCTACCAGCGCCGAGAAAAGCATCCGAACCCACAGTGCGAAACCTTCACGGCCGCCTATGATCGGCTGAACCGGTTTGGCCTTTGCAAGAATATCTTGGGGGATTCTCGCGCTGAGAGCAGCCTCTAGATACTCATTCTCGTTTAGTCTCTCACCCAGTGCCTGCCCCGGCGTGTCTATCTTGTACCAATCCGGCAGCCCCCCATGATGGCCGGCAATCAGATAAGCGAGCACTCGTCCATGCACGCCGAGGCTCTCGACCGCGTACAGTGCCCCCGCTGACGAATGATTGCGCGGCGCGACATGCTCGGGTTCTATGTGCGCCTCGATACCGTTCGCGTCGAATATCATCTTCTGAAACGTGTCAGAATATTTGCCGAGATCGTGCCAACGGCCTGCCAGTTCCGCCCATTGGTCTGAGCTGAATTCGGCAGCGTATGCTGCTGCGCCGCTTGCAACCTTCAGGAGATGCTCCTCAAGCCGGTGAATGTTTTTCGATGCGTCAATATGCGCCGCGTAACAGGTCTCAGACATCGTCTTCACCCTTACCATGAACAAGGCAGGACTGTCTGCTTCTCTCCAACCATTATGTCCGAAATGCCGGTCCTGGCAGCGCCGCGGTCCCGGGATCTGCGTCGGCCATTCGCAACGAAGGATGAAGCAACTTCCCTGATACTGAGATGGAACGTGGATCGATTTCTTACACGAGAACCAAGACTTTTTTCTCCTATGGACTCATATCAGGACGATTTCTTGGCTGGCAACCGGCGAAAGCGAGGTACGCACCGTGGCGTTTACATGTCTCGTGCCTATTACGGCAGTTGAAGTCACTATCGGCGCCTACCTCTTCTTTGTGGCGCGATTCTCATTCCTTTACCGCACTTGCTTGCGGCCTACCGGCCGGGACTAGACGCGGGGGCCAAGAGTTCAGGCACTGCCGCAGTGACTTCATGGCGAAGGCTATGCCGGGGAACCATTCGCGGTAGGAGGCCGAGAGCAACCAACACCGCACACTCATGGATCAACCAGGATCACGTACGCGAAGTACTCGCCTGTGTGTACAGGACATGTACTGCGACACCGCCACAGTGGGTAATGCCCACCTCCTACTGCCTGCGGCTGGATGGGGAGAGAAAGGCGGCTCCTTCATCAGCTCCGAGCGCCGTATCGGAGTCGTCAAACGCGCCCGGCGCGCGCCCGGCCAAGCCTTGGCCGACTTCTCCATCTTTCGCTTGATCGCGGAGTACTGGGGCTGCGGCAAAATGTTCAAGGGCTGGGATTCAGCGGAGTCAGTCTTCCAAATCCTCAAGCGGTTGTCGGCCGGTCGTCCCTGAGATTTCCTCGGTATTCGCGACTACGCGATACTGGAGCGCCACGGCGGCGTTCAGTGGCCTCTTCCCGCCGCCGCCAGCGCTTTTCCTGCTGAACGCCGGCTCTTCGGCGACGGACGCTTCTTTCACAATGACGGTCGCGCGCGCTTCGTCTTCGAAACACCCCGGACACCGCCCGAAGCGCCTTCGCAACGCTACCCCTTCACGTTGCTCACCGGCCGTGGCAGTGCAGCCCAGTGGCACACACAGACCCGCACCGGCCGGTCGGCGGTGCTCGCCAAGCTGCATCCGCGAGAGCCTTACGTCGAAATCAGCCCGTAGGATGCCGCCGACTTGGGCTTGCGCCAGAACGAAAGCGTCATCGTGTTCTCACGGCGAGCTTCGGTCCGTATGAGAGCCTTCGGAACGCACACCGTACGCCCGGGCAGCTGTTCATCCCGATGCACTACCCGGAAACCAACCGGCTGACCGATGCCGCCTTCGACCCGTATTCGCGCCAGCCTTCCTATAAGCACTGTGCCGTCGGCCTATATGTTTCCCAATAGTGGGCCATAGGAACAAGCCACGGACATGAAAGCGGCCGAAGGAGTCAAACCGCCACCCTGTGGGTCATTGCTGTCCGCGATGATGCCCCTGCCGCTTGCTAACAACGGTCCCAATAGACGACACTACGCACCTCCGGCCGCTTGACCGGTCCGAACTTGCCCTTGGGATAACCCACTGGAACGATCGCACTCAAGGTAAAGTCGGAGGGCAGTTCGACGACGGCCTCAAACTCTC
>JAJRWY010000029.1 GCA_024276575.1 Candidatus Binatota bacterium
GCACAAGCCGTCCGCGCGTGCCGAGAGTGCCGGAAGCCGCAAGAAAGTCGAGGAGGCCGGGCCAGGTGGCAGAGTCAACAGAGTCAGCAGGGCCGATAAAGCTGATGAAGCTGGGAGAACCGAGGAATTCCGCGAAGTGAGGTTTGCCAAACAGGGATACTACGCCGCAGCGGCACCGGCGGGGATCGCGGTGGTTCTTGCAGTGCTGTGCGGTTTCGTGTGTGCGTTGCCGGTCTTCGTGCTGGCGCTGGCGGCATTGTTGTTTTTCCGCGATCCTGAGCGGCAGGCGCCCTCCGATCCGGACGCGGTGATCGCTCCGGCCGATGGACGCGTAATCTCGATTGAGCGCGATGCCCGCCCGCATCGCTTCTGCGAGCAGGCCACTACCAAGATTTCGATTTTCATGTCGCCGCTCGACGTTCACATCAACCGCGTACCGGTGCAGTGCGTGGTCGAGAAGATCGAGCACCGGTCGGGACAGTTCGCAGCCGCCTATTCGGATCAGGCCTCGGAAGTAAACGAATCAAACTCCTTGTTGTTGAAAGCGGCCGCCGGTTATCCGCTGGTGGTGGTACAAATCGCCGGTTGGCTCGCTCGCCGGATAGTCTGCTACATTGATGAGGGGATGACCCTGTCGGCCGGTGAGCGTTTCGGCTTGATAATGTTCGGCTCGCGTGTCGACGTGTTCTTGCCGGGCGACGCGCAACTCGAGGTGGAGCGGGGTCGGCGGACAGTTGCCGGCGAGACCGTGCTGGCTCGCTGCCCGGCTTCGAAGCAAGCCTGACTCGCTCCTGGACCGGTCCGGAGCCCGCGGCGCAGAGGTCGAAATATGGAGAACAGAAAAAGCTCAACAGTAAGAGCACTGCACGGCAGCGGCACCGCCCGCCGGGGCATCTACTTACTGCCGAATCTATTGACCTCGGCCGGCTTGTTCTGTGGAATTTTCTCTATCGTGCAGACCATGAACGGCTCATATCAGAAGGCCGCTCTGGCAATTCTCGCCGCCCACGTTTTCGATGGCCTCGACGGCCGGGTGGCGCGACTTACCAATACCACCAGCCGCTTCGGAGTCGAGTACGATTCCTTGTGCGACTTGGTTTCTTTCGGTGTTGCACCCGGACTTCTCATTTATAGTTGGGCGCTGTTGCCGTGGGGGGCTTGGGGCTGGTGCGCGATCGGACTTTACGTGATCTGCTCGGCGATACGCTTGGCCCGCTTCAATATCATGATCGGCCGCACCGATTCCGGGTATTTCGTGGGGTTGCCGGTGCCGGCATCGGCAACCATGCTGGCCGGTGTGGTTCTCATCTACCGTTATGTCGGGCGTTCGGGCCTTCCCGACAAGACCATGGCGTTGTTGTTGCTCACCTACACGCTCGGTTTGCTGATGGTGTCGACGGTTTCTTATCCGAGCTTCAAGCATCTACACCTCAACCGGCGGCAGCCGCTGTGGACGTTCGTGGCCGCGGTCACCATGCTGGCGGTTGCGGTGGCTGCTTATCAGGTTTTCATCTTCGCGGGCATCTCCGTTTATGTAGCCTCCGGTCCGGCGCTCATGGCCTACGGATATTACAAGGCCCGTAACGGCGACATCGATTCGCAAGCCCGGCCCGGCAGCGCCGTCGGCTGAGCCATACACTGAGCCTTGATCGGACAATAATTCACGAGCGAAAACGCGCTGGAGTGCGTAAGCTGTGGCCGAGCGGAGCGTACCCAATCGTACGTGAGCATGGGCGGGCGCGAATACGGTAAGCCCATGGCGTGCTCCGGCGCGAGCCGGAGGCGATTTGCGCCGTGAATTATTGTCCGATCAAGGCGAAGCATACTACAGGCGAAGCATACGGCGGTTGACAGTGACGGGCGGCCGCGGCTAAATTCAAAACACGATGACCGGTATCACCGCCACAGCGATCAAGTTGCTCAGCGACGACCTGCTTCTTAGACGCCCGCCTGGGGTCTACGCTGTGGTGTAAGCCGAGAAGGCATTGCCACGGACCCTGGGGCGGGCTTACGACGCCGCGGGGCCGATGGAGTAATCGAAGCCGCGGGAAACCGCGGCTTTCGTGTTTTACGGGCCGCTTTCAGATCCTCGATATCGGGATGTGAGTTTGGCTTTGCGGCTGCGGCCGCTGTTTCGGAGCGCCACGCTAGCATCGATTGTCGGAATTTGAACGAATAGAAGCAGGAGAAATCAAGATGGAAGCGCAGAACGACTGGGTGAGGATTTTCGACACCACGCTGAGAGACGGCGAGCAGTCTCCCGGCTGCACCATGAACGTCGAAGAGAAAGTAGTGGTGGCACGGCAGCTCGAGGCGCTGGGAGTCGACGTTATAGAAGCCGGTTTCGCGGCTGCCTCCCCCGGCGATTTCGAGTCGGTAAAGAGTGTGGCCGGGACTGTGGAGTCACCGGTGGTGTTGAGCTTGTCGCGAACCCGTGAGGCCGACATCGAAGCGGCGGTTTCGGCAGTGAGCAGCGCGCGCAACCCCGGCATCCATATTTTCATAGCCACGTCCGACCTTCACTTGAAGTCGAAGCTGGGAATGAGCCGGCAGGAGGTCATCGACGCTGCGGTCTGGGCGGTGGAGCGCGCACGGCGCGATCTCGATTACATAGAGTTTTCCGCCGAAGACGCATCGAGAAGCGATCTGGACTATCTGTGCCAGGTGTTCGCCGAGGTGATCTCGGCGGGGGCAGTGGTCTGCAACGTACCCGATACCACCGGCTACGCGGTGCCTGGGCAGACCCGTGCGTTGTTCGAAGCTCTGCGCGCCCGCACTCCAGGTGGTGACGGCATCGTGTGGAGCACACATTGCCACAACGACCTCGGCTTGGCAGTCGCCAACTCTCTGGCCGCGGTCGAGGGCGGCGCACGGCAGGTGGAATGCACCATCAACGGCATCGGTGAGCGCGCCGGCAATACTTCGATGGAAGAAGTGGTGATGTCGCTGGCCACGCGCAAGGATCACTTCCAGGTTGGAACTCGGATAAACACCCGGCAGATCTATCCGGCCTCCCAGGCCCTATCGAAGGTGATAGGTGTAGCGCTGGCTCCGACCAAACCCATAGTCGGCGCCAACGCCTTCGCCCATGAAGCCGGCATCCATCAAGACGGCGTGCTCAAAAACGTGCTGACTTACGAGATCATGACCCCGGAATCGGTAGGGCGTTTGAGTAACCGCCTAGTGCTGGGCAAGCATTCCGGGCGCCATGCTTTCGCCGATCGTTTGCGCGAGTTGGGTGTCGACCTGCATGCAATCGACGTCAACGAAGCCTTTGCGCGTTTCAAGGAACTGGCCGACAAGAAGAAGGAAGTCTACGACGAAGACCTGTTCGCGATCGTCGCCGAGGACGGCGATGTGGAGCAGCGCTACGAGATCGTGGATGTGAAGATCTCGGCGTCGCTGGGCTCTGCTCCTAGTGTAGAAGTCACTTTGTCGGTCGAGGGTAGCCACAAAGTGGTTCGCTCCGAAGGCGATGGCATTGTCGATGCCTGTTACCGTGCGATTACCGAGTTGGCCGGGGTCGAACCCCGCCTCGAGAGCTACCAGGTCGAGGGTATTACCGGCGGGACCGATGCCATCGGGCATGTGAGCTGCTTCATCTTCGTAGACGATATCGGCGTGCGCGGACACGGCTCGGACACCGACATCGTAATGGCCAGCGCCTATGCCTTCGTGGATGCACTCAACCGCTACGAGGCCAGGCGCAAGCGGGCGGCTTCGGGAGCTGATGCTCCGGTGCTGCGTGAGGTGGGGCCCTGAGGGTAAAGGCGGTCATAGAGTATCTCGGCACGGATTACGCCGGCTGGCAGCTTCAGCCGGCGCAACGCACGGTGCAAGGCGAGATCGAAGCGGCTCTGCGCACGGTTTTCTCACGGGCGGTGAGGGTGTCGGCCTCGGGCCGCACCGATGCCGGGGTTCACGCGCTCGGACAGGTTGCGTCGTTCGACGTAGACGACGGCACCGATCTCGATCGCCTGCGCGCATCACTCAATGCGCTTAGCGGGCGCGGGATAAGCGTGGTGAGCCTGGAACCGGTGAATGACGGCTTCGATCCGCGCCGCGACGCCTGCGCACGCAGTTACCGCTACTGGATTCTCAACCGCCGGGCACCCTCGCCGTTCCTTGCCGACCGGGCTTGGCATATCGTTGCTCCTCTAGACTGGACTGCGATGGCAGCGTGCGCGGAGCTGCTGGCCGGAGAGCATGATTTTTCGGCCTTTCGCGCCGCCGACTGCGAAGCCGCACACGCGCGGCGCCGGGTGATGCAGAGCCGCTGGCTGGATTACGGCGGCGGCGGTGATCCGGATGCCGGACTGCTGGATGCTGCGGCCGCCGGCCGGGATGCAGCACTGCTGGGTGCAGCGGTCGCCCACCCGGATGGCGAAGCGCTGGGCTCAATGGACGGCAGCGCTACAGAAAGCCCGGCCGGAGGCCGCTTAGCAGTGCCGGGTCATGAGCCACGCGTCAAGGCGAGCAACGCCCCGGTAGCCGGGGTGGGGGGCGCTTCGCCGCATGCGGGCGTTGGCGCTTCAAAGGGTGGGGCCGGCGGAGGGCTACGCTGCTACGAGATTCGCGCGACGGCTTATTTGAAACAGATGGTCCGTATCATCGTTGGCACCATGGCGGAGGTCGGGCTAGGGCGCATGAGCGTGCAGGATTTTCAAAAGCTGCTCGATTCGGGCGGGCGGGCCGACGCCGGCCGGACTGCGCCGGCCTGCGGATTGACCCTGTTTCGGGTCGAATACCCCGGGGCAGACGACCAAGCTGCGCGGTGATGCTCGCAGGGGCAGCGACCTGCATTGTTCAGTGAAAGCTCGTTTCGAGAGCCGACGGCGCCAGCGAGGCAGCTCCAAGCGCAGCGGGTGAACGGGCACGGAGCGGGATGGAGGGTGATTGCGGTTCGTAGCAGAGCTTTCATGACCAATGCAGGCCAGGTTGTGACGCTTGATCGTGCAGGGCTTGATCGTGCAGGTCCGGCAGCTTGGACCAGTTGCCTTTAGTTGCCTTTGTTGCTGCCTGCTTTCTTTGCGGGCGCACCTTTCAGAAAACGCTTACCCGATAGTTGATCGGGTAGGTAGCTCTGTCCCGAGGCCTCTTGTTCGTGGCCGTGGGGATAGACGTAGCCGCGCCCGTAACCGAGATCTTTCATCAGCCGGGTAGGTGCGTTGCGCAAATGCTTTGGCACCGGAAGCGCGGCCGAGCGTTTCACTTCCCGGCTCGCGGCCTCGAAGGCCGCGTAAGAGGCATTGGATTTGGGTGCCAGCGCTAGATAGGCCGCTCCGTGAGCGAGGTTTATGCGGGCTTCCGGCATGCCCACGAAGTGAACCGCATCACGCACCGCCATCGCCAGCACCAGTGCTTGGGGGTCGGCGAGGCCGACGTCTTCGCTGGCAAAAACCACCATGCGTCGCGCGACGAAAAGCGGATCTTCTCCCGCTTCGAGCATACGCGCCAGCCAGTAAAGAGCGGCGTCGGCGTCGCTTCCGCGCATGCTCTTTATGAACGCGGAAATGACGTTGTAATGCTCCTCTCCCCCGCGGTCGTACAGTAGCGCCTTTTTCTGCAGACCCTCTTCGGCAAGACGCAAGTCGATGGAAATTTTCCCGGCGCTTTGCGCCAGCGCCGCCGCGGCTTCCAGAGCCGATAGCGCTGTGCGTGCGTCGCCAGCGCTTTGTTCGGCCAGGAAGCTCCGTGCACCGTCCTCCAACCGTAACCCCGATTTGCCGAGTCCGCGCTCTTCATCCTCGAGCGCACGGTCGAGCAGCAAAGCTATCGAAGTGGCCTCGAGCGCGGCGAGGACGACGACCGCGGCTCGCGACAGTAACGGCGCGATGATTTCGAACGACGGGTTCTCGGTGGTTGCACCCAGCAGGACGATGGCGCCGGATTCGACATGAGGGAGAAACGCGTCTTGCTGGGCCTTGTTGAAGCGATGGATCTCATCGACGAAAAGAATGGTCCCGCGTGCCTCATACTCACGCCGCGTGCGCGCTTCGTCGATCAAACTCCGCAGTTCCTTTACTCCCGACAACACTGCCGAGAAGCTGGCAAGCTCGAAGTCCGAACGGTCGGCCATCATGCGCGCTATCGTGGTCTTGCCGCTACCCGGAGGCCCCCACAGTATACAAGAGCGAGGCGGCGATTGGCCTCGGAGTATCTTCCCGAGCAGATGGCCGGGTCCGAGCACGGCTTCTTGTCCCACGACTTCTTCCACACTGCGTGGCCGCATGCGCTCGGCCAGCGGTGCCGCCGCCGCGCTGCCGCTGCGGGCCGCGTGGGCGAAGAGCGTAGGTTCCTTTGCGCTAGCCACAGCTTCAACCGTGCCTGCGCGCCGTTGTCGGCGCGGCACGCGCGACGGTTCCCGCGGTGGATGCCCGCGCCGGCTTGGTATGCGCGACGGTTTCTGCCGTGGATACTCGCGCTGGTGCCGCATGCGCTGCGGTTCCCGCGGTGGATGCCCGCGCCGGTGTAGCCTGCTCGGCGCTCTTCGTGGTCGCTGCTTGTGTAGAATCCGCTTTCACTGGCCGCCCTGCGGTTGATGTTCGACTGCTTCGCGGGTCAGCCGTCCAAGGTTTACGTTGACGAAAGGAAGTGCCACCAATCCTTGCGCGACCAGGGTCGTGAACTGCAGCGCGTTGAGCAGGATTCCGTAGGCCACAGCGTCGGCCTTGGGAACTCCGAACAAGCTCAAGGCCGCCCATGCGGCCACCTGGAACACGCCCACCATTCCCGGTGGGTTGGGAATAGCGGTGCCCGCGCCGATACAAATGAAGACCACGAAGGCGGCTTCGAAAGGAACGTCGAATCCGAAGCCGAGAATCAACACATAGCTCGACAGTATGGGCAGGAACCAAAGCGCCAGCGTGACTGCGAATACCACCGCCACCAGGCGCTTGTCGGGTAGTATCTGTAGGCCCTCGCGCGCGGATACCAGGACCGCCCGGGCTTTGTTGGCGGCACTGTCCGTCAGCACGCGGCCGATGGTCTTATCAAAGAAGCTCTCGCCGCGCAGCCAGAATCCCGTGACCAGTCCCAGCAACAGCAGGAACATGCTCAGGCTCACCCAGGACGCCGCCTGTGCTCCTTCCGGAAGGCCGCTTACCACCAGCAGCGTGATGTGGACGAAGAGCACCATCGCCGCCGCGTCCATCATCTTTTCGAACACCCAGTTGCCGACGATGGAGGCGATGCTCAGTTCGCTCTTCCAGGAAAGCAACAGCGGGCGCACCGGCTCGCCGAGGCGAAACGGCATCACGTTGATCATCATGTAAGCCACCGAGACCACCTGCCACAGCAAAGGGAAGCGAAGCTCGGCCAGCGGCGACAACTCGATCTGCCAGCGCCAGGCCCGGAAGACCTGTATGAGCAGGCTGATCAGCACCGCAAGTGCCAGATAACGGAAATCGAAGCGATGAAGCGCGTCCCCGACCTCGGCGAAGTCGACTTTTCGCAAGGCCAGCCACAAGCACGCGGCGCCGATGGCTAGGCTCAAGGCGATCTTGCGGGTGAGGCCTGCTTTGCTCACGGCTCCAGGATCTTTTTGGATTGCACCGCTCCCGTTTCGTCGATCTCGTAGACCAACGGGATGCCGGTGCCGATGTTGAGTTCCAGTACTTGGTCGCGGCCGAGTTGGTCAAGCTCCATGACGATCGAGCGTAGGCTGTTGCCGTGGGCCGACACCAGCACGTTCTTGCCGGCCTTGAGATCGGCCAGTATATGCTCGTTGTAAAAGGGCAGGGTTCTGGCCGCGGTATCCTCGAGACTCTCGCCGTCGGGAGGCCTTACGTCGTAGCTGCGCCGCCACAGGTGCACCTGCTCGGCTCCATATTTCTTCGCGGTCTCGGCCTTATTGAGCCCCTGCAGCGAACCGTAGTGGCGCTCGTTGAGCGCCTGGTCCTTCGTGACCGGCAGATCCACGGCGCCGAGAACCTCGAGAATGATGTTCAGGGTGTCGATCGCACGGCTCAGCACCGAGGTGTAGGCCAAGTCGAAGTCGATGCCCGTGTCTTTGAGCAGTTCCCCCGCTTTCCTGGCTTCTTCGCGGCCAAGTTCCGTGAGCGCGACGTCGGTCCATCCGGTGAAGCGGTTCTCGAGGTTCCATTGAGACTGGCCGTGGCGGACGAGGGCTAGAGTGGACAAGGTCTTTCTCCTTTATTGTTGGTGGCGGAGGGCTGCATGCCGCCGGCATCCTAAGACGATGTGCTTGCGCAACCAAGCTTTTTCGAGTTTTCGCCTTTTCGGCCGTTACGCTGTTTAAGCCCCAGGAGCGTGGGCTGCCGATACTGCGGCGCGCCTTGCCATCGCGCCACATCGATAAACCGGCATGCTGAACTTTCTGCCCCACATGCTTGCGGCCGGAGACTCGCAGGGCAGCGTGCCGGTAGCGGGCGCGGAGCCAGCAAATTTGTTCGCACGGGCAAAAACATCTAATATCGCGGGCAGACTGAAGATCTCGAGGGGCCGTAGCTCAGCTGGGAGAGCGCTTGACTGGCAGTCAAGAGGTCGAGGGTTCGATCCCCTTCGGCTCCACCATTTAAGAAACTACCATCTAAGAAGAAGAGGCCGGCCCGAAGGTTTGGCCTCTTTTCATGTAGCGCTACTGTGGCGTTCGGTTCTTGCTATCGTTTGCGCTAGCGGTTTTGCCGTCGAATCAGGTTGCGGGCATAGAGACGGTGGCGGTTGTAGGGCTGCGTCACCCGCTGTTTGCTCCCTCGTAAGCGCTGTCGCCTGTGCGGTTTCGGCTTGATATCGGTTATCTAGGGGGTCAATTTTCAAGGGTATAGCGGGGGAGTGTATAGCGGGGGAGTGGAGTTGGGCGGAATCGGGGCGTTGAGGGGCGCTGTCGCACGCTTGCCCGCTTGGTGAAGCGTTGGCGAAGCCGCGGTTATTGAGGGACCCATGTGGAACCCATGTGGGGCCTGTGTGGGGCAGGTGGCAAGGGCCGGTAGCGCTCTTGGGCGGATCAAAATTCCGAGGTCAGAGAGAAATATGAAGTCTATGAGAGAATCGGCCCCGAGAGCTTGGTCTCAGCGCGCAAGGCGCGAAGTATCTAGCTTCCTGCGCGATGACGGCGGCGCTACGATCATTGAATACGGCTTGTTGATCAGCATGATTGCCCTGGTGGCCGTAAGCGGCTTCAAGCTGGTGGGCTTTGCCACCTCCAACGTGCTCCACAAAGCCGCCTGGGGCATCAACGCCCACTAGGAGGCCCACTAGAGGCCCACTAAGAGGCTCACTGAGAGGCCCACTGAGAGCCTGTTGGACTAGGCGCCTTCGAGTGCCGTAACCCGCTGAAACCAACCAGGGCAACGTTATCGACGTGAAGCCGTGTTCTTAACAAAAACAAGCATTTGCGGGTAAGATCCGATAGCTTCCTGACGGGTAATGTGGATGAAAGCTTCGCTTTGAGCCACGCTCTCAGGCGGCTCCGTATTAGCCGAGCCCGGTTTATCCGGGGTACCATTGGCGAAAGCTTTGCTTTGAGCCGCGATCGCCGGCCACCTCGCTCCGTTACGCCGTTTCCGCTGTTTTGCGGTTCAACTGCTGTCGCGCTCGGCTGCTTTTTTGAATTCGCGCACTGATGTCGCCAGCGCCGATTCCTCGAAGATCTTGCGAATCGGCCCGGGCACCCAGACTCCGACCTCCAAAGCTTGAGTGCAGGTGGCCTCGGTCAACTCGTCTTCGAGCCCTTCGAGGACGTAGACGCCTTCGATGTCTTTGAGATCACCACGTGCCATCTTCCATTCGAGCCGTTCCGGCCTTTGCCCACGGTAATCGAGCGTGTAGCTGATCGTTTTCAAGATGGCGTTCAATTCATATCGGACCGTCCAGAGTCCGGCGCCGGGGTCGCTGTGTTCCACGCTTGCGGCCGAGATCATCGAAAAGACCTGCGGATAGTTGGCGAAATCGACCAGGGTGTCGAAGCAACGCTCCAACGAGGCGTGCACGATTTCCGTGTGAGAGTAACTTTCCATTTTGCCGGGGCTCGTTGCTCACGGGCGCTTGCGGCTCGTAGCAGAGCTTTCATGAATCAGGTCAAGGCTAGGATCGCTACAGGCGCTTGTCAATTTCGAGGTGCGGTCATAAGGCAAAGAGCGGTGACCGCTTCTTCAAACAATGCGGGGCCGGCTTTGTTGCTGCTCGGTCGCAACCGGCTGGC
>JAJRWY010000291.1 GCA_024276575.1 Candidatus Binatota bacterium
AGCTAACCGAGCAGTTGCAAGGCCGTTTGGGACCCCGGCAAGTGGAGGCTCCGACCGTTGCTCTTGCCCACAACGGCGGCGGTATCATCGGCAAAGACGCCGCCGCCATGTGTGTTTCCATCTTGATGCGATAATCCTGTCTGTCTGTCTGTCTGTCTGTTCGTCTGTATGTGAAAAACCAGAGCGGTGCCCGGGGCCGGAAAGGGAGCACGAGCGCCGCTTGCGTTGGCACATTTTGCCCCCCTGGGATTGAAATAATATGGACCGCCCGATCAGGCCTCCTGCAGGAGTCGCGTGGTCGGTGTCAATCCGCTGGGTCGGGCCACTATCGCAGTGGCCCGCACTGAACGCGGGCGATACGGGGTGGCAAAGGAGATTGGTGATGTACGGCGTTCATGGAGCACTACTGGATGTGGATTTGACGGCGCGCACGGTCAAGCGGGTGGAGATCGATGCGGAGGATTTCCGCCGTTTCGCGGGTGGTAGCGGTTTGGCTTGTGCGATGATGCTCAGGGAGCAAGAGCCCGAATCCATAGATCCGCTCGGTCCCGACAATACGATGTACTTCATTGTCGGCACTCTGGTCTCCACCGGTGCGCCGGCCACTCCTAAACTGCTGGTCTCGGCACGCTCCCCGCTGACGGATATCTGGGGTGAGGCGGCCGGTGGCGGCACCTTTCCGGCCCAGCTCAAGATGTGCGGTATCGACGGCTTGATCCTCCGCGGGGCCGCGTCCTCTCCGGTTTATCTGGCCGTGAGCGAAGAGAAATGCGAGATCCTGCCGGCCGACGATCTGTGGGGATTGGATACGTTCAAGACTCACGACGAATTGATCCGGCGCCACGGCAAGTATGGCCGTGCCGCGGCGATCGGACCGGCCGGCGAACTCGGCGTTCGCTTTGCCGCAATCATGATCGACGGGGCCGAGGCCCGGGCCGCGGGCCGTTGCGGCATGGGTGCGGTCATGGCCTCGAAAAATCTCAAGGCCGTCTATGCCTCGGGGCGGAAGAAGCCTGAACTGTTTGCTGCGGACGCGCTCAAAGCCTCGATCGCGGAACAGCGATCCGGAATACTGGCTGCGACCAAGGGTCTTACCGACTGGTCCACGGCCGGCGGTGTCGAAGCGGTCGAACATCACGGCGACCTGCCGGTAAAGAACTGGCGTCTCGGCGCCTGGACCGAAGGCGCGCGGCGTATTGCGGGGCAGACCTTCATGGCCCAGTACCCGCTCAAGCATGGAACTTGCAATCTATGTCCGATTCGTTGCCACAAGAGGGTGGAGATCCCCGATGCCGATGGTGTTCCCACCTACAGCCACGGACCCGAATACGAGACGCTGGCCGGATTCGGCTCCAATCTGCTCATCGATGAGCCCGAAGCGGTCATTCGTGCCAACGAGATCTGTAACCGTCTCGGTATGGATACGATTTCCGCTGCGGGTGTGGTTGGCTATGCTTTTGAAGCCTTTGAAAACGGCTTGATCTCCAAGGACGACACCGGCGGTATTTCACTCGAATGGGGCGACGGCGATGCCCTGCTGGGACTGCTGGAGTCGATCGGCAGGCGCCAAGACCTGGGTGCGCTTCTCGGCGAGGGAAGCCGGCGGGCTGCACAACAAATAGGGCATGGCTCCGAGCGCTACACTATGGAGGTCAAGGGTTTGGAGATGCCCTTCCACGACCCGCGGGCCCATGTTTCGATGGCGCCTAACTACGCCACCTCGTCGCGCGGTGCTTGTCATCTGGATTCGCTTACCTATTTCGTCGGCCGCGGAGTCCCCGCGCCGGACATGAGCCATACCGAGCCTTTCCTGGACCACGATTCCAGCGCCGAGATGGCTAAGCTTTGCTACATCGCCCAAAACTACCAGGCGATGTTCAACCCTTTGGGCTTGTGTAAGTTCCTGTTCCCGGGCCGCGTGGGGCCCGCGATGCTTGCTCACTGGACGTATCTGGCCACCGGCATCGAGATGGACGGCGACGACTTTATGCATACCGGCGAGCGGTTGTTGCAGCTCAAGCGGCTCTACAGCGTACGCTGCGGGGTGCGGCGTAAAGACGACACCTTGCCCCGGCGCTTGCTTGAACAAGCCCAGCCCGACGGGATGGCGGCCGGAGTCTTGCCCGATCTCGATCTCATGCTCGACGAACTCTATCGTATGCGGGGTTGGAACGAGCAAGGCGCACCGACTGCGGCCACGCTAGCCGCATTCGGCCTCGAGGAGTTCAGCAGCGGTGCCTGAGCAAACCTTGCGCATACTTCTGCACGCGCAGTTACGCCACTACAACGACGGCAAGGATGAAACCGCGTTGCCCTTCAAGCCGGGCGCTCCCATCGCCCATTACCTCGAGCAGTTGAACATTCCCGGCCACGAATTCGCCGGGGTAGTGCTCGACGGGGTGTTGACCGGCGACACCTCGCTGGTCCCCGGTCCCGACTCCGTGCTCGAACTGATGCCGGCAATGTCCGGCGGCTGAGGACCTCGGCCGCCACGTTCGCATGCTTCCACATTGACTAGTCCGCGGTCATTTTGTGCAACAAAGTGACCGCCTGTGCGTAGGAAGCGTAGACGTCGTTCCGGCGGAGTCGTTCTTTATGGAACTCTACGACGGGCTTTTGGCGGTGTAGAAAACGGGGACGAGCGGCCGGGTCAGAGCTGTTCGTCGTAGACCCGCCACATGTCGTCGTCGTCGTATATTTTCTCGCTGTCGTCCGCGTGCATCGCGTCGCGTTCGAAGTCCCGGTAGCGGCCACGTTCGGCATGGAACTCCTGGTATAGGTCGTGCTGGATCATGTTACTCATGATCTCGTTGGTTCCCGTCCATATCTGCGCTAGCCGGGTGTCGCGCACGGCGCGCTCGATCGGGTAGACCTCCGTATAGCCGATGCCTCCAGTCACCTGCATGGCTAGGTTGGCCACATCCCAGGCGGCCTCGGTCACATATTTCTTGGTTTCCGACACGATGCGGCGCAAGGACGGCACTTGCAGGTCGGCGGCGCGGGCGGCTTGGTAAATCATCGCACGGCTTAGATCGAGTTTGGTCTGGGCCTCGGCAATCATGAAGCTGACAGCTTGAAATTTCCGAATCGGCCGCCCGAAGGCCTTGCGGCGGTCGGCATAGTTCATCGCGACGTCGATCACCGCTTTCATTCCTCCGCTGCAGGGCGCCGCCGAGCACA
Source organism: Candidatus Binatota bacterium (assembly GCA_024276575.1). GTDB lineage: Bacteria > Desulfobacterota > Binatia > UBA1149 > CAITLU01 > JAJRWY01. The sequence continues at coordinate 3,181 of JAJRWY010000291.1, forward strand.
GGCGCTCGGGCACCATCATGGTGTTGAAGACCAGCGCGCCACCGTGCAGCGGGCCTATCAGATTGGACTTGGGAACCTCTACGTCGCGAAACACCACGCGTCCGGTGCCGCCGCCGCGGGTTCCCATCAGCCCGTACATGTATTTCACTTCCACGCCCGGACTGCGCTCGATGATTATCGCTGAGATGCGCTCATGCGGTGCAGCTTCGGGATCATGGTTGGTCTTGACGTAAGCGAGAAAGAAATCGGCTCCTTCGGCGCCGACGATGAAGCGTTTCATGCCGCGCACCACGAAATGGTCGCCTTTGTCCTCTGCCCGGCTCGATGCGCCGAAGAAATCCGAGCCGCCGCGCGGTTCGGTGAGCGCTTCGGCGGCAACCAACTCGCCGGCGAGCATCGGTTTGAGGAATTGCTGCTTTTGCTCGTCACTGCCGAAGGTATTCAGCGCCTCGCCGACGATTGAAGGCATCACGAAAGAGCAGCCTGCTGCCATCCCCAAGGCCCCGATTTCTTGCATGGCCGCGCAATCGGCAACCCAGCTCAGATCGCGTCCGCCCCACTGCTTCGGAAAGCGCAGTCCCAGCAACCCATGGCGTGCGAAGCCTTGGTAGAGTTCGCGCGGATAGCGGATCTCGTCTTTGTCCATGCGCCGCAGGTAATCGGGGTCGACTTCATCACGGACGAAATTTCTGGCTTTCTCTTGCATCTCGCGGCTATCTTCGTCGAGCATGAAATCGTTCATCTTGTAATCCTCCTATCCCGCGGCCTTGGCGCTTCGTACACGCTGCTTCGCGGGAGCGGCGCTTCAGGGCGCCTCGGTTCGTAGCACTTCGTGCGGGCATCCCGGCCCGGTGTCACGAATATCGGACGGTTCCGCTGAGCCGGATGACTTTTAACGGTCGTCTGACTAGCAGCACGTAAACCAGGGGCCATCAGCAGCGGAGTACTTCCCACTTATACTACAGTTCAGCGTAACGTAGCTCCGGTGGCCGGCTACAGCGTAACGCCTCGCGCAAATGTTCTGGCTCAGCTCATCAGCTTGAGTACGCTCTCCATTCGCTCCAGGAACAGATCGATTTCAGCTTGCTCCAGGATTAGCGGGGGATAGAGTTTAACGATGTCCAAGCGCTGGCTGGATGCGACCGTCAGCACGCCGTGAGCCAGCATCATCGCCATGAAGGTCATACCGGCGGCTTCGTCGGCGAAGTCCATGCCAAACATCATTCCCGCACGCCGGGTCCCGTGGATCACCGAAGAATAACGCGCCGCCAGCGTGTCCACTCCTTCCTCGATGGTGTCGCCGATGGCTGGGAGCCGCGGCAGTAACTTCTCGGTTTCTTCCAAAGCGGCCCGGCTTATGCGGGCGCCGATGTTCGACCAACCGAAAGACGATATCGTGCGGTAGGGCGATTCTCCGAAAAAATCCAGACATTCAGGACGCGTGACCACTGCCGACATCGGGTAGACACCGCCGCAAAACCCCTTGGCCGTAACCAGCATATCCGGTTCGACGCCGTGGTATTGGCAGCCCCACAGCGTTCCCAGGCGCCCCATTCCACAGACCACTTCGTCGATGATGAGCTTCGCGCCATGCTCGTCGCACAGTTTACGCACTTCCGCGAAGTAACCGTGCGGAGGAATATTGGCATCGGCGTCCGAGCGTACGGCTTCGAGTACGATGGCTGCCGTTTTATCGGAGATCTTGCTCGCGAGATCTGCGGCGTCTCCATAAACCACTTGCTTGAAATCAGGCACCAGAGGCTCGGCGAAATCACGCATGTCGCCTGCGGCCATCATCGACAAGGCGAAGCCGGTGCAGCCGTGGTAGGAGTGGTCGGCATAGAGTATTTCGCTACGCCCGCTGCAGCCACGTGCCAGCTTGATCGACAGGTCGATGGCTTCGGCGCCGGTGACCGCGGGGTGTGTGGTTTCGAGCCGCCCGGGCGTGCATTCGGCGAGTTTCTCGGCGAGCATGCCCTTGGCTTCGGAGAAGAAGAACAACGATCCGAATTCCTCTTCACGAAGCGCCTCTTCAGCAACCGCCATAATCGCCGGGTTGCGGCGGCCGAGGCTGAAATTTCCGCCCATGCACCACATGTCGAGATACTTGTTGCCCTCGCTATCGAAGAAATACGGCCCCTCGGCGCCGCCCTCCACGAAGAGAAAGCCAAGGTTCCCGATCGTGTCCACTCGCTTGAGATTGAAATAACGCCCGTAGCGTTCGAGGAAGGTTTGTTTGTCCAGTGCAGCCATGATCGCAGCCTGCCGCCTTGTCTGAGTTTGGTCAAGACCGGCAGCGGTGGTTTCGGAGGACGCGTTACCGGACAGCTTGTTAACAGGCAGTGCGTTACCGGGCAGTATTCGCTCCGCTCCAAAACGAATGCCGGCGCGGGCACCGACGGGTGTGGCCACGTCCCGGAAAGATTGCAAGATTGCAGGATTGCATGCCGGCAGCGAAAGCGGGTTGCTGGTGTGGACGGTGTCTCGAATCTATGGTGGCAGCTACTGACGAGGTGTTACGGCTGTTTGCGAACGCCTTTGGAAGCTTGGGATTAGAGGATCGAGCAGAGGTCCGGAGGTTTCTATCGGGGCTCGAATGCCGGTGCCGCTTCTGGGCCGGGCGGGCTTGACATGCGATTTGCTGGCCTTGCCGGAGATGACGGGCCTTGCCGGGGGTGGGAAGAAGGAATGGGGATAGAGATTCAAGAGTTCAAGAGGGTTGCCGAGAGCGGAGATGCCGGCGCCGTAATGTCGCACTTTGCCGACGATGCGGTGTTGCACAGCCCGCTGACCTTTGTCCCGTTCGAAGGCAAGGATGCGGTAGCACGGCTGATCGGAATAATTGTGGAAGTGCTCGACGGCTTTCACTACACGGACGAGCTTAGTGACGATAGCGGCCGCACCTTCGGTCTGATTTTTCGTGCGAAGATCGGCGACAAGGACGTGGAGGGCTTGGACCTCATCCGTCTCAACGAAGACGGCAAGATCCAAGAGCTGACGGTGATGGTGCGCCCTCGATCCTCTGCCGAGGCTTTACTGGAAGCTGTCGGAGGACGTTTGATGGCCGCTGATTGACCTGCATTGTTCATGAAAGCTCGTCGCGAGAGTCGCAAGCGCCCGTGAGATTGGCCCAAGCGCCGCGATGAGGCCCGCAGGCGTACTAACCTTGATCGGACAATAATTCACGGCGCAAATCGCCTCCGGCTCGCGATGGAGCACGCCATCCGCGTCCGTACTCGCGCCCGCCGATGCTCATGTACGGTTGGGTATGCTCCGCTCGGCGAACGCTCCGCTCGGCCACGGCTGACGCACTCCATCGCGTTTGCGCTCATGAATTATTGTCCGATCAAGGCTCTGCCCCTTGGGGCAACCCGCGGACATTCCGGCTTTACGGCCGGGGGGTTTCTTTGAATATCCCCAATATCGCGAAACGGAGCCGGTCGCCTCATTGCTCCATACCGTCTAGCCCGAAGTTCCCCCGTTTTGAGCGCTGATTTAGCGTAAAAGTCACCTATTTACAGGCCTTTCGGGTAGCTTCGGGGTGTTTTGATGTAGCCATGTGATTAGTGATAATCTATTGACTATCGACAGTGGGGGGCGTATACATGTGGCCATGTACATCGAGCGCGTCCCAAATCGCAATTCGCCACCCGCTGTCTTGTTGCGCGAGAGCTACCGCCTTGATGGCAAGGTCAAGAAGCGTACGATCGCGAATCTCTCGGACTGGGACGATGCGCGCATTGAGCAATTTCGCGCCTTCCTCAAGGGTGGCACAGTCGGCGGCGCCCCCCAAGACGCATTCGAAATCACCCGCTCTCGCCCCCACGGACATGTCGCTGCTGTGCTGGGCTGTCTGCGTCGTCTCGGCCTGCACTCGATGATCTCGCGCAGCCGCTGCCGTGAGCGCGACATCATCGTGGCTTTGATCGTCGCCCGCATTATCGACCCGCGATCCAAGCTGGCCACCGTACGCGCGATGCGTAAAGAGACTCTGAGTTCCTCGCTCGGTGAGCTGCTCGAGCTCGAAGACCTCGATGAGGATGAAGTCTACGAGGCAATGGACTGGCTGGCGCCACACCAGGACAAGATCGAAAAGGCGCTGGCCAAGCGTCACCTCGAAGAAGGGACTCTGGTTCTCTACGATCTAAGCTCCACCTGGTACGAGGGTCATACCTGCCCCCTGGCCACTCGCGGCTACTCACGTGACGGCAAAAAGGGTAACCCCCAGATCAACTTCGGTCTGATGTGCGACCGTGACGGCCGGCCGGTAGCCGTCGAAGTCTTTGAGGGCAACACCGCCGACCCGGTAACGGTGGCAAAACAGGTGGAGAAGCTGCGCAAGCGTTTCAATCTCAATAGCGTCGTTCTCGTCGGCGACCGCGGCATGCTTACCTCGGCGCGAATCCGTGAGGATCTGCAAGCCATCGAGGCCTTGGATTGGATCAGCGCGCTACGAATTGAGCAGATCCGCAAGCTGGTCGATGTCGGCAGCCTTCAACTCTCGCTCTTTGACCAACAGGATCTGGCCGAGTTTCGCGACCCTGCATTTCCTGGGGAACGCCTGGTGGCCTGCCGCAACCCGCTGCTGATACAAGAGCGTGGGCGCAAGAGAAACGAACTGCTCGCCGCCACCGAAAAGCTACTCGACAAGATCAAAGCCGCCACCGAGCGCAAGAGCCGACCGCTTCGCGGCAAGGTGGCAATCGCAAGGCGTGTCGAGCGCGAGGCCAATAAGCGCAAGATGGCCAAGCACTTCGAATTCGAGATCACCGACACCTCGTTCAGCTTTCGCCGCATGCAAGAAAAGATCGACGAGGAAGCCCGGCTCGACGGCATCTACGTGATCCGAACCAGCGTCCCCGAGCAGACGCTCTCGGCGACCCAGAGCGTCGAAGCCTATAAGTCGCTGTCCACCGTCGAGCGCGCCTTTCGAAGCATCAAGACCGTCGACCTGAAGGTCCGGCCGATTCATCATCGGCTCGAGGACCGAGTGCGCTGCCACATCTTTTTGTGCATGCTTGCCTACTACGTCGAGTGGCATATGCGACGCGACCTAGCGCCGATTCTCTTCGACGACGACCGCCAGGCGGCAAAGGCGCAGCGTCACTCCGTCGTCGCGCCGGCCGAGCGATCGGTTTCGGCGCGATCCAAGGCCAGGACCAAGAAAACCAAAGACGATTTCCCTGTTCACAGCTTCCGCACCTTGCTCACGGATCTTGGCTCGATCGTTCGCAATACCTGCACGCCGAACGTGAGCAGTGCGCCCGCTTTCGAAAAGACCACGCGCCCGACGCCGTTGCAGCAGCGGGCGCTCGATCTATTGCGGGTCAAACTCGCGCCATGAGCCCGAGTGTACCCAGTCACCTACATCTGAATCGCGGCATAAACCCTACGAAATCAATCACTCGCGCTCGAACTCGTAGGGGAACTTCGGACTAACAAAGCGCCGCTAGCCGTGCGACCGCCATAGACGTCGAGGACCTCGATGTCGCTGAAGCCAAGCCCGGGAATACGGGGCCGCAAACACAGATTGCGAAGGCATGAACCGGCGTGGGTTTCTCGGCGGCCATGGACCGAGACGTGGACCGCAGGGTAAGTATTGAAAACGAGTCGCACCGCGTGGTAAGAATTGGACGTAGTCACCACTATCGGGGGGAAGCACATGAAACACCTTCTTAGCGCGCGTCGGCCTGCGGTCGGCGACGCTTGCACTCCACGCGCATTCGGCGGCCTGCCGAGGTCTATGATCATAACGGCGGTATTCCTCTTCGTGGGGTTCAGCGGTGCAGTGGCCCAAGCCCAAGTGGTAACGCTGTTGCTCGACTCAACGGGTGACGGCAACGGTAACATCTTGGACGGAGCGTTCACCCTGGCCACGGACTTTGCCGACAATGTCTACGTCTGCGGGGCCAAATCGGACAATGTCTTCAAGGTCACGCCAAGCGGCACCATAACGGAAATCATTGATGCCTCAGGCGACGGCCAGGGACATACGCTCGATTATCCTGCTTCAGTCGTAGCGGACGGAGCCGGTAACATTTATGTCGCCGGGAGTTATTCTTCGAACGTATTCAAGATCACTCCCGGAGGAGTCATTACCCAGATAATCGACGCGTCGGGCGACGGCAACGGTAACGTGCTTAGCCAGCCAAGCGACATTGCCGTGGACTCCCCCGGGAACCTCTATGTTTCCGGAGAAAGCTCAAACAACGTTTTCAAGATCACTCCCCAAGGCCTGATCAGTCAAATTCTCGACGCAACGGGTGACGGCAACGGCAATGGGTTGAGCGCGCCGCGCGGAATCGCCGTCGATTCTTCAGGCAACGTCTTCGTTTCCGGCATGTGGTCCCATAATGTGTTCCGAGTTGCGCCCGACGGGACCGTAACCCAAGTCGTCGAGATGCTCATGGACGGATTCTCCTACACGTTCTCAGCGGGGATCGACATAGCGATCGACGCCGCAGACAACGTCTATATAGCGAGTTTCGGCACTCCCGGAATTTACATGATCAACTCCGCGGGGTGGGTTTCCGAACTGCTGCCGTACAAAACTCTATTCTTGGGCAGGCCGCAGGCGATCGCGGCGGATCCGGAGGGGTTCGTATTCGCCGTAACCGACATACCGCCGGAAGCTTTCATGGTCAGCCCTTACGGAGTGAAGGATCAGATTCTCCAGTATACGACTTGGCCGGGGCCGAACGGCACACAGATAGGGCTCGATTCCGGAGCGGGGATCGCCGTCGACTCTCAACGCAGCCTTTATGTCTCGGGGTTCAATTCCGACAATGTCCTAAAGGTCGAGTCCTCTCCGTGCCTGAACGGTGTGGTGGATGCGGGCGAAGTATGCGACCCGAGCGCGCCGGGCAGCGAATGTTGTAGAGGCACTTGCGATGCGATGGCGTCTTCAGGGGATACTTGCCGTCTGCGCTCCGGGCTTTGTGATGCTGAAGAGACCTGTTCCGGTTCGAGTTTGGCGTGTCCTCCCGACCTTCTGGCGGTGGCCGGGTCCGTTTGCCGCCAAAGCCTCGGCGCTTGTGATCAGGCCGAGACCTGCGACGGCGTGTCCAACGATTGCCCTGCCGATCTACCCGCCGCTGCGGGAACCGTTTGCCGGGCGAGCGTGGGCGTTTGTGATCTGACTGAGAGCTGCGACGGCATAAGCAATCTCTGCCCCGCCGACCTACCCGCCGACGCCGGAGCCGTTTGCCGGGCAAGCGTCGGCGCCTGCGATGTCGCGGAACACTGTGATGGAATCGGCAGTGTTTGTCCTCCCGATTCAGTCTTCGCCGCCGGCATCGAGTGTCGTTCTTCGGCCGGTGCTTGCGATCCGGCCGAAAGCTGTGACGGCAGCAGCGGCCTGTGCCCGGTGGACGCCAAAAGCACGGCCGAATGCCGGCCGGCAAGCGCAGCCTGCGACTCACCGGAAAGTTGCAACGGCGTGTCCAACGATTGCCCTGCCGACCTACCCGCCGCTGCGGGAACCGTTTGCCGGGCGAGCGTGGGCGCTTGTGACCTGGCCGAAACCTGCGACGGAATGAGCTGGACCTGCCCTGCCGACTCGAGCGCCGCGGACGGTACCACCTGCGACGACGCCACCTTCTGCAACGGCGCCGATACTTGCGTAGGCGGCGCATGCCTGGGACATGCCGGCGACCCGTGCCTGCCGCTCATCACCGTCGATTCGAATTGCGCGCAGTCTTGTAACGAAGTCACGAAGCAGTGTTCGGCCACAGATCCCGACGGCAGCGGCTGCAGCGACGGAGATTCCTGTACGGTTTCGGATAGCTGCCAAAGCGGCATCTGCACGCCAGGAGCACAAATGGACTGCGACGACGCCAACCCCTGTACGGTAGATACTTGCGACTCCCAAGCCGGGTCCTGCAACTCGCTGGAGCAACCGGACCCGGCTTGTAAAGCAGCGGAATCGTCGTCATTGTCCATCGTCTCTGGCGCTCGCCACAAGCTCGCCTGGAAATGGCGCCAGGCGAAAACCGCAGCACCGGGCGACTTCGGTTTTCCGGTCATGACTACGAGTTACGATGTCTGCCTGTACGACACGGCGAACGGCAGCTACTCTGTTGCCACTAGGCTGTCGCTCCCCTCGAGCCTACAGTGGCGTCTGCAAAAGACCGGGCGGTGGAAATACAAGGACGGTTTGGGACTGGCCGACGGTATTCGCAACGTAGTTCTGCAAACCATCGCAAACAGCAAAACCAAGATCATGCTCAAGGCCGACGGTGCGAACCTACCGGCGCCCTTGCCGGTAATTCCGCCGGCAGCGGGAGAAAAGGGGCTCCTATTCAACGCCGACCCGGTGGTCGTGCTTCAGCTTTCCAACAGCGAAGGCGTGTGTTGGATCGCCGAGTTCGATGCCCCGTCCAGAAACACGGGCACCGGATTCAAAGCGAAGCTGCGAAGGTGAACGGCCAACTCCCGGTAAATCGGCGGCGGTCTGATCCTCCCCCGTGCGGATGTGTGATCCAGAGTTGTGCACCAAGGCGCTCGAAAGCGCTCCCATCTTGACTCGATGCGTTCGTTAGCTATCATTGGATATTAATTGATAGCGTAGCCAAGCTACGGGAGGTATCGAACATGGCGCAAACTCAGCTCGCAGCTCGCATAGATGCGCGTGTGAAGTCGGCGCTGGATCAAGTTTGTGAAACCCGCGGCCTGAAGATGAATCGCTTCGTCGAAGATGCGATAGTCGACAAGCTTGAGGAGCTCGAGGACCTTGAAGACTTGAAGGCCGTCCGGCATGAGCCCACCAGGCCCTTGTCTGACGTGCTGAAAGACCTCGGACTTGATGGCAAGTTATAGAATCGAAGTCTCGGCTACCGCCGAGAAGCAACTCCGCAAGTTGGGACAAACCGATCGCATTCGCATATTGCGCGCGGTCCGAGCGCTGGCCGCAAACCCCTGGCCCGCCGGATGCCGCAAGCTCCAAGGATACGACGATGTATTCCGGATCCGAGTCGGGACGTTTCGAGTTCTCTACAGTATCGAAGGGCGACGCATCATCTTGACGGTGTTGAAGATCGGGCGTCGCAAGGACGTCTATCGCTGATCCGTCGCGCCGGAAGTCGGCGCACGCGGTCGAGAGCCCCGGGGATGTGCGGGCCGTACCAACTGAGGTCCTTGCCGTCGAAGAACACCGCCGGAGCGTCGATCCCTGCTTCCCGCAGTTAGCGCAGATGATGCTCGGTAAAGCTGAAAGGCTCGTCGGGCAGCAACAGCAGTTCCACGCCGTGTGCCTCGTCAATATTCCGTCGGCCTTAAGATTTGGGCACTTAGCGCGACTGGTGAGTCACCGCAAGGGAGGCGCAAAAACGGGCCTCGACAGCGAGTCGGCCGGTGGCCACGGCGTTGCAGTGCTTTGACGTCAGACTCCTCCCCTCCTATGTGGCGCGCCTTCATTCTCTTCCTCACAGTGATGGTTCAGTTGATCCGAGCGGTCTGCAAGTCCAGGGACGAGCTGGTCCTTGAGCCTTGAGAATCTCGCTCTGCGCCAGCAGGTCGCCGCGTTGAACCTGGGTCGGCGCAAGCCCAAGTTGCATGACGCCGACCGGGCCTTCTGGATCGCCCTGCGCAGGTCATGGCCAAGGTGGCCAGGCTGCTCGTGGTGGTGAAGCCGGAGACGGTGGTGGACTGGCAGCGCCGGCGCTTTAGCCGCTACTGGACGAAAATCTCGAAGCGGCATGGGCTGATCGATCGTCCACGAATAGAGGCAGAGATCCGCGATCTCATCAGCCGGATGGTCAGAGAGAACGGCTGGGGCGCGCCGCGGATTCTGAGCGAACTTCACAAGCTCGGCCTTGTGGTTTCCGAAACCACCGTCTCCCGCTACCTCAGTCGTCTGCGCGAGCGCAATCCAGATCCCGATGTCGTGCGGCGCTGGGTCGCCTTCTTGCGCAACCACAAGGCCGCCATTGCCGGCATGGACTTCTTCACGGTGCCGACGGCCACGATGAACGTCGTGTGTGGTTTCTTCATCGTTCATCACGACCGGCGCCACATCCTGCACTTCAACGCGACCTACCAACCGACGGCCCAGTGGGTAATGCAGCGTAAATGCTCGCCCAACCCCCCTGTTCAGCGCGAAAGCATAAGCGCATGTTGAAGCCACGCCACAAAAGGCGTGGAGGTGACGACTATGGAGCAATCTCTAAAGGAACAGGCGGTCGCCGTGATGCAGTCGCTGGGCCCGCGCAATCCCAAGATTCGTATACCGGATCACGCCAGAGAGGCGGTGATGGCCTACGTGCACGAAGCCCGAGTTCAGGCTATCACTACGTCGAGGGCTGTGAGCCCGCGAGCTAGCGTGGCGGACGAACGAGCACGGGGCGAGATGGCGGGTGCTTGCGACTCTCGCGACGAGCTTTCATGAACAATGCAGGTTAGGTAGGCCGGCACCGGCCACCGGGCGCTGCTACCGGTGGCCTGCGCCCGGATTGGAGTTAGACACCATGATCACCGATTTTGACGACTTCCCCATTCATCAGACTTCCGAACCGATAAGCCAGCCTTCGCAAAGCGATCGCAACTTCTACGATCGCTATTGGTTCAATGGTTATGACCAGGACGCCGCCTTTACCTTCGAAATAGGTGTTGGGTTTTATCCTAACCGTCTGGTTGCCGATGGGCATTTCTCGGTAGTGATCGACGGTGAGCAACATTGTTTCCATGCTTCGCGCAGAGCGTCGCGCGAGAGATCCGATACCGCCATTGGCCCTTTGAGGATCGAGGTCATAGAGCCCTTGCGCAGGGTTCGCGTAATCGTAGCCGAAAATGAGACCGGGATAGAGTGTGACCTGGAGTTCCGGGCTTGCGCGTCGCCGCTGCAAGAGCCGAAGAACACCATGTACGACGACGGCCATCTGATAATGGACACTACCCGTTTCACCCAGTTTGGATACTGGGAGGGATACTTCGCGGTCGCGGGTAAGCGTGTGGAGCTAGCTGCCGGCGCCACCCCCGGTGCCCGTGACAGGTCGTGGGGTGTGCGGCCGGTAGGGGAGCCGCAAGGCGGGGCGCCGGGCCTGCTGAACATGGATCCGGGAGTTTACTGGGTGTGGTCCACTGTTCACTTCGACGATATCGGGGTGCACTTCGGCACTTTCGAGGACAAACAAGGCCGTTCCACGCAACTCAGCGCCGCGCTGATTCCCAAGTACGCTGCGGTGGCTGATATTCCACGCGGCCAAGACCCGGGCGTGCGCGAAGCGGCTGACGCTTCCCACGAGATCACATGGGCCACGGGGACGCGCCGGCCACAAGCCGCAAGCATCGATCTCGTCGATGCCACTGGCGGTTCCCATCACTTGGAGTTCGAGCCCCTCTTGCGTTTTCAGATGCTGGCGATTGGCTATCAACATCCCGAGTGGGGGCACGCGATGTGGAAGGGCGACCTGTGCGTGGGCTCGGAGTCGTGGAAACTCGATGAGCTAGACCCGCTCGACTACAAGCATATCCATCTTCACCAAGTCTGCAGAGTGACTATGGGGGATCGAGTCGGCATCGGCGTGCTGGAGAGCATAGTCTTCGGCCGCCACGAGCCTTCGGGTTTCGAAAGTATCCTGGACGGAGCGCCCTGAGCTGGTGTTTCCATCGATACCCGCGGGCCCACCTCTCGATGGGCGTGCTTGTGCCAGAGCTTGTGCCACAGTGCTACCGTCGTTCTCCTTGCTGTATCGTCTAGCGCTCTGAACACACAGTCTTGCAGTTGGCATGTTGGTGCCGACATGGCCGCTACGGTCCGGTCCCCGGGTGCGCACCGGCCTCTTGCTTCACGCTTTGCCACTGCTGTGTGATTGCCTCATAGTACGCCCGAGTAGAACGTGTTCCAGTTTTGGACGGAGCCGGGTGTGTCACTGCGTGCCGGCGACCGGGGCAGGCAAGGCAATAAATGTTTCTGGATTTTACGCCCGAGCAGCAAGAGCTGCGACAGCAAATACGCCAATATTATAAGGATTTGTTTACGCCTGAGTTGCGTGCTGAACTCGACGAGGAGTGGGATCAAGTCGGTGGCCCGGTGTTTCGCAAGGTGGTCGGCCGCATGGGAGCGGACGGCTGGTTGGGCATAGGCTGGCCCAAGACCTATGGCGGCCAGGGCCGTACGGCGATGGAGCAGTTCATCTTCTGGGACGAAACTTACCGGGCCCGCGCCCCCCTGCCGGTGATCGCGGTTAACACCATCGGCCCCACCATCATGGCCTTCGGCACCGAGGAGCAGAAACGCGAGTACTTGCCCGGTATCCTCGAGGGCCGCTTGATGTTCGGGATCGGCTATACGGAGCCTTCCGCCGGGACCGACCTAGCCTCGCTCAAGACCTCGGCGGTCCGCGACGGCGACGAGTATCTGATCAATGGGCAGAAGATCTTTACTACCCACGCCCAGGACGCCGACTACATCTGGTTGGCGGCGCGGACCGATCCCGAGGCGCCTAAGCACAAGGGCATCTCGATAATATTGGTGCCGACCGATACGCCGGGCTTCTCGGTAACTCCGATAAGGACGCTGGGGGGCGAGATCACCAACGCTACCTATTTCGAGGACGTGAGGGTTCCGGTATCGAACCGCGTCGGCGAGGAGAACAGCGGCTGGCGTTTGATAACCTCGCAGTTGAATCACGAGCGCATCACGCTGGCCTGCCCAGGCCTGGCCGACCGCTTGTTCGACGACGTGAGGCGTTGGGCGGCCGCTGCACAAAGTCCCGTCGGCAAGCGCATGATCGATGAGCCCTGGGTGCAAGCGAACCTAGCGCGCGTCTATGCGAAGCTCGAGGGATTGAAGGTCATGAACTGGCGTTCGGCCTGGTCGATTAGCGCCGGAGTTCCCGACATGGCCGAAGCTTCCGCCGTGAAAGTGATGGGCAGTGAATTTTTTGTCGAATGCTACCGCCTGCTGCTCGAAATCGTGGGAGCAGGCGGCATCATCAAGGCGGGCGAGTCCGGTGCGCTACTCGGAGGTTTGCTGGAGAAGGCTTACCGTGGAACGCCTGCGCTTACCTTCGGTGGCGGTGTAAATGAAGTGCAACGTGACATTATCGCGATGGCGGGGCTCGGCCTGCCGCGTGCGCAGCGGCGCTGACAAGCCCCGGCCGGACCCGCTACGGGGCTGCGGATTGCGTGGTGGAGCACTGCGATAACGTTACGACGGAGACGACTCAGGAGATCTAGGTGAACTCTTTAACGAAAGAAGAACTCGAGCAACGGCTCGCAACTTTTGTCGGCGTCGACATCGGCGACGAAGACCTAGCCCGCGATCCGGTCAACGAAACCATGATAAGGCACTGGTGCGAGGCCATGGGCGATAACAACCCTGTGTACACCGATGCCGAGGCTGCGGCCGCTTCCGTGCATGGTGGTATCGTATCGCCACCTTCGATGCTGCAGGCATGGATGCTGCCGGGAATCGAGATGGCCGACCCGGCCAGGATGCGGCCCACCAGACAAACCGAATTGCATAAGTTGCTCAGCGACAATGGTTACACCGGCGTTGTCGCGACCAACTGTGAACAATCCTACCATCGCTACTTAAAGCCCGGCGACCGTCTCAGGTCCACCACTCGTATAGAGGCCGTTTCCGGCGAGAAGGCCACTGCGTTGGGCATCGGCTATTTCATCAACACGCGCGAGACTTTTCGCGATCAAGACGGCGAGGAGGTTGCGTGGCAGACCTTCCGAGTACTCAAGTTTAAACCTGCGGAGCGGCCCGCCGCGGCGCCGTCTGAAGGCCAGAGTTCCGCACCCGCCAAGCCCAAGCGCCTGCGTCCACCCAAGGGGCATGACAACGGCTGGTGGTGGGAGGGGATCGACGCCGGCAAGCTGCTCATACAGAAATGCAGCGGCTGCGGCGAGCTTCGCCATCCTCCACAACCCATGTGTGCGTACTGCCGCTCGATCAAGTGGGAAAGCATCGAATCCGGCGGCAAGGGCTTACTCTACAGCTACACGGTAATGCAGTATCCGAAGTTTCCCGGCTACGATTACCCTTTGATCTGCGCTCTGGTCGAACTGTCGGAAGGGACGCGCCTAGTTTCCAACGTACTCGACTGCGATCCCGGAGACCTGCAAATCGGGATGGAATTGCAGTTGTCTATCGAAGCGGTCGATGACGAGTTGATGCTGCCGGTCTTCAGGCCCGTCAAGCGCAAGTAAAGGGCCGGAGATGGATTTCAGCTACAGCGAAGAACAAGTGATGGTGCGCGATCTAGCACGTGGCATTCTCGAAAAAGAAGTTACGTCCGAGCGCATCAAGGCTGTCGAGGAAGGCGGCGAGTGGTTCGACCGTCCGTTGTGGGCGACGCTGGCCGAAGCTGGGCTACTCGGGCTGGCTTTCGACGAGGAACACGGCGGCATGGGCTTCGGGTTTGAAGAACTCTGTGTGTTGCTCGAAGAGATAGGCCGCGTGGTGGCTCCGCTTCCCGCGATTGCGGCGTTGGTTCTGGGTGGGGGCAACATTGCGGAGTTCGGGGATGCAGACCAGAAACGGAAGTTTCTTCCGGCCATAGCCGCCGGTGAGTTGATAGTAACCGCGGCTTTCGGAGAGGCCGGTGGGGCGTTCGCGGCGCAGCCTTCAAGTACTGCGCGCAGGGAAGGGGAGTCGTGGGTAATCGACGGCGTCAAGGAGTTGGTGCCGGCCGCGGGCTTTGCCGCTTACATCCTGGTCCCGGCGATCAGTGAAGACGGTATCAGGGTCTTCATAGTGCCCGCTGACGCGCAGGGGTTGAGTATCGAGCCGGGCGAGTCGACGACTTGCGAAACGCTGAGTACGCTGCGTCTGAATTCCGTCAGGGTGGCGGCGGACAGCGTCTTGGGTACGCGGGCGGCCCCAAGTGTAGAAAACGGCGGAGCCCAACTGGCGCGGATGGAGTCTCGGGTTGTGATCGCTATTTGCGCCTGCCAAGTGGGCGTCGCCGAGAAAGCGTTGAACATCACCGCGGACTATGTGCGCGAGCGCGAGCAGTTCGGTGTGCCGATCGGTTCTTTCCAGGCCGTGCAGCATCGCTGCGCCGACGCCTATATCGATTTGCAGACCACCCTCTGGGTCACCTAGCGGGCGGCGTGGAAACTGGCCCAGGGGATGGACGCCGCATGGGAATGCTCGGTGGCCAAATTCTGGGCGTCGGAGACCGGCTATCGTATAGCCAACACCTCGCAACATCTGCACGGCGGCATGGGAGTGGATCTCGACTATCCGCTTTACCGCTACTTCTTGCAGGCCAAGGCGTTGGAACTCTGTTTCGGCGGTGCCACAGCGCATCTGAGTCGGCTGGGACGAATGATTGCCGGCGCCGGAAGCGAGGAATCACTATGAGCGATAACAACGGGAGGAGCGCGAACTCCGGGCAGGCCGTGGGGGCGGTGGCTGCATGGGCGCCAATGCTGCGAGGATCATGAAAACCGTAAGATTCGAAGAAACTGAAGTGGGTATGGAATTGCCCGGGTTGTCCATAGATATCAGCACCACCCTGGTCGTGGCCGGTGCGCTGGCATCGCGCGATTTCACTCCGGTACACCATGACAAGGCGGCGGCTCAAGCTGCGGGTATGCAGGATGTTTTCATGAACATCCTGACCACCAACGGTTTGGTCGGCCGTTATGTAACCGATTGGGCCGGGCCTGACGCTGTGCTCAAGGGAGTTTCGATCAAGTTGGGTACACCGAACCTGCCGGGTGACACCATGCGGATGTCGGGCCAGGTCAGCGCCAAGAACGACGACGACCATAGCGTGGAGGTGTCGGTTACCGGATCCAACAGTTGGGGCGACCACGTGACCGCCACCGTAAAACTCGACCTTCCGAGCGGAGCATAAGAACATGCCGACTACGCTTAAAGACGAAGCTGCTATCGTCGGAATCGGCCAGACTGAGTTTTCCAAGAACTCCGGACGCTCCGAACTCCAACTTGCCTGCGAGGCGGTGTCCGCCGCCATCGACGATGCGGGGATCGATCCTTGCGAAGTCGACGGCTTGACGACTTTCACGATGGACGCGAACGATGAAATAGAAGTCGCCCGTGCGGTGGGGATCGGCGACATCAAGTTCTACAGCCGTATCGGTTACGGCGGTGGTGCCTGCATCGGCGTCCTTCAGCAAGCGGTGATGGCGGTTGCTACGGGCGTGGCCGAGGTCGTCGTGGTTTACCGGGCCTTCAACGAGCGATCGGGCCGTCGCTACAGTGTGGGAGTAGGCGAGGATGTCGTAACTGCCGATATAATTCACTGGAGTTGGTACATGCCTTTCGGCTTGCTGACGCCGGCAAGCTGGGTGGCGATGTTTACGCAGCGTTATATGCACGAGTATGGTTGCAGTAGCCGAGACTTGGCCGAGGTGGCGGTGTCGGCGCGTAAGCACGCGGTAAACAACCCAGATGCGTTTTTCTACGGGCGCCCGCTGAGTGTTGAAGAGCATCAACAGTCGCGTTTCATTGCCGAGCCGTTACGGCTTTTCGACTGCTGCCAGGAGACCGACGCCGGTTGTGCTTGCGTGGTGACCACTCCCGCACGGGCACGGGATCTCAAACATCCGGCCGCGTTGATCCGTGGTGTTGCCGAGGCTGCGGCCAAAGACCAAGAAAACATGACGAGCTTTTACCGCCCGAGCATCTCGAGCCTGCCGGAAATGGATCTAGTGGCGAAGCAGGTCTACGAGCAGTCGGGACTTGGCGTCGACGACATCGACGCCGCAATCATCTACGACGCGTTTACTCCTATCGTTTTGTGGCAGCTTGAATCGTTCGGATTCTGCGGCCGGGGTGAAGGCAAGGACTTCGTGAAGGACGGCAACCTGGAAGTTGGAGGCCGCTTGCCGGCCAACACGCACGGCGGACAACTCAGCGAGGCTTATGTCCACGGAATGAACGGGGTCAACGAAGGCGTGCGTTTGATTCGTGGCACTTCAGTAAACCAGCCGGATAGGGCCGATCACGTCTTGGTGACCGCGGGGGTCGGTGTGCCTACCAGCGCGATGATCCTGGGACGGCTCGACTGAGAACTACACTGGCCACGGCTTTTGTATCCAAGGAGGAATCAAAAATGAGAGAGGCGGTAATAGTCGAAGCTTTGCGCACGCCCATAGGCCGTGGCAAGGCCGGCAAGGGGGCGCTGAGCGCATTTCACCCCACTCACTTGTTGGCCAAGGTGCTCGACGGTGTGGTGGAACGCGCGGGTATGGAACCTACGGAGGTCGGCCAGTTGATCGGCGGTTGTGTTACCCAGGCCGGAGAGCAGGCCGGTAACGTCGTTCGCAATGCCTGGCTTACACGTGGCAAGGACTACGCAGTGGCGGGAACCACTATCGATACGCAGTGCGGATCGAGCCAGCAAGCCAATCATCTCGTCAATGCGATGGTCAAATCAGGCAGCCTCGATACCGGCATCGCTTGCGGCGTGGAGGTCATGAGCCATGTGGGCCTGGGCGCCAACGTGTTGAGCGGCCCCGGTTTCTTCCAGCCTGCCGACTGGCCCTGGGATTCGACCCCGGATCAGTTTATGTCGGCCGAGCGCATCGCCAAGAGGCGTGGCATCACCCGCCAGGATTGTGACGAGTTCGGGCTTCGCTCCCAACAAAAGGCCAAAGCCGCGGCTGCCGCAGGGCATTTCCAGCGGGAAATACTGCCGATAGAGGCTCCCGTGATGGCCGAGGGACAGGCTAGTGAGCAGACCCATATAGTGGACAGCGATGAAGGCATCAGGGAAAGCACGGCTGAGGGTTTGGCCGCGCTCAACCCGGTGCTTCCCGACGGTGTGCACACCGCGGGTTCTTCGTCACAGATTTCCGATGGCGCTGCGGCTATTTTGTGGATGACGGCCGAACGAGCCAGGGAACTGGGACTAAAACCGCGGGCGCGCATTTTGTGGGACGTGGTGGTCGGCAGCGACCCTTACTATTTGCTCGAAGGCCCCATCGACGCCACCAATGCCATCTTGAAAAAGTCGGGCATGAGCCTGCGCGACATTGACATATACGAAGTAAACGAAGCCTTCGCAGCGGTGGTGTTGTCGTGGGCGCGGGTTTTTGACGTTGACATGGACAAACTCAACGTCAACGGCGGTGCGATCGCGCTCGGCCATCCAGTGGGTGCAACCGGTTGCCGTCTGCTGGTAACCGCACTGCACGAATTGGAACGGCGAGACGCGAGCACGGCGTTTATATCAATGTGTTGCGGGGCCTCCGTGGGCACCGGAACGATTCTGGAGCGGATATGATGCTGGACGGAAAAGTAGCGATTGTAACCGGTGCGGCGCGTGGTTTGGGCCGTGTAGAGGCTTTGGAGCTTGCGCGTTTGGGCGCCCGTGTGGTGGTAAACGACCTAGGCGCGGCCGGCGACGGCTCGGGCCTGGATGAAGGCCCCGCCAACGAGGTCTGCGAGGAAATTCGTAAGGCCGGTGGCGAAGCGGTCGCCCATTTCGGCGATGTGGCCGACTGGAACGATGCTCAAAGCCTCATCAATACCGCCATCGAGAAATTCGGAGATCTGAACATCCTGGTCAACAATGCCGGTTTCTGCCGCGACCGCATGATTTTCAACATGAGTGAGGATGAGTTCGACAGTGTCATCCGCGTGCATCTGAAAGGCCATTTCTCGACCATGCGCTTCGCCAGCGAATACTGGCGCAACAAGTCGAAAGCTGAAGGCGCACCGGTGTATGCGCGGCTGATCAACACTTCATCGGAGGCCTTCATCTTCGGATCGCCCGGCCAACCCAACTACGCGGCCGCCAAAGCCGGGATCGTAGCGATGACGATGTCGGCTGCCCAAGTGCTGCAGAAGTACGGTGTCAACGCCAACGTAATCATGCCGCGTGCACGTACGCGGATGAACGATTCGGGAACTTTGGCCGCAATGTTCGCCAAGCCTGAAGAAGGTTTCGATGTGTTTGCCCCCGAAAACGTCTCGCCGCTGGTCGGCTATCTGGCCTCACCCGCCTCCGAGCGCTTGTCGGGCTACGTACTGATCGTATACGGCAAAGAGATCACACTGGTCGGCCAACCGGACGTGAGCACCAAGTTCAGCAGCGACGAAACCTGGACCGTGGACAGCGTTGCACAGGCCTTGAACCCGCACTTCGAATCGCTCACTCCCATAAGCGATGGCTTTACGGTGATGCCTTAGCCGGCGTTTTGTAATATTGAACGGACTCGATGCTCGCGATGGTGTCAGTCCGTGTGTTTCCAATGGCCGCTTCCGGCGGCTCTCGAATGAAGGTGTGGCTTGCCGGTCCCGGCGCGGCGGCGGTGGTCTGCGTTGCGCTGAGCAGCGTCTTGTTCATAGCGCTGTATCCCCCGTTCAACTTCTGGCCGCTGGCCTTCGTGGCGACGGCGCCGTTTGCTTGGTTGGCC